>NZ_JASSPG010000003.1:0-383839 GCF_030247125.1 Halomonas sp. LC1 | reverse complement strand
CGTTCGCCGCTGACAACAGCCAATCCAGCTTTGTCAAAGAAGAGCTAGCCCAGAGCGACCGCCCGGAACTCGGTGGCGCCAAGGTCGTCATCTCCGGCGGCCGTGGCATGGGCAACGGCGAGAACTTCAAGCTGCTGGACGGCATTGCCGACAAGCTGGGCGCGGCCATTGGCGCTTCTCGCGCGGCGGTAGACGCGGGCTTCGTACCCAACGACATGCAGGTGGGCCAGACCGGTAAGATCGTCGCGCCTGAGCTCTACATTGCGGTGGGTATTTCAGGTGCGATTCAGCACTTGGCGGGCATGAAAGACTCCAAAGTGATCGTCGCGATCAACAAAGACGACGAAGCGCCGATCTTCCAGGTCGCCGACTACGGCCTGGTAGGGGATCTGTTTGAGATTCTTCCTGAGCTGGAAAGCAAGCTGTAAGTTTAGGAGGCCGTCCGGAATAGCCCTAGGCGGGGGCGCTGTAAACCCGTCCATGGGCGCTACTTTCGCCATCCCTGGCGAAAGACCCCCGCTACGGGCTGTTCCGGCCATGCCAACTATTTTGGCCATGCCTTAAAACCCCTTTTTGGGGTTTTCACGCTGATGGGCTTACAAACAATGATAATGAGCCACGTATGCTAACCCAACTGACTGCCTCGATGACGCTGCCGGTTATCGGCTCTCCCATGTTTATCGTTTCTGGCCCTGAGCTGGTGATTGCCCAGTGTAAGGCGGGGATTATTGGCGCGTTTCCGGCGCTGAACGCCAGGCCTGCGGAAGTGCTTCGGGAGTGGCTGCAGCAGATTACCGATACCTTAGACGACTATAACGCTCAGAATCCGCAGCAGCCCGCCGCGCCGTTTGCGGTGAATCAGATCGTGCACCCCACCAATGACCGCCTGGAGCATGATGTGGCGCTATGCGCTGAGTTTAAGGTGCCGCTGATCATTACCAGCCTGCATGCGCCCAATCGGGTGGTCGAGCAGGTACACGCCTATGGCGGCATGGTATTTCACGATGTGACCACGCTGAGGCACGCTAAAAAAGCCATCGATGCCGGGGTGGATGGGCTGATTTTGGTCTGCCATGGGGCAGGCGGCCATGCGGGGCGGCTTAACCCCTTCGCTTTTGTGGCGGAGGTCAGGCAGTTTTACGATGGCCCGCTGGTGCTGGCAGGGGCGATAACCAAAGGCGAGCAGATCGCTGCCGCTCAGGCGCTGGGCGTGGACATGGTGTATATGGGCACGCGCTTTATTGCCACCCAGGAAGCCAATGCTCAGCCCGCATACAAGCAGATGGTACTGGAAGCCGCTGCGGGGGATATCGTCTATACCAACCTGTTTACCGGCGTGCACGGAAACTACCTGCGCCAAAGCATCGAGCTGGCCGGGCTTGACCCAGAGGCACTGCCAGAGGGCGACAAAAGCGCCATGCGCTATGGATCAGGCGGCAGCAGCAAGGCAAAAGCGTGGCGGGATATTTGGGGTGCCGGGCAGGGAGTGGGGGGCATTACCACACTGAGCAGCGTGGCCGATGAAGTAGCCACGCTGCGTGCGGATTACCAACAAGCGCTGGATCAATTGCGGCGGCGCTGACGAAAAGCAGCCACGCGAGCGTGAAAATCCTCGGTGGCCTTACACTCATCCTGCAGTGCGCCTTCAAGCGTTAGCGTGTCGTCAAGCGACAGGTTCGCCGCCTGCCGCATGGCCCGTTTTGTTGCTCCCAGAGCTTGGGGTGACTGAGCCACCAGGGCCTGTGCCAGCGCTCGTGCTTCCGCTAACACCTGATCATCTTCCACTGCCCGGTTGGCCAAGCCCAGCGCCACACAGCGCTCGGCATCGATGGGTGTAGCCAGTGCCGCCATCTCAAAGGCCTGGGCGTGGCCTAGCTTGCGTACCAAATGCCAGCAAGCGCCGCCGTCGGGAATCAAGCCAATATTGATAAAGGCCAGTTTTAGGTAAGCCGAGCGGCCCATCACCACCATATCGCTGGCCAGCACGTAGGACACACCAATCCCCGCAGCAGCGCCGCTCACCGCGGCGATTACGGGCTTTTCCATCGTCATCATGCTGCGCAGCGCAGGCAAAAAAAGCGTTGCCAGCCGCTCGCTGGCAGGCTGGGTGGAGGCCTTTTCGAATTCTGCTAAATCAGCACCGGCACAAAAGGCGCTACCTTCACCGCTGAGGATCACGCAGCGCACCTGCGGGTCAGCTGCCACGGTGGCTAATGCGTCATTGAGCGCCAGGGCCGTGGGCTCGTTGAGGGCATTGCGCACCGCAGGGCGCGCAATGGTCACTTCGGCGATACCGCCCTCGGTAGTCTCAAGGTGTACTAACGGATTTTCTTCCCTGCGCATGAGCTTCTCCTTAGGCGGCGTCGAGCTGTTCGCTCACCGTCTCAAGGTGATAGTCGCTGTCGCCCAGGTAGTGGTCAAACATCACCAGATGTTTGGCGTAGTGAGCCACGTAGCACTCTTCGGTCATACCCATGCCGCCATGAAGCTGAATGGCCTGTTCCGCAATAAAGCGCGCAGACTCGCCGCAGTAAGCCTTGGCAGCGGCGATTTTATAGTCCCGCTCGTCAGCAGGCAGCGAGAGGCTGGTGGCGGCGAGAATCGCCATGGAGCGCGACTGTTCTAGGTGAAGGTGCATATCCACCATGCGGTGCTGCAGTGACTGGAACGTGGCTAGCGGCAGGCCAAACTGCTTGCGCTCTTTTAAATAGGCGAGGGTTTGGTCGCAGGCAGTTTCCATCGCACCAATGGCCTCGGCACACAGCGCGGCGCGGCCCAGAGCCAGTACCTCTGCCAATGCGTCACCTGCGTCTTCGCTTAGGCAGTTCTCTAGTGGCAGTGCCACGCTGTTCAACGTTAGGTCACCGGCGGACTGGTCATCCATTGTGCGATAGGTCTGTAAGGTGACGCCTTGCGTATTGGCAGGGACGATAAACACGCCTAGCTTGCCGGTAGGCAGTTGGGCGGTCACCAGCGTGGCGGCGGCATTGCCGAGGTTCATTACGACATCTTTGCGGCCGTTAAGCTTCCACTGGCCATCTTGTTGGCTCGCTTGGGTTGAAATATCGAAAGCGTCATAGCGGGCGGTGTGTTCTTGCCAAGCCAAGGCGAGCTGGTGTTCACCTTCTAACAGCGGAGCCAGCCAGCGCTCCTGCTGTGCTGAGTTGGCGCATAGCGCAAGCAGCTGCCCGGGCATGACTAATCCAAACAGGTACGCTTCCGGCACCAAGCCGCGCCCCAAGGCCTGCATAATAATCATTACATCGGTGCCGTCGCCGCCTAGCCCGCCGACGTCTTCGCTAAACGGCATATGCAGCAGGCCCAGCTCGGCAAACGTGCGCCATAGCGGGCTGGCCCCTTGGGCAGGCGCTTCCAGCATAGCGCGGCGCTGCTCGGGCGTTACCTGGTCGGCCACTAAGCGTGTCAGTGTCTCTTCGAGCATGCGCTGCTCGTCGGTGAGTGCAAAATCCATGGTGACCCCCTTACATACCTAAAATGGTTTTAGCGACGATGCTTTTTTGAATCTCGTTGGCACCGCCATAAATCGACAGCTTGCGACGATTAAAATACTGGGCGCTGGCGGCAGCGCCTTGGACGTATTCGTCATCTAGCGACGCATCACCATGGAGAAACTCGGGGAAGAATGGCAGGGCAGCAGGCCCAAGCGCACGGCGGGTAAGCTCGCTGATCTCCTGGCGCAGTTCAGAGCCGCGTACTTTTAGCAGCGAGCTTTCTGCACCTGGCACGCCGCCATCTCGCGCTGCGGCAATCACGCGCAAGTTGGTCACTTCCAGCGCCATCAGCTCAAGCTCGGCTTTGAGCACACGCTGGCGAAAGCTGGGGAGCGATAAAAGCGGCTTGCTGCGATGCTGCATACGGGAGGCGAGGGACTTCAAGTGGCGCAGTGCCTGCTTGGCGTGGCCAAGCCCGGCAATGCCGGTGCGCTCGTGGGTAAGCAAGAATTTGGCGCAGGTCCAGCCCTGGCCCTCTTCACCCACGCGGTTTTCTACCGGCACGCGCACATTATCGAGAAACACTTCGTTGACTTCATGAGCACCGTCGAGGGTGATAATCGGCCGTACGGTAATGCCGGGGGTCTGCATATCGATCAGCAAAAAGCTGATACCCGCCTGCTTTTTAGCGTGGGGGTCGGTGCGCACCAAACAGAACATCATGTTGGCGTGCTGGCCTAGGGTGGTCCAGGTTTTCTGCCCGTTGACGATGTAGTGGTCGCCATCGAGCACGGCGCGGGTGGATAAGCCCGCCAAATCCGAGCCAGCACCCGGCTCGGAGTAGCCCTGGCACCACCAGTCCTGGTTATTAAGAATCCGCGGCAGGTAGTGCTGTTGCTGCTCCATACTGCCAAATTTCATGATCACTGGCGCGACCATATTGACGCCAAAGGGCACCACCGTAGGGGCGTGGGCGGCGGCACACTCTTCATCGAAGATATGTCGCTGCACCGGGCCCCAGCCTGGACCGCCGTGCTCAACAGGCCAGTTGGCGGCAAGCCACCCTTGTTCGCTGAGAATATTCTGCCAGCGGATGTGGTCATCGGCGCGTAAATGGCGGCCTAGACGCACACGCTCACGGATGTCGCTCGGCAGTGCATCGGCTAAAAATCGGCGGACTTCCTCGCGGAATGCCTGCTCTTCGGGGCTAAACGTCAGGTTCATGAGTGTGCATCCTCGGAAGGCGTCTTTTTGTGAATCGATGAATGGGATGGCAGAGAGGCTTGGCGGTGCGGCCCGCCTAAATGGCGGGGGTAGCCCAGCGCTTCCACTGCCAGCAGGTCAATATCGCTCTCGCGGTAGCAGGTACCTTGCTGCGCTAGCGTCAGGCTCGCCTGCTCCATGGCTGACTGAGCGTCGTTGTCGGGCGCTTGCTTTGCGGCGTTATAAAGCGTGCTCAGTACGCTAGGCGACTTGCTCACCACCACGTTGGTCCGCAGCGCTTTGAGTGTTAAAGCCACCCGCTGCTGGTCGGTCGCGCTGGCGTGGTGATTCATCAATTCATGGAAGGGGCCGCGCTCGGCAAGCACTAGGCTGAGAGGCGATGTTGAGGCATTTGAGGTAAGTAACTGCAGCGCTACGGTGACCGCTTGAGAAGAGCAGGCGCTGGCATCTTCGCCAGGGGCGAGCAGGCACAGCTCAGTGCTATCGTTTGGGGTATCGATAAGCGTTATGCTGGCGCGCTGGGCGGCGCTATGAAGCGTCTCAAACAGCGGGTGTTCACCGATGAGGGCGATCTTCGCAAAGGGCTCAGCATTGTCTACGCCAGGAACGACATGGGGATTTCTAGCGGCAAAAAAGAGGTGAATCAGCCCTGCGCGCTGCGGGGAATCCATACAGGCCAGAAACAGCTCCCGCTCGCGGCGCAAACCCTCTTCCAGAGATGCGGCTTTGGTGCAGGCGTCAACGGCGTCCACAATGCGAAACGGAGAGAACAGTGCCGGCACGCTGGTTTCAAGCTGTTCGCGCATGGCGGCAATGGCTGAGGGGTTGGCCTCTGGAGCGGGTAACTGACCGGTGATGCGCGCCTGCTGTTGTCCCGCTAATACCTCTTTTGCCGCTGCCAAACCCGCTTCCAGCGGTGTTTGGGCATCGCTGATGGCATCGATAATGCCGATATCCTGCGCTTCAGCGGCGTCTACAAAGCGGCCGCTGGTGATGATGTCTAAGGATCTTTCCACACCTACCAAGCGGGGCAGCCGTTGGGTACCGCCTGCGCCGGGCAGTAAGCCAAGCTTCACTTCTGGTAAACCTACGCGTGTGCCTGCCAGCGCAACACGATAGTGGCAACCCAGCGCAACTTCCAAGCCGCCGCCTAGCGCAGTGCCGTGTAGCGATGCGATGAGCGGTTTCGAGCAGGCTTCTAGTTGTGTAATGACATCCGGTAGCAGCGGTGCTTGGGGCGGCTTACCAAATTCACGTATATCGGCCCCAGCGATAAAGGTGCGCCCCTCTGCCATCACCACCAGTGCTTGGGCCTGCTGGTCGGCCAACCCCTCTTCAAGGGCGCTGAGCAAACCGCTACGCACCGCTTGGCTCAATGCGTTGACGGGCGGGTTAGCGATACTAATGACGCCGACCTCGCCATGTCGCTGGTAGTGAACACTCATAGTGGCTCCCATGTTTTGCTATATGAAATTTAAAGTTGTTATACGGAATGAGGTGATCATGGCGAAAGACACCGTTGGAGTCAATAATGCAAAATAACGTTCTGCATTGCGGAATATAGTTGGCTAAACAAAAGGCCGCACAGTGGCGGCCTTAGGTAATGACTTCCGTCGTGATTGAAGCAACATCAGAAAACGGGGTTTAACCCAGCTTCTTGTAAGGCGACGCGCCGAGTTTCCATCCAGCCGTCGATAAATGCCGCTTCGTCTTCGGGGGCATCGGCTTGATAGGCTTCCCAGGTGTCCATTAGCAGCTGTTGCCGCTCCACCAGGGCGTTTTGGTGGGCGTCCATTTCATCGGTCCATACACCGCTTTCTTGGTAGTACGCCACCACAGCATCGTGGAAAGGTACTACCCAGGTCATGTTTTGATTCTCAAGGGCATAGCCGCTAGCCCCTGGGGCGTTATCTTTATAGTCGTCAAACGACTCCACTAGCGTGGTGATCAAGCCGGTGACAGTTTCAGGGGCTAAATCGGCGTTGCTCACTAGAATGGGGTAAGGGTAGCTGGCGCTGGCCAGTGGCTGTTCAGCGTTAATACCCGCGCCTGACGTCACATCGTGGGGCTGGAAGTAGGGCGCCAGTTCCAGCATCTGTGCCCAGCCTGCTTCATCGTCAGTGGGCAGTTCTGGCCACTGTAAGCCACGAGGGCTAGCCGCTAACCGCTGCGCCGCCGGTGTCACGGTGGTGGTAATAGCGGCATCGGCACGGCCGCTGATAATGCCGTCGAAGGCGGCGTTGTAGCCGGGGAAGTCGACGCGTTCAACGTCATCCCAGGTCAAACCTGCGAATGCTAGGTAGGCTTCAGCAGCTTTGTTCAGCGCATCGTCGCCGCGCAGGTAGGCTAGCCGTTTACCTTCCAGATCAGCGATGGAACCCATCTCTACGTCGCCTGCCACCGCCATGCCTATGCCAAAACTCGCCATGGAGGTTGAAATCACCCGAATAGGCTGCGGCCCCCAGTCCGGCCCGGCGAACATCATCACGCCTTCAGAGCCGTAGTAGCTGGCAATGCCGCAGGCGCAGAGATCCACGCGGCCAGTTTTCAGCGGCGTCATGCGCATGGTGTCGTTTTCACCCGGAATAACGCGGGACTGAGTGCCGTGCTCCTCTTGTAGCAGCTGGCTGATGGCCATAATCTGCGCATGGCCACTGGTGCCGGTGCCATACGCGGTCCAATTCAGCGTGCTAGGCATGGCGCTAGCGCTTCCAGCCGCCAGCAGGCCTGCCGTTAAACTACCGAGTACGAGGGTGAGGTTTGTTTTTGTGCTCATAAATATCCTCGAGGGTGGCATTAAGCGTTGGCAGTGAGCGAACGCTGGTGATGGCGCTGGCTAAGGCGGGCAAGCACCACGGCGGGTAGCAGCGCCACGGCGGCTAAACCGATCAACTCCCACTGGCTTAGCGGTACCATGCCGCCGCCCGGTAGGGCGAGCAGTAGCCCCGCGATCAGTACTAGCGCGCGAATGACGATTTCCTGCAGCGCGCCGTAGCCCAATCGCCCAACACCCATTAGGTAGCCTTGCATGGCAGAGGCAAACAGAATGATGCCGATGACTGCTTGGATAAACACGGCAATGATCATCCATGGTTCGCCCTGCATGATCAGCGCAGGGTTCAGCACGAACAGGAAGGGGATAAAGTAAATCACGCTGCCTAGGCGCATGGCCTGCAGGCCGGTTTCCATCGGGCGGGCACCGGCCACGGTGGCGGCGGCAAAGGCACCGAGTGCCACGGGTGGCGTGATAAAGCTGAGCATGCCCCAGTAGAGGATGAACATATGCACCGCCATGGGGTCCAGACCGCCGCCTTGAATCAGCGCAGGGGCGAGCGCCACCGCCAGGAAGATATAGGCCGCAGTGACCGTCATGCCAATGCCCAACACAAAGCTTGTTACCGCGCCCATAATCAGCAGTAGCGGCACGCTGCCGCCAGCGATATTGATAAAGTCGTTGGCAATGGTGCCGGAAAGGCCGGTCATGGAGAGCGCGCCCACCAGCATACCCACGCCCGCCAGAATGGCGATGAGTTCGGCGAACAGTTTGGCCGCTGACGAGAGCGTTTCGGTGACATCCTTCCAACCCCAGCGGTTCTGCTTAGAGAGTTGGTTGAGCACTAACAGCAGGGCGGTCGCATAGAACGGGGCAACCGCTTCGCGCTGCATGATCAGCAGCATCCATACCAGCAGGCCGAAGACGAAGATAAAGTACCAGCCCTCTTTCAGCGTTTGCTTAATCGACGGCAGCTCTATGGCGGGCAGGCCTTTGATGTCATTGCGCGCGGCATAGGCATCAATTTGAATGAACAGGCCAAGGAAATAGAGAATCGAGGGAATGACCGCTGCCAGCGCCACCGCTGAGTAGGGAATATCCAGGAACATGGCCATCACGAAGGCGGTGGCACCCATCACTGGGGGCATCAATACGCCACCGGTTGAGGCGCAGGCTTCCACACCGCCCGCAAACGAGCGGCTCATGCCAATGCGGCGCATGGCCGGAATCGAGAGTACCCCGGTGGTCAGCACGTTACTGATCACGCTGCCGCTCATGGAGCCCATCAGGCCGCTGGAGAAAATCGACACCTTAGCTGGGCCGCCGCGTACATGGCCTAAAAGCGCAAAGGCTAAATTAATGAAGAATTTGCCGCCGCCGCTTTTTTGCAGCACCACGCCAAACACCAGAAAGCCAATCACCAGGCCCGCAAACGCCTGTAGCGGAACCCCCATGATGCTTTCGGTGCTCATGGTGTGGTACATCGCTGTTTCAGGCAGGCTAGAAGGGAATGCCTGGATGGGGCCAGGAACGATATCGGCTACCAAGGGGTAAAGCGAGAACACCCCGGCAATGATGGCAATCGGCAAACCGCCGGCTCGGCGGGCGGCTTCGATAATCAATAACCAGTAGGCATAGCTGAAATAAATGGCGATATCCGGAGCTGCAAACGCCCAGCCGCGCTCCAGAATGGGAACAGCGTTATACACAAAGTAGCCACCCACGATCAGCGTTACAGCGCTAAGCAGGTAGTCATACCAGGGAATGGATTGCTCCTGTTGGCTGCTGCGCATGGGCCATAGCAGAAACACGAGCGGCAGTAGCAGTGCCACCACTGCGTAGTAAAACTGAGTTTCCAGCCCGGTCACGAACGTGAGCAAGCCCCAGTTAAACAGGTAGTCCAGCGTCATCATCATGAGTAATACGGTGACGGTGGCAGGCACCCAACGAAGCGCCAGAGGCAGCTCGCGGATTTGGCTGATTTTTTCTTTAACCTGCGGCGTGCTGGCAGGTGTGGTATCGGTGGTCATAGGGCGTTCCATCAATCAGCAGGGGCGGCGAGCGCCGCCCCGTGGCGAGTTACTCGAAGATCGGCTCGAACCCAGCATCGGTGAGCGCCGTGG
Organism: Halomonas sp. LC1; assembly: GCF_030247125.1. Classification (NCBI taxonomy): domain Bacteria; kingdom Pseudomonadati; phylum Pseudomonadota; class Gammaproteobacteria; order Oceanospirillales; family Halomonadaceae; genus Halomonas; species Halomonas sp. LC1. The sequence continues at coordinate 374,267 of NZ_JASSPG010000003.1, read as the reverse complement.
CGCGGGCGGCCATCCAGTCAGTAGTAAACGTATCGGCATCGCTGGGTGCGTCTTGCATAAACTGCTCCCAGGCCTGCATTAATACGTTTTGACGCTCAACGAGTTGGTCTTGGTGGGCCTGCATCTCATCGGTCCACACGTCGATCTCTTTGTAGTACTCCACCACTGCGTCGTGGAATGGGATTACCCACTGTAGATCCTGGTACTCCAGCGCGTAGCCCACTGCACCCGGCGCGTTATCTTTGTAGTCGTCGTAGTTTTCCTGCATCGCTTTGATTAAACCGTAAGCGACATTGTCATCAAGGTTTTGATTCGCCACCACAATGGGGTACGGATAGCTGGCGCTGGGTACCGGGTTGTCGGCGCTAATGCCGCCTGCACCGGCGGTGACTTCATGGGGGCGGAAGTAAGGTGCCACCGCCGCCATGCGTTCCCAGCCAGCTTCATCGTTAGGGTCAAGCACCGGCCAGCTAACGCCCCTAGGGCTGCTCGCGAGCTGCTGAGCGGGCGGCGTAACGGTGGTAGTGAACGAGGCGTCCACATCGCCAGCAATAATACCGTCGAAAGAGCGGGCATAGCCGGGGTAGTCAACGCGTTCAACGTCATCCCAGGTTAGGCCGCCGAAGGCAAGGTACGCCTCAGTGCCTTTGTTAAGGGCATCGTCACCGCGAATATAAGCAATGCGTTTGCCTGCTAAATCGGCGGGGGTTTCAACGTCCAAATCCCCCGCCACGGCCAGTGACAGGCCAAACGACGCGGTAGAGGTGGTAATCACGCGCAGCGGCTGCGGACCCCAATCGCGGTCGGCAAACATCATGACCCCTTCGGCGCCGTAGTAGCTGGCGATACCGCAAGCACACAGGTCAACGCGACCCTGTTTGAGGGGCGTCATACGGGAGACATCGTTATCGCCGGGCAGAATGCGCACAGAAGAGTCGTACTTATTCTGCAGCATATTGCCAATGGCAACGGCCTGGGCGTAGCCGCTGGAGTTGGTGCCGTAGGCGGTCCAGGCCATGGTGCCAGGGAGTTCTACCTCGCTGGCATGGCTGATTGATGCACTCAATAAAGAAAGGGGAAGTGCGGCGATGAGTAGGCGGTGAGCAAACGGACGCATTGAGATGCTCCTTTATTGTGGTTGCTTCTATTGTGATTGTTACTTTCAGGTTCGTTACGTTTAGTTACTTTGTGTTTTGCTATGCGGTATTTGGTTTTGCTAAGTGGTCGAGTGATAGTAGGTAAGGCCAGAGAGGCTGTCAACGCTGTTCTCATAGGCGACTACAAATAGTCCTTAGCACAACGTAAAAAGCCAGGCGGTTGCCTGGCTTTTCAATAAGTTATGATTCTTAAAGCTAAGAAAATTCGCGCCATGCCGCGTAGGTGCTTAAAAATACCCGCCCGGTTAAAGCCTCCAGGAAATCACTTTTTTTCAACTGGTCCATCACCGGTCCTTTCACCTCGGACAGGTGTAGTTTGACATCGGAATCCTTCAAGCGAGCATTGATGGCATCCAAGCTCTCCAAAGCTGAGGCATCAATCAGGTTGACCGCTGAACAGATCAGCACGACATGCTCAAGCTCCGGGCGGCTGGCCACCAAGTTGTAGACGGTGTCTTCAAGATAACGCGCATTGGCGAAGTAAAGGCTCTCATCGATGCGCAGCAGAGCTGCGTTGCTTACCGTCTCCACATCGTGCCGCTCTATGTTGCGAAAGTGCTCGGTATCCGGCACTCGGCCCACTAAGGCACTGTGGGGGCGGCTGGTGCGGTATAAAAAGAGCGCAATAGAGAGCGTCACTCCGCCAATAATGCCCGCTTCAATGCCTTCCACCAGCGTTAATAGAATGGTGACCGCCATGGCGGCAAAGTCGCTGCGGGAGTAGCGCCAGGTTTGGCGCAGCATGGGGATATCCACCAGCGTTAAAATAGACACCGTGATGGTGGCGGCAAGCGTCGCGATGGGCAGATAGTAAAGCCAGCCGGTAAACGCCATCGTCACTAGCGCAATGCCGAGTGCGGCAAAGGCCCCAGCAGCAGGCGTTTGCGCGCCCGCATCATAATTGATGACGGTGCGGGATAAGCCGCCTGTAACAGGCATGCCGCTGGTAAAGCCTGCCGCTAAGTTGGCGGCTCCTAAGCCAATCAGCTCCTGGTTGGGAGAGATACGCTGGCGCCGTTTTGCCGCCAGCATCTGCCCCATAGAGACCGATTCCACGAAGCCTACCAAACTGATCAGCATGGCGGGGATAAGGAGTGCCCGCCAAAGTGATACGTCGCTCCAAGGAAAGCTCAAGGCGGGCAGGCCACTGGGAATGGTGCCAACGACGGCTACACCCTCGTTGTAGGCGAGCTGCCAATACCACGTGGCCAGGGTGGTGATGATCACGGCAAACACCGGGCCTGCTTTGGTGATTAAATCAGCGAGTGTGGCAGGCAGGCCAAGTTTGATGAGGCTCTTCTTGCCGAAGCGGCGCATCAGCACCAGAAAGAGCAACGTTCCTCCACCGATGGTCATGGTGTAAGGATTGTAGGTAGATAGGTTGGGTAGCAGCGTCATCAAGCGTTCGACCAACGTAAAACCGCTGCTGGCGACGCCTAACAGGCTGCCCAGCTGGCTGACGGCAATCAATATGCCTGACGCGGTCAAAAAACCGGATATGACCGGATGACTCAAAAAGTTGCTAAAAAAGCCCATCTTCATCGCGCCCATGGCAACCAACAGGGCACCGGAGAGCAATGAAAGCACAAGGGCCGCCTGGAGATATTCGGGCGAGCCCGGAGTGGCCACCGAAGAGAGGGCTGCCCCAGTCATCAGTGCGATGATGGCGACGGGCCCCACGGCCAAGGTTCTGCTGGTGCCCATCAAGGTGTAGAGCAATTGCGGCAAAATGCTGGCATACAGCCCCACTACCGCTGGCAGGCCTGCCAGTAGGGCGTAAGCCAGTGACTGCGGTATGACCATGACGGTCACGATCAGCCCCGCCAGAAGATCGGCTCCCAGCAAACGCTTGTGGTAATGAGGTAGCCAATTGAAGATGGGCAAATAGCGTTTGAACATAAGCTCCTAGGCGTTCGCCACGTCAGTATGAAAGCAACAGCAAAAACGAAGGCAGATAGTTTAGCGCGTTATGTCCTCAATAACGGCATGGTTGGGTTATTTCCCCGTACTGCGCTCTTCCCCCAAAGTGCTACTTATTTCATTAGCATAAACCGTTAAGCTGACTGAGAAAGTGGGAATCTCCCCTATCGCATCGTCTTACGACTCAACAACGTCAATTACAAAAGAGTGCACCACATGCGACTACTTCGTTGGCTAGTGCCACTGCTCTTGATCATTACGGCGACTTGGCTGGTATCGCTTCCTGGACCATGGCCTTATGCGGCGATGGTATGCGCTTTGTTGGCAGGAATGACGGCTGTCGTAAGTGCCCTCTATGGCATTTATAACGCGGGTCAGCAACAGTTGGAACGCACTGCGCTATTCAAACCCCTGCGTGATTATGGATCCCTTCGGGCCATGGCGTACCGACTGATGAAGCGTGCCAGCAGTACCGCCATTGCCTCGGCAGAAGTGTCTCACTACGCCGACCTGATGGCTCAGCGATTGGGCAAGCAGGAGAGCATGGCGAGCGAGGCGTCCTCAAGTATGAGCGCGATCAACACCGCCATCGTGCAGGTCAGCGCCAGCGCCTCTCAAGTGGCTGCACTGGCTGAAAGCGCTCGTCAAGCTAGCCACCACAATCATGACGAGCTGACGGATATCATTAAGGACATGACCGACGTGGCCGAACGCTCCAGCCAAGCATTGGAGATGCTGACGGCGCTTAACGATAAAATCGAGCGGGTGCGGAGTGTCACCTCGATGATCGAAGACATCGCAGAGCAAACCCACCTGCTCTCCTTGAACGCCTCCATTGAAGCGGCGCGCGCTGGCGAACACGGGCGTGGGTTTGCCGTGGTGGCGGGGGAGGTTCGTAACTTAGCGATGAAAACCTCTACCGCTACTCAGAGCGTCGATGATCTAGTGAAAGACATGCATCAAAGCGGGCAAAGCGTGGTGGTCACGATGAACGATCTGATGACCCGCGTGCGAGAGCGCTCTCAAGGTATGCAGCGTGTCGGCAGCAGCCTAGCGACGATCACGGAAGAGTTCGATCAAGTCGAGCAAGAGATTACCAGCGTGGCGGAGGCCATGAGCAGCACGAAGGCGCACAGCCAGACCGTCGCCGACAGCCTACGGCAGTTGGAAGAGGACGTGGACGAAGGTAATCGCAATATGCACGAGCTGGCCCTGCAAGCGCGGGCGCTGATGGATGCTGCCGAAGGCGTCGATGGCGAATTGGCACAGCAGCGATTGCTGGGGCGGCACCAAACGGTATTCATGGCCGCCCGCCGTACGGCCGACCGCATTGGCAAGCTGTTCGAAACGGCCATTGCGCAAGGCACATTATCAGAAGCGGCGCTGTTTCAACCCGACTACGCTGCCATCAGTGGCACCCGTCCGCCGCTGTACCATACCGGCTTCGACCGTTTCACCGACCAACAGCTGCCCACGCTACAAGAGCCGCTGCTTAGTGAGCATGGTTTGAGCTATGCGATTGCCTGCGACCGCAACGGATACGTGCCGACTCACAACGCTGCAGTGAGCCGCGAACCCACCGGCGACTACGACCACGACCTTAAGTATTGTCGTAGCAAACGAATTTTCGACGACCCGACTGGCAGTCGCTGCGGTGCGCATGAGAAGCCGCTGTTACTACAAACGTACAAACGCGATACCGGAGAGATCATGCATGACCTCTCTGTGCCCATCTATGTCAACGGCAAACACTGGGGCGGCTTTCGAGTGGGGTATCAGCCCGACAAAGAGACCGCCAAGCCGGTGAGCGAGGAGCCAGCACTGCCAGCGTCAAACGGCCGCTTGGCGAGGGCGTGACTGCCAGGATGACCAAGAGTAGAGTGCCAGTCCTGTCCAAATCATTACAAAAGTGGCGAGTTGAATCAGGCCCAGCGGCTCACCAAAGATCGTCAGTGCAATCAAAAATTGAATGCTGGGGTTGATGTACATCAAGAATCCCAGCGTTGCTAAACGTAGACGGCGGGCCGCGCCTGCAAAGGCCATGAGGGGCAGGGCGGTCAGAACGCCACTCACGACGAGAAGCGCAGACATAGGGACATCGTGCAAGAAGTGCGATGTTCCCTGCCAACTCATCCACGTTAACGCGACCAAGGCCAGAGGAAAAAGCAGCAGCGTTTCCACAAAGAGGCCGGATAAGCCATCCAGCGGAACCTGCTTGCGAAACAAGCCGTAGCTACCAAAGCTCAACGCGAGCAGCAGACTGATCCATGGTAATTCCCCCAGCATGACGAACTGAATGGCAATCGCTAGGCTGGCAAGGCCCAGGGCCATCAACTGCAATTTAGCCATCACCTCTCGCAGTACTAACATGCCGAGTGCGACATTCACCAACGGCGTGAGAAAGTAGCCTAAACTGGCTTGCAGTACCTGCTTACTCTCCACTGCGTAAATATAGATACCCCAGTTGAAGGCGATCAACAACGCACAGGCCAGCACCCGTCCCAGGCGCTTGGGTTCGATCAATGCCGCTACCACCGGCGGCCAGCGGCGCAGAACACTGATCAATCCGACCAGAAATAGGCATGACCATAAAATCCGATGAATCAAGATTTCGAGCGCAGGAATCCCATCGAAGAGAGCAAAAAAGAGCGGAAAACACCCCCACATGGTGTAGGCCGTCAAGCCGAACATAACGCCTTTGACCGCTTCAGGGTCTCGTGGAGCGGATGGAAGCATAGCAGCCTCATTAAGTAAAAATGCTAATCTAGCACACAATTTACAAACACACCGATGCAAAGGAGACGCGGCATGAGCCAATTGAAAACCAGCCTAGTGCAGTGCGATTTACGCTGGGAGGATCCGCAAGCCAACCACACACATTTAGAGGCGCTGCTCGGTGAACTGGATAGCCGTGATACGGACGTGATCGTGCTGCCCGAGATGTTCGCTACTGGCTTTACGATGAACTCCAGAGAAATGGCGCAGCCCATGGCGGACAGCCAGAGCGTGGCTTGGCTGCAGGCTCAAGCGAAGGCAAGAGGATGCGTCATGACTGGCAGCGTCGCCGTTGTGGATGATGGCCAATATTTCAACCGTATGGTGTGGGCAACTCCCACTGGGAATGTAAGCTACTACGACAAGCGCCATCTGTTCCGCATGGCTGGTGAGCACGAACGCTATGGCATGGGCAAGCAGCGTCACATCGTCGAACTCAACGGATTCAAGCTTCAGTTAAGTGTGTGTTATGACCTGCGTTTTCCCGTTTGGATGCGCCAGCAGCCAGCAGAAGGAGAGCATTTCGAGTATGATGCCATCCTGTGCGTGGCTAATTGGCCCGCTCCTCGGCGGCATCCGTGGCGTACGTTGCTACAGGCGCGCGCGGTGGAAAACCTCGCTTACGTGGTGGGCGTTAACCGCGTGGGTGAAGATGCCAAGGGGCTGGCCTATAGCGGCGACTCCATGCTGGTCGATTTCAAAGGGGAACCTCTGATCGACCATCCCGCCCATACTCCGTTTATTGAAACGGGGACGTTAGATAAAACGGAACTCGATGCCTTTCGTGACAAATTTCCTGCCTGGCAAGATGCCGACCGCTTTTCGTTACTGCCAGGAGTGGGGCAATAATGCGACTTGATCATTTTTTAAGTGAGACTTCGCCACTAACCCGCAGTTTGGCAAAACGCGCGCTTAAAAACGGTGAGGTGACGCTCAACGGTGAGCCGATTAAACAGTCGGCCACCCAGATCGATACCGAGAATGACGAAGTGAAACTCAATGGTGAGAGGCTCGCCTTAGTGGGTCTTCGCTACGTAATGCTGCATAAGCCGGTGGATGTCGAGTGTACTGCTCGTCGGGGGCTCTACCCACGAGTCATCGACATTATCGACTTACCGAAAGTGGAGCGGCTGCAGCCCGTAGGGCGTTTAGATGTGGATACTACCGGCCTGTTACTACTGACCGATGACGGCCAGTGGTCTCACCGAGTGACCTCGCCACGCCACCGCTGTGCCAAAGTCTACATAGCGGAGTTGGCCGAGCCGATGGAAGGTGAGGCCGCACAGTGGGCGGTAGATCAAGTCGCGCAAGGCATACTCTTGGACGGTGAAGAAACGCCGACACAGCCTGCCACGCTGCGATTTGTGACCCCACAGCAGGCAGAGCTGACCATTACGGAAGGGCGTTACCATCAGGTGAAACGCATGTTCGCTGCTTTAGGCAACCACGTGAATGCGTTGCACCGCCGCTCGATTGGCGATGTGGTACTGCCTGATGATTTGGCCCCAGGTGAGTGGCGGGAGCTGACGGCAGAAGAGATTGCCAGCTTTTAAGCGCTGATGATCCTCAATACGTCGCCTTGGACGCTATATCCATAGCGGCGTTTTTGTAGCGAAGTAGGTCCTCATATTTATACCGTTATCTTGTATCCATCACTTTCGATTTGCCCACCCGAGTCATATTGACCCAACCGAAAATAAGTGAGGCAGAAACCTAGTGCAGATGTGCGGCTTCAATCAGCGCTTTGGTGTAGGCATGCTGGGGAGCGGCGAGCACTTCTAGACAGTTGCCTTGCTCTACCACGTCGCCATCTTTGAGCACCATGATGCGGTGAGCCATGGCGCGCACAACGGCAAGATCGTGGCTGATAAACAGATAGCTGAGCTGGCGGCGTGCCTGCAGTTCTCGCAGCAAGATCACCAGCTGCTTTTGCACGGTGCGGTCAAGGGCGGAGGTGGGCTCATCAAGTACCAGCAGCTCTGGCTCCAAAATAATTGCCCGCGCCACGGCAATGCGCTGGCGCTGTCCGCCAGAAAACTCGTGGGGGTAGCGAGCCGCGCAGCTCTCCGGTAAGCCGACTTCCCGCAGGGTGCGGTGTACGCGTTCAGCGATGTCTGTCTCGTCTAAAGCGGGGAAGTGAAAGCGTAGCCCCTCACTGACGATATCGAACACCGGCATACGCGGCGAGAGAGCGCCATAAGGGTCCTGAAACACCATTTGAAAACGGTGGCGCTGACGTCGAAGCGCATCGCCAGAGAGCTGACTCAATGGCGTATCGCCCAGCTGCGCGTCGCCCTGGCTTGCCACCAAACGCATGATGGCGGAGGCAAGGGTCGTTTTGCCGGACCCGGACTCTCCGACGATGCCTAGCGTTTCACCCGGTGCAATGGTCAGATCAGTGGCCTTCAACGCGTCAAAGGCAGGCGGTTGACGTTGAAACAGTCGCGTTTTGGGCCGTGGGAAGCTCACGCGAAGCTGCCGTGTGGTCAACAAGGGCATCGTATTCGCAGGTTCTGCGGGTCGGCCTTCGGGCTCGGCGGCAATCAGCGCTTTCGTGTAGTCACTTTGTGGTTGGCTGAAGACCTGAGCAACGCTGCCGGTTTCTTGCACCTTGCCTTGGTACATCACGCAGACACGGTCGGCATGGCGGCGGACGAGGTTCAGGTCGTGGCTGATCAGCAGTACCCCCATGCCATGGTGGTCGCGCAGCTCTTTCAAGAGCGCAAGAATGTCTTGCTGCACGGTGACATCGAGTGCCGTGGTAGGCTCATCGGCAATCAATAGGGCGGGGTTGTTGGCAATGGCCATGGCGATCATCACTCGCTGGCGCTGACCGCCAGACAGTTGATGGGGCCATGCATCCAGCAACTCCTCGGAGCGAGGGAGTTTGACTTGTTCCAAAAGCGTTTTGGCTCTCTGCCGCGCCGCTTGCCCGGTTAAGCCTTGATGCAATCGAAGAGTTTCGCCAATTTGTTTGCCGATGCGATGCAGCGGGTTGAGCGATGTCATGGGCTCTTGAAAAATGAAGCCCACCCGGTTGCCGCGAATGCCGTTCCAGTCACGTTTGCCCAGCGTGGAGAGGTCGCGACCTTCCAGCCAGCGTTGGCCGCGCACCTGTGCATTGCTGGGCAATAGATCGATGGCCCCCAGCGCAGAAACCGATTTGCCCGAGCCAGATTCTCCTACAATGGCCAGCGTTTCACCCGCCCTCACTGAGAGCGATAGGCGGTCTACGACGGTTTTGCCGTCGAAGGCCACCGTTAGCTCATCGAGCTGGAGGAGCGGTTTGGCAGTGGAGTCAGACATGGGTGGCTTCCTGGGCAGTGGTAGAGCGCTGCTTGACGTGGCGCGGGTCGAAGGCGTCGCGTAGTCCTTCGCCGATGAAGACCAGCAGAGACAGCATGATGGCCAAGGTCATGAAAGCGGTAATCCCCAACCAAGGAGCATGCAGGTTATTCTTGCCTTGAGCCGCTAGCTCGCCTAGCGACGGTGACCCCGGTGGCAGGCCGAAGCCTAGAAAGTCCAGCGCCGTCAGGGTGCCAATCGCGCCGGTAAAAATGAACGGAATGAACGTCAATGTGGCCACCATGGCGTTGGGTAACACGTGTCGCCACATGATCAATCGAGAGGGCAGGCCCATGGCTTTGGCGGCGCGAACGTACTCCAAGTTACGGGCGCGCAGAAATTCGGCGCGCACGATATCCACGAGCCCCAGCCAGGAAAAGAGCAGCATGATGCCTAACAGCCACCAAAAGCCCGGCTGCACGAAGCTCGCCAGAATAATCAACAAAAACAGTACCGGCAGGCCAGACCATACTTCGGTGATCCGCTGGCCGATCAAGTCAACTTTGCCGCCAAAATAGCCCTGCACACCGCCCGCGAAGACACCAATCACCAACGATCCTGCCGTCAATACCAATGCAAACGCGACGGAAAGTCTGAAACCATAGATCACTCGGGCTAGCACGTCGCGGCCTTGATCATCGGTACCCAGCCAGTGGCGATGGTCGGGCGGCGCTGGTGAAGGCCGCGTCATCTGCATGTCTAAGGTTTGATAAGAGAACGGAATGATGGGCCACAGTGCCCAGCCGTGTTCGCTAATTTGCTGCTGAATGAAGGGGTCCAGGTAATCGGTGCGGGTCGGTAGAAAGCCGCCAAACTCCGTTTCTGGATACTCCACCAACAGCGGCACATACCACTGGCCGTCATACTGCATGACGATAGGTTTATCGTTGGCGATCAGCTCGGCAAAGAGGCTAACGAGAAACAAAACGCCGAACAGCCACAAAGAGACGCGAGCGCGGCGATTGTCTCGAAACGCGGCGAGGCGGCGCCGCGTGATGGGCGAAAGACGTGAGGTGATCGCGTGCATATCAAGACTCCCTCGACGCAAAATCGATACGTGGGTCGACCCAGACGTAGGTCAAATCCGATACCAGCTTGAGCAAAAGGCCGATCACGGTGTAGAGGAAGAGCGTGCCGAAAATGACCGGATAGTCGCGTTGCATGACTGCTTCAAAGCCCAGCAGGCCCAGGCCATCCAGTGAGAAGATCACCTCGATCAGCAGCGCGCCGGTGAAGAAAATACCAATCATGGCAGAAGGCAGCCCCGCGATAATGATCAGCATGGCGTTGCGGAACACGTGGCCGTATAACACGCGCTGCTCATCGGCGCCCTTGGCGCGGGCGGTCAGCACATACTGTTTGTGTATTTCGTCAAGAAAGCTGTTTTTGGTTAGCATCGTCAGCGTGGCAAAGCTGCCAATCGAGGCCGCGATGACGGGAAGGGTGATATGCCAAAAGTAGTCCTTTACCTTTCCCCAGGTAGAGAGCTCGGCAAAGTCGGGCGAGGTCAGCCCGCGCAGCGGGAACCAGTCCAAGTAGGTGCCCCCGGCAAATAGGACGATCAATAGAATGGCGAATAGGAAGCCGGGGATGGCGTAGCCCACGATCACCAGTCCAGATGTCCAGACGTCGAACCGTGAGCCGTGGCGCAGGGCTTTGCGGATGCCCAAAGGAATGGAAATCAGATAGACCAGTAAGGTAGTCCACAGGCCGAGAGAAACCGAGACGGGCAGACGCTCGATCATGAGCTCGATCACCGGTCTATCACGAAAGAAGCTGGTGCCAAAATCGAAGGTTAGGTAGTCCGCCATCATACCGATGAAGCGTTCGTGGGCGGGTTTATCGAAACCAAACTGCTGCTCTAGCTGCTCGATGAAGCGTGGATCGATGCCCCGTGCGCCTCGCGAGTCATCATTGATCTGGACATCCGCACCGCCCATGTCCAGCCGCGTGCTGGACATGGCGTTGGCACCTTCGAAGCGCGCCAGCATTTGATCGATCGGCCCGCCTGGGGCGGCTTGAACAATCATGAAGTTGAGCAGCATGATGCCGAACAGCGTCGGAATCATCAGTAGCAGTCGGCGTAAGGTGTAACGTGCCACAGCGCACTCCACGAAAGGATGACAACGAGCAGTGGTTGTCAGTAATGGTTGTCAGCGATCGATATCAGCGTTCATGCCAAGCGTCCAACCGCGTGCTTCCCTAGCGACGGCGAAGACGTTGCTGCAGTGCTGCTTCGCGTTCGGTATCTACCCACCACGCATCGAGGTCCATGGCGTAGTCAGGAAAAGGCTCGGGGTAGCCAAATTTATCCCACACGGCGATACGTGTCTCGCCAGAGTGGTAGTGTGGAATGACATAAAAGCCCCAGCGCAGCACGCGGTCAAGGGCGCGCGTTGCAGTATCCAGCGACTCCCGGTCATCCGCGCGGATAAGGTCTTCCACCAGCGCATCCACGGCAGGGTGGGAAAGGGCCATACGGTTACGGCTCTGGGGCGCTTCGGCAGCGGCGCTGGTCCAATAATCACGCTGCTCGTTACCAGGGTTGTTGGATTGCGGGAAATGGCTGATGACCATGTCGTAGTCGTAATCACGCACCCGGTTGAGGTACTGGTTGATATCGACGATCCGCATGGAGGTCTGAATGCCCAGGCGCGCCATGTTGCGTAACATCGGCTGGACCACGCGCTCCAGCCCGGCGTCATACAGCAGCACTTCGAGCGAGAGTGGACGCCCCGCATCGCTCACCAGCACGCCATCCTCGACCCGATAGCCCGCTTCGCGCAGCAGCTCCAACGCCAGTCGAAGGCGCTCACGCAACTCGGTAGGGTGTTCGATAGGCAGGGGGGCGGTAAACAGTCGATCCGATTGGTGCGACGCCAATAGCTCGTCACGGTAGGGTTCCAGCAGTGCCAGCTCCTCCTCGGAGGGCTTGCCGACCGCCTCCATTTCGGAGTTTTGAAAGAAGCTTTCGGTGCGAGCGTAGGTATCATAGAAAATGTTGGTATTGAGCCAGGGAAAGTCGAAGGTCAGGCTCAGGGCTTCCCGCACGCGGGGATCCTGGAATTTTTCTTTACGCAGGTTGAATACGAACGCCTGCATCATCGACGGGTTGACGTCTGGCACGGTGATGCGTTTTATCAGCCCGTCTCGGTAAGCAGGAAAGTCGTAACCAATCGCCCACGTCGCGGCACGCGCATCGATACGGAAGTCGGTTAGCCCCGCTTTGAAGGCCTCCCAAGCGATATCTCGATCCCGGTAGTATTCATATACCACGCGGTCGATGTTGTAGCGCCCGACGTTAACGGGCAGGTCTTTGCCCCAGTAGTCGTCGTCACGCTGATAGACGATCCGGCGTCCCGGGTCGACCTCGCTAATACGGTAAGGGCCAGAGCCGGGATGGGCGGCCAGCGTCGGGGTGCTAAAATCACGCGGTTCCCAATAATGGCGGGGCAGGATGGGTAGCTGTGCGACGATTAGTGGCAGTTCGCGAGACTCGGTGTCGTTAAACTCGAAGCGCACCTGATGCTCGTTTAGCGCGATGGCTTTTTCGACGCCTGCATAGTAACTGGCATAGAACGGATTGCCCTGTTCGCGAAGGAGATCGAACGTAAACACCACATCGTACGCTGTGAGGGGCTCTCCATCCTGAAAGCGTGCCTGTTCGCGCAGGTCGAACTCCATCCAGCGACGCTCGGGGTCCAGGCGCACGCCTTCCGCGACCAGCCCGTAAAGGCTGAACGGCTCGTTGGGGTTGCTGGCCATCAGCGTGTCGTAGATTTGCGAAATGCCAGTGGCCGGTGTGCCACGGATGATGAAGGGGTTGGTCGAATCGAAGCTGCCGCCCACGGCAGTGTGCGTGATGGAACCGCCTTTGGGCGCCTGCGGGTTGACGTGGGGGAAGTAAGCGAAATCGTCAGGCAGCGCCGGGCTGTCGTAGAGCGATAGCCCATGCACGGTCTCGACTGGCGCCTCGGTGGCGGGAGCGGCCCTCTCTTCCGAGGCCCATAGCGAGCAGCTCAGCAGCAGAGCGCTGATCAGTAACACCGTAGTCTTAAGCATGACGCTGCGTGCCATCGGTAAACTTCCTGTTGTAACCCTGACTCGTCGTGATACCACCCTAATACGGATTGTTGCCGTCTCTGCTATTGGCCCGACAGAGACAGCAGCTGTCCCGGCTGAAGTGCTTCCGGGCGCTCGATGGCATTCCAACGGATGAGGTCTTGCTGATCGAGATTATACTGTGCGGCAATCGTTGACAGGTTATCGCCCCGCTCGACACGGTGCACGTCCGGGGTGCTGGTCGAGGCCAGCGCCGTGTCATTGGATTGCGAAAGCTGAGCTAACACCTGTGTATCCACTTCCTCAGGCACCAGAAGCGTTTGTGCGCTGCGTGGGTCGAGGCTGCCATTGAGCAGTCCAGGGTTTAGCTCGGCCAGCGCGGATCGGCTGACATCCAACAGTTGTGATGCTTGTGCCAAGCTGACCGGCTGCTCCAACTGCACTTTGGCGAAGGCGGGGTCAGGATGGATATCCGGCAGTTTGACGCCGTACTTCTCAGGCTCGTTGATGATGGTGGCAATCGCTTTGAGCTTGGGCACGTACTGCATCGTTTCATGCGGCAGGGATAGATCCCAATACTTGCCTGCTAGCCCTTGGCTCTGCGCCTGGCGCTGAGCGCGATTGACCGTCCCTGCGCCCGCATTGTAAGCGGCTAGCGAGAGCATGAGATCTCCCTCGTACCACTCGTCGGCCTGCATTTCGAGATAGTCCAGCGCTGCTTCCGTCGAGGTCACGACATCGAGGCGGCCATCGTAATGACCGTTGCGCACCAGACCCAATGCATCGCCGGTGCCGGGCATGAACTGCCACAGACCCGCCGCGCCGAGATGGCTGCGCGCGCTGGGGTCGAAGGAGCTTTCGACGAAGGGAATCAAGGCGATCTCACCCGGTAGACCTCGGTCGCTTACCTGTTGGGCAATCCAGGCAAGCCAAGGTGTGGCCCGTTCGGTGATGGCCGCGATGTTCTCTGGGCTGGAGCGATAATACTCGATCCACTCATCGACTCTTGCCTGTGCATCGGCAGGAAGGTCTTTCTCTTGCCATTGGAAGCTGGCGCGCAGCGAGCTCCAAGCATCCTGGGGCTCCAGTACCAGCGACTCCCAGAAGTGGTGATGCAGCGCCGTAGGCTGAAAATGCGTTGCGCTGCGTTGGCCGCCATCCGTGGTGGCGTCGTTGACGGTGGTGTACGTCAAGTTTGGATCGGTAGCAGAGGCTTGCGAGCTTGCTGCCGCGGCCAAAAAAAGGCCCATTACTACGGTGCTCCCAGCGCTTAGCAATAAGCGCTGGCGAATCGTTCGATAGGTCATAATTGGGTTCGTGTCTAATCGATAGCGTTCTTAAAAACGGTTCTTCCACTCCCGAAGAGTGGTGAACGTAGCGAGTTCATCATGGTTATCCCCCTGGGTGCCTGCTGCTTGGCGCACGCTATCGGTGCCCACACGCAGGTAGGGGTTGATGGTCAGCTCGCGTCCTATCGTGCTGGGTAACGTTGGCCGGTCCAGTGCCCGCGCTTTCTCACACTCCTGCAGTGCGTGCGTTACAGCGTCATTCTCAGGGTCGGCAGCACGTGCAAACGCGAGGTTCGCCTGCGTATATTCATGCGCTGCAAAGACCAGCGTATCCTCAGGGAGTTCCGCCAAGCGATTCAATGAGCTAAACATTTGCTCGGGCGTGCCTTCGAAAAGGCGTCCGCAGCCAGCGCAAAAGAGCGTGTCGCCGCAGAAAAGTAAGGCAGGAATACCCGCTGTAAAATAGCTGATGTGATCCAGCGTGTGGCCCGGTGTGGCCATGACCTCGAACAGGCGACCCATAATACGTACCTGATCGCCGTCGCCAACGCGCTCATCAATCCCCTGGATCGTAGGGTTGTCGGGTCCGATCACTCGGGGAGAGTAGCGTTGGATCAGCGTGGCCAAGCCACCAGTGTGATCCTGATGATGATGGGTGATCAGGATGGTGTCGAGGGTGAGCGACTCACGCTCTAGAAACTCGATGACAGGCGCTGCCTCACCGGGGTCCACCACGCAAACGCTTTGACTGGTATCCTGTCTTATTAGCCAAATATAGTTGTCGCTTAGGGCGGGTATCGGTGTCACGCTCATCATTGGCGAGATCCTTTAAATGCTAACAATGCGTAACGTTCTATGATGCACGGTCGTGCGCCAAAACGGACGCATAAAGACGTTAAAAAGCCGTTACTGTGGAGGGAAGCGCCGTTTATGTCAAATTCGCCAAAGGCCATCAGCCTGGCCCAGCGCATGACCAACGCGCAGGCTTACTGGCAAACCGACGCCGGGCGCGCGCTTTGGGAAACACAACGCGCCTGTTTAGGCCCCGTGGTCGAAGGCCGTAAAGGCGGTCACAGTTTAGAAATGGGCATGGGGCCAGCGATGATGGATATGTCCGCCATCGCCCACCCGATCCGCTGGGCGCCCAGCCTATCCTTGGTGGAAAGCAGTGCCACCTTGGTCTGTCCGCCGGATCAATTGGCGCTGCCCGACCGCTGCTTGGATACCGTGGTCCTTCATCATTGGCTGGAACATCTTCCAGAGGCCCATTACACGCTGCAAGAAGCCGCCCGTGTCACGGCCGATAATGGGGTGCTGGTCCTGTTTGGCTTCAACCCCCTTGGCTTGAACGGGCTTACACAGCGCTGGCGCAAGCAGCAGGCGAACTTTCCCTGGAGCGGTCAATGGCGCTCGGCGAACCGTCTCAAGGATTGGCTGGCGTTTGTCGATTTTGAGGTGGAGCGCGTAGACTACTGCTGTTTTCGTGGCCCAATGAGCGCCGCCTGTGGTGAACGTTGGGAGGCGCTGGGCAGGCGGCATAACGTACCCTTGGGCGAAAGCTATATGATTCAAGCCAAGCGACGCCAGCGCCATGCCCCGATTCAGCGTGTCAAATTTGGCCTGCGTGCACCGGTGGCGCCCTCATCACTGGGTGTCACCCGCACGGACGCCCCCTGGCGTTACCCGCAGAGCCAACGTCGTCTACAAAAGGAAAGTGAACGTGAGTAAGCAAGCAGCCGAGGGGCTGCCCCAGGTAACGGTGTATACCGATGGGGCCTGTCGAGGAAATCCGGGCCCGGGTGGCTGGGGGGTGGTGCTGGAAAGCGGCTCCCACCAAAAGACCTTGAAAGGCTATGAAGCCGAGACGACGAACAATCGTATGGAGTTGATGGCAGCCATCATGGCTCTGCGCACCTTGAACAAGCCATGCAGCGTTGCACTGTGGACCGACTCGCAGTACGTGCGTCAGGGCATTACCCAGTGGATTCATAACTGGATCAAGCGCGGCTGGAAAACGGCAGCCAAGCAGCCCGTCAAGAATGCCGAGCTGTGGAAGACCCTCCATGAAGAGACCCAGCGACACCAGGTAGATTGGCATTGGGTGAAAGGGCATAGCGGCCACCCAGGCAACGAGCGTGCCGATGAATTGGCCAACGAAGCCATCGACGAACATCAGAGGAGTGCGGCATGCGCCAAGTCATCTTAGATACGGAAACCACCGGCATTGACCCCAAAGACGGCCACCGTTTGGTCGAGATTGGTGCCGTCGAGATGATCAACCGCCGGTTCACAGGGCGTACCTATCATCAGTACATCAATCCTGAGCGCCATATCGATGCAGAAGTGGTGGCAGTTCACGGTATCGATGACGCCAAAGTCGCCAACGAGCCGGTCTTTGCGGAGATCGCTGATGCGTTTTGGGCGTTCATCGAAGGCGCCGAACTGGTCATTCACAACGCGCCCTTCGATGTCGGATTCATCGACCATGAGCTAGGCATGCTCAACAAACGCCGCCAGGCCCCCGCTTTAGGCCCGGTGCGCGATCACTGCCGCATTCTCGATACGCTGGTCATGGCTCGCGAGATGCATCCCGGCCAACGTAACAACCTGGATGCGCTGTGTAAGCGCTACGATATCGATAACGGACATCGGGTGCTTCACGGCGCACTGCTCGATGCCGAGATACTGGCCGACGTGTATCTGGCGATGACTGGCGGTCAAACCGCGCTGACGCTGGATGCCGATAGCGGTAGTGACAAGCGCCAGCAAAACGAGGCGAACGAGGGCCTCTCGGTAAGCCGTCTGTCGCTGTCGCCTGGGCAGTTGAGAGTGGTTCGTCCAACCTCAGAAGAGCGTGCGGCCCACCAAGCCAAATGTGAAGCGCATCAGTTGCGCTGGTTTCAAGAGTCGTTAGACGGTACCGCTGCCGATGCTTAAGCGCCTGATTCCGCACCATGCCAAAGAAGGACGCGTGATACGCGTGTCTCGTAGCCACATTGCGCCTGCTCCTTTGACGGGCGAGCTGACACCGCTGCAGCCGTTTCAGCCGTGGACCGAGCAGATGCAGCCTTTGTGCTACTGGCACGATGAACCCGTCGCACTGTCAGTGGAAAGTCAGCCCGGGGATGACTGGATCGATGGGCGACAGTGGCTGGGGGAGCTGCCCGCGTCGTGGTTTAGTTTGCTATCGACGGCCCTGCAAGTGGGGGCATGGCTGGAAAATCACCGCTTTTGCGGCCGCTGTGGCGAGAAAGCCACCAAGCTCGAGGCCGAATTTGCGATGCATTGCCATGCCTGCGGACATCGTAACTATCCGCGTATTTCCCCGTGCATCATTACGCTAGTCACTAGTGGAGAAGCGATGCTGCTGGCGCGTAGCCCGCGCTTCCCGCCAGGGCGCTACTCTACACTGGCGGGCTTCATCGAGCCTGGAGAGTCGGCCGAGGAGGCCGTGCATCGGGAAATTTTCGAAGAGGTGGGGGTCCATGTGGACCAGCTGCGGTACCACCATAGCCAGGCGTGGCCCTTCCCGCACTCCTTGATGTTTGGCTTTTTTGCCGAAGCCACCACCAAGCGGATCAAGATCGACGGCGTGGAAATTAGCGATGCGGCATGGTTCTCGCCGCGGCAGCTGCCGGCGCTGCCGCCGCCTTTCTCGATTTCTCGGGACTTGATTGAAACGCACCTAGCGAAATGGCGCGATTAACAATAGCTTACTCGCTAGGGAACAGGCTGGTCAGTTTGGTGGCCAGCATGACGTTGCCGGTGGCTTTCAGTTTACCGGTCATGAACGCTGTCATGCCGTTGATGTCGCCATTCATGATGCCCTTCAGCGTATCCGTACTCATGCTCAGGCTCACCGAAGGGTCGTCGTGCTCGCCTTCATGCACGCCCAGCGTACCGTCTTGAATGTCTAGGTAGTGACTGCCCGCATCCGAGAAGTGAAACTGGAAGACTTCGTTCATGCCTTTGGCCGCATCGGGATTAAAGCGGGCCTGCAACTTTTCGAGCGTAGTGGATGACATAGGGGTAATTCCTAAGCGTTAAGTGGGTCACAAAAAGGTCATGCCTGACGTGAGACTATTTCAAACATTTGTTTTAATCAAGCCTGATATAACAAGTGTGCGGCTTGGACTGACGACGTGGCAAAAAAGTAACCGTTTTAAACGTTTAAACACAGCAAAAGGAGAGTGACGATGGCTGAATGGCTCGCAGAAATGGGCACATTCCTACTGCAAACGACGCTGATCATGGCAGCCGCCGGGCTGATGTTGCTCATCGTTTTGCGCAGCAAAGAGAGTAACGAACAAGGCCTGAAGCTACACGTCGAGTCGCTCAACGACCAGCGTCGGGCTCGCCATCGCCGGCTTCGCGTCACGACCACCGCCCAGGGCGCACGCAAAAAGCTGTTGAAGGCGTTTCGCCAGGAAGAGAAAGCGCGACAAAAGGCGGCCAGGCAGGGCAAGAGTGATGACCAGACGCGCCAAAAAGTATGGGTGTTGGATTTCCATGGAGATATCAAAGCCTCGCAAGCGGAGCAGTTTGCCCAGGAGGTCTCTGCGGTCATCGAGATCGCCAGCGCCGACGACGAAGTCATCGTCAGGCTCGAATCGGCAGGCGGCTTGGTACATGCCTATGGTCTGGCCGCTGCTCAGCTCGACCGGTTGCGTCAGGCAGGTCTGAGCACGACCGTATGTATCGATAAAGTCGCGGCCAGCGGCGGTTATATGATGGCCTGTACCGCCAACCACATCAAAGCCGCGCCGTTTGCGGTCATCGGCTCGATTGGTGTCGTGGCGCAAGTCCCCAATATCCATCGCTTGCTCAAGCGAAACGACATCGACGTAGAACTGCTGACCGCGGGTAAATACAAGCGCACGCTGACGGTGTTGGGGGAAAACACCCAAGAGGGGCGGGAGAAATTCATCGATGACTTGGAAAACACCCACCGCTTGTTCAAAGACTACGTCTCCCAACACCGCCCGGAGATGGACATCGACAAGCTCGCCACAGGCGAGATTTGGTATGGCAGCGAAGCCTTGGCGCAGAAGCTGGTGGATAGCGTCGGTACCAGTGAGGCTTACCTGGTAGAGCGCATTGCCGAAGCCCAGGTGTATCGTGTGAGGTTAGAGCCGCCGAAAACCATCAGCCGTAAGGTAGGGTTGGCGATCTCGGCGGGCGTAGAGCATGCCATGGTAAAAGCCCTGGGTGTGATCGACACGGCGGGGTGGCAGCGTCGTTAACAGTGCGATAAGCGAACTATGATGACGCGTTATGCCGCGTAGTGTTGCGCCAGGGTGGCAATGATCGCCTTGGCGCTGTCGCTACTTAGGGAGTAATAAATGGTTTGTGACTCCCGCCGGGTATTGACCAGCTGGTCGCGACGTAAAATCGCGAGATGTTGCGACAGTGCCGATTGGCTCAATGAAAGTTGCTGGTTGATCTGCGTCACCGACAACTCTTTTTCCGCCAACAAGCATAGAATTTGTAACCGTTTTTCGTTGGCCAGCGCTTTGAGCAAATGTGTGCCTGCCTCGATGGCGTGACCGTTATGTTCCAGAAGACGTGCAGCGGCGCTAGTAGAAGCAGACATGAAGTTCTCCTTGCCTACACTGTTATGACAGCGTTGTTATAGATTATGTAGCCATCGTCGCGTCGCGAGGATTGGGTTGTTTAATGATCAGTAATTTAGGGGTTTTTGTCCAAATACCGGTTTAACGCTCTATCAATGGTAATGCCGCTGGTGTTGTTGACAATGCTGGCGCTTAGATACGGCTTTGGTCGAGTTTACGCCCATAGTATGAGGGTGAGATGGATGGTTACTTTATAAAGTGTCAACAATCCATCTTTGCTTTGAAGATGCTTCATCACTGACACAATAATCACAAGGTCACCATGAGCCTCTATCAGCGTACGTACCAGCACTCTATCGAACATCCCGACACGTTCTGGGCCGAGCAGGCCAAGCGGCTCCCTTGGTACACGCCGCCCAGCACCATTCTTACTTACGATGAGCAGCGCCACGCTCGATGGTTTGACGATGGCGAACTCAATATCTGCTACGCCGCCCTCGATTATCATGTGGAGCAGGGCCGCGGTAATCAGCCTGCGCTCTATTGGGACTCTCCCGTCACAGATGCCAAGCAAACGCTCAGTTACCGAGAGCTGCGTGATCGGGTGGCGCATTTTGCAGGTGGGCTTGCCAAGCTGGGGGTGAGCAAAGGCGACCGCGTGATCATTTACATGCCCATGGTGCCCGAGGCGCTGATTGCCATGTACGCTTGTGCCCGGCTAGGCGCGGTGCATTCCGTGGTGTTTGGCGGGTTTGCACCCCATGAGCTGGCGGTGCGCATCGAAGATGCCGAGCCCAAGGTGGTCATCGTCGCATCTTGTGGGGTTGAGGTCGATAAGGTGTTGCCTTACAAACCGATCGTCGATAAAGCCATCGCGCTGAGCAGCTTCAAGCCAGACGCCTGCGTGGTGTATCAACGCGAGGCGCATCGTGCAGAGCTTCAGCCCGGCGATGTGGACTGGCAAACCCTAGTGGCGGATGCCCCTTACGTGGAGTGTGTCCCCGTCAAAGCGACCGATCCACTTTACGTGCTGTATACCTCAGGCACGACCGGTAAGCCGAAAGGCGTCGTGCGTGATACCGGCGGCTATGCGGTCGCCCTGGCGTACTCCATGGAAGCCGTCTACGACTTGGCCCCAGGTGATGTGATGTTCACCGCCTCGGATGTGGGGTGGGTGGTAGGGCACTCCTACATCGTCTATGCACCGCTACTGCGTGGCTGCACCACCGTGGTGTATGAAGGAAAACCAGTGAAAACGCCGGATGCTGGTGCGTTTTGGCGTTTGATCGAGGAGTACAAAGTGAAGAGTTTCTTCACGGCGCCCACGGCGTTTCGGGCCATTAAAAAAGAGGACCCAGACGCCAAACAGCTAGAGAAATACGACATTAGCAGTCTGCGGCATCTTTACGTGGCGGGGGAGCGTCTGGACCCACCCACCTTTCACTGGCTGGACGATCTGCTCGATGTGCCGGTCATCGACCACTGGTGGCAAACTGAAACCGGCTGGCCGATTGCCGCCAATCTGCCGGGTATCGAAGCGGCGCCCACTAAGGCAGGGTCTGCCACATACCCGGTGCCCGGGTTCAACGTGCAAATAATGGATCGCGACGGCGAACGGTCGCCAGCCATGCAGCAGGGCAGCGTCGTGATTCAGCAGCCGCTGCCGCCAGGGTGTTTGGTCGGCATCTGGCGAGATCCGCAGCGCTTTCACAGTGCTTATATGGCTGCTTACCCTGGCTATTACTTGACCGGCGACGGCGGCTACTTCGATGAAGAGGGCTACCTATTCATCATGGGGCGCACCGACGATGTGATCAACGTGGCGGGGCACCGCCTCTCCACGGGAGAAATGGAGGAAGTCGTAGGCGCGCATCCTGCCGTGGCGGAGTGCGCGGTGATCGGCATTCACGACGAGCTGAAAGGGCAACTGCCAGTAGGGCTGGTGATTCCCAAAGATGGCTTCGACGGCGATGAAGCAACGCTGGAGGCCGAACTCATCGAGCGCGTGCGTGAACACATTGGCCCCATTGCCTGCTTCAAGCAGGTGCTGATCGTGAACCGGCTGCCCAAAACTCGGTCGGGCAAGATACTGCGCAAGCTGCTGCGTAATATCGCCGATGGCAAGTCCTTTGGTATTCCCTCCACCATCGATGACCCCACCAGCCTAGACGATGTGCATGCGGCGATGCGCGAGCGCAACGTTGGGGCGGCCGACCGAGCAACCCCCACCGATAGCTGATGTCGTGATGCCCACCCCGTCACTCAATGCCTGGGTGACGGGGAGCAGCACCCAAGCTGCGCCGTCTTTCATTAGCGTGAGGAACGCGTATAATGCGCGCCCCAGTGGCGCTAACCGCGCTTGTCCGAGGGTTCCCTAACCCCTCTCTCTAGTAAAAAAAGGCCAATCCACATGTTCGCTTTAACCGACGCCCAACATCGCCGCTGTCTCATGGTGATGGTCGCTTTCCATATTGCCATCATCGCTGCCAGTAACTACTTGGTGCAGCTACCCTTTACGCTGTTTGGTTTCCACACCACTTGGGGCGCATTCAGCTTCCCGTTTATCTTTCTCGCCACTGACTTGACGGTGCGACTGTTTGGTAAGGGGCCAGCCCGTAGCATTATCTTGCGTGTAATGTTTCCCGCGTTGCTAGTGTCTTACGTGGTCTCGGTGATATTCCCACGTGGCAGCTTCGCCGGTATCGAAGCGCTAGGCGAGTGGAATCTCTTCGTTGCTCGCATTGCCGTTGCCAGTTTTCTGGCGTACGTGCTTGGCCAGCTGTTGGACGTGCAGGTGTTCGACCGGCTGCGCCAGTGGGCCTGGTGGGTTGCGCCAGTGTGCTCGACGATTCTCGGCAATCTTGCGGATACGTTTGCCTTCTTTGCCACCGCCTTCTATAACAGTCCTGACCCGTTCATGGCTCAACACTGGGTAGAAATTGCGGCCGTCGATTACGCCATCAAGCTGGGTATTAGCCTGCTGATCTTCCTGCCGCTGTACGGTCTACTGCTAGCTTGGCTGACTCGCCGCTTGGTGGTCTGGACTGGGCAGGCCGGCGCCGCCCCGCGAACCGCTTAACCGATAAGGAAGTAGCATGACCGACCATGCCCCCGTGGATCTTTATGTGATGGACCTGCCCGCTGACGGCGACGCAGAAAGCCAGCCGCTGGTAGTGATTCATGGCTTGCTCGGCAGTGCCGACAACTGGCGCTCGCATCTGAAAGTGTGGCAACGAAAGCGCCGAGTCATCGCGGTCGACCTGCGCAACCACGGCCGCTCTCCACACGCCGAAGGCATGAGCTATCACGCCATGAGCCAGGACGTGCTGTCGGCACTGGATAAGCTGGGCATCGACCAGGCCCATATTTTGGGCCACTCCATGGGGGGCAAGGTTGCCATGACGCTGGCCCGCCAAGCGCCGCAGCGCTGCCTGTCGCTGATGGTGGCCGATATTGCCCCGGTGGCGTACCAGCACGGCCATGACGATGTCTTTGCTGCGCTCGCGCAGGTACGGGAAGGCAAGCCGACCAACCGCCGTGACGCAGATGCCTTGTTGGCCCAACACGTGGACTCGCGGCCGACCAGGCTGTTCCTGGCGACCAACCTCGTGCGGAATGAGCAAGGAGTGATGGGAGTGCGGGTTGGTTTGGACGAAATTCAGCGCGGCTACGAGGCCATCATCGGCCAGCCCGATGGCGATGGCCCGTACGAGGGGGCAACGCTAGTGCTGCGCGGGGCAGAGTCTCAGTACGTGAGCGACGATATGCTGCCCGCCCTGCGCGAAGTGCTACCGCGAGCGCGGCTGATGACTCTGAAAAACGCCGGTCACTGGCTGCACGCCGACCAGCCAGAGGCGTTTCAGCAAGCCATCGACGCTTTCATAGCGGCGCAATCATAGCGGCGAAATCCTGAGCTTGTGCTGTTCTGGCGCGTTCAAAAAACGCGTCAGGATACGATAGGTATCCACATCGAACTGTGGCGCTTCCCCCGTTAGCGCCTGGGCGCGTCTGCGGGTCGTGGCGCTACCCAAGTAGCACCAATGGTCGACCACATGATGCGCAATGGGGCCGCCGCGACGACTCTGCTCGCGAATCACGATCCGGCCAGGCCACGGCCATGCGCTCACCTGCAGTTTGGCCAGGGCCTGCTGGGCGCGCTGGGTGTGCGCGTCCAACGACTCTTGCCCGCAGCATGCGCCCCGGCATTTACCGAGCTGTTGCGCAAAGCAGCGGCCGTTGCCTTTTTCCAAGCCCAGCACCCGTGGGCAAAGCTGATGCTCTTCGGCGACGCTACGAAGCGCCTCTTTGGCTTCTTTGGCGCTTCTGAATAATCCGAACAGCTTGCCGGGCTGAGGCTGGCTGAGGGCTTTGCCGCTGACCAGCGTGGGGCAGGGGGCATCGCTCGGCCAGTACCAGGTTTTCAGCTGCCCTTGGCGGCGTAGCTGCCGATTCATGATCGGCATCAACGTTTTGACGAGCTTGGCCTCCCTCAGTTGCGCACTCAAATCCCCCGCGGTCTCCTCCCATTCGATATGCTGGATTTGTTGAGCAAGGCGCATCTCTTTATCGTTTTGGTGATCGCGCTGAAAGTGTCCCAAAACGCGGCTACGCAGGTTGACGCTTTTGCCCACGTAAAGCGGCAGTCGGTTATGGCCATAAAACAGATACACGCCGGGAGCGCTGGGTAAATCGGCGAGCTGCTCGCTGGCGAGATGGGCAGGCAAGCTACGGTGACGCTGCTCATCGGCAAGGGCGCCCTGCCAACGTTCAGGCTCACACTGGCGCTGCCAAGTTTGCCATAGCGCCCAGAGCGCGGTGGCGTCATCTTCGGCGCGGTGTTGGCGTGCCCGGGAAATGTCAAAATGCGTCAGCAGCGCCTCCAAGTTGTGCGCTGACAGCGTGGGGTACAAGCGTCGGGAAAGACGCAGCGTGCATATCAGCGTTGGCCGGTAGGTGTAGCCCGCGCATTTGAACTCATTGCGTAAAAAGCTGGCATCAAAGCGGGCGTTGTGAGCGACCAGCGTGGCGCTGCCGAGCCACTCCAACAGCGACGCGGCGATGGTGGAAAAAGCTGGCGCATCCGCCAGCATGTCGTCGTCAATCCCAGTGAGCTGGCTAATATGAGCCGGCACGCTGGTGCCGGGATGAATCAAGCTAACGTACCGCTCGACGACATTGCCATCCACAACCTTGAGCGCGGCAATTTCGGTGATGCGATCACGGGTGGCGCGGGTGCCGGTGGTTTCTACATCGATAAACACTAGTGGGGTATCGTGCATGCTGCTCCAGCGTGTTGAAGATGAGGCTAGTCTTGCCGTGGCAGATCACCGTTCCATCAGCAGATGCGGATTCACCGCCAACCGCGAGACGGGAAGCTCGGTGGTCGTCACGCCGACGCTGCGCAAATAGCGCTCAAACGCCGCATAGCGCCGTTCATCGAGTGCGGCCGGGCTCAACGTGACGCGGCGAAGCAAATCTTCCCAGGCTGCTTGATGAATGGGGTTGTCCAGCACGGGGTGCGTCGTGACCAGCAGCGACCAGGCTTCGTTGGGATGCTCGATCATCCAGTTGCTGGCTTCTTCCAATGCCAATAGTACTCGCGACCATGTGGTGGCTCGGCGAGATACGGCATCGCTGTTGGCCAGTAGAATCAGCCCGTCATGGCGGGGGATGTCGAGCTCGCTATAGCGCACGGTGTGCGTGACGATGCCATCGGACGCTAACTGTTGTGGCAGCGTATGGAAAAAACCATCCGCTACCGCGTCGACTCTGCTCGAACGCAGGGCATCGGCGGCATCGAAATGCACGCTTTCAGGCGCAACGAAATCGTCCACTTGACGGACTGAACGGGGCACCAGCCGCTCCACCAGCACATCGCGCCCTTCACGGGTAGAAAAACCGTAATGCAGATCGGCGAGGGCGTCCTCGGTTTCTGCAGGAGGCGGCGCTTCACCGGCAACGATGATGGCATTAAGCGGAGTCTCGATCAGCGTGGCGATGCGCACGATGGGCGCGCCTTCGTGGGCATGCAAGTGCAGCAGCGGCTGGCGCGTCAGCGCTAAATCAACTTCTCCCGCTGACAAAAGCTTGATGGCAATGGACGGGTCGGCAGGCGTCGAAAGCTCGATATCCAAGCCCTGAGCAGCAAAAAGCCCACGCTCTTTCGCCACAATGAGTGCCGCATGCTGGGGGCTTAAATACCAATCCAGCATCAGTGTGAGCTGTTTGAGCGGTGGCGGGTCGAGTGGCGGTGGTGGCATCACCGCCATGCTCGGGGCCTCTTCGGGAACAACTGCTTCACGGCCGTCATCGCTCGGCCATAGCCCCTCGGGCAGCATCACGTCGCTATCCAGACTGAGCGGCGCCTCTGGAGTATCGGCTTCGCGCTCTTCGTTTGCGTAAGTCGCTGAAACTGAAAATAATAAAATTAAGGCCAATGACAGTGCTATCAATGAACGTCCACGCAAAAAAGCGTTCAACATAACCTCAACTCCCGATGGTAGGACGGCGGAGTTTAGCTGTCAGGCAAAGCACCTGGCTAGCCCCTTGCATAAACCCAGAGAACACGCTCAGTAAATTAAGCAGTGGCATGCAATAATAGAACGGCATTGATGTAGAGACGGAGAGACATGGACGCAATTTATACGTTCTTCCTTGTAGGTGGTTCCCTGATGACGCTCAGTATCTTGGCGAGCCGCCTCTCATCCATGGTGGGCGTACCGCTGCTGCTGATTTTCTTGGGCCTGGGCATGTTGGCCGGTGAAGAGGGCCTGCTAGGAGTCGAGTTCGACGATTACTCCATGGCCTTCACCATTGGTCACCTAGCGCTCGCCATGATCCTGCTTGACGGTGGCCTGCGCACCCGCCTCAAAACGTTCCGGGTGGGCTTCCGTCCTGCGCTGTCTCTCGCCACCCTGGGTGTTTTCATTACGAGCGCTATCGTCGGCGTCATTGCCATGTGGGTGTTCGATCTCTCCCTGGTGCAGGGATTGCTTGTGGGGGCCATTGTCGGGTCCACCGATGCCGCAGCGGTCTTTTCCATGCTGAGTGGCCGTGGGGTGAACCTGAACGAACGGGTAGGGGCCACGCTGGAAATCGAATCGGGTACCAACGACCCGATGGCGATTTTCTTGACTCTCATGCTGGTGGAGCTGTTGGTCGGTGATATTGGCGGTGTGACCGAAACGCTGCTGTTCTTCGTTTCTCAGTTTGGTATTGGGTTGGCGGTGGGTATTGGTGGCGGCTGGCTGAGCGCCAAGCTGCTCCGCTGGCTGGATTTGGCGCCGGGCCTTTATGCAATGCTGGCGCTGGCGCTTGGCTTTAGCGTATTCGGGCTAACCAGCGTGCTGGGGGGGAGCGGCTTCTTGGCCATTTACCTGGCGGGCTTGATGATTGGTAACCAGCCCGGGCGGCACCTCAACTTTATTCTCCCCGTGCACGACGGCTTGGCATGGCTGAGCCAAATCGGCCTGTTCTTGGTGTTGGGCCTGCTGGTAACCCCTAGCCAGCTTTGGGAAGTGGCGCTACCAGCGGGGTTCGTCGCGTTGGCGTTGATCTTCATTGCCCGCCCGCTGGCCGTACTGATCACCATCAAACCCTTCTTTAAATTCCGTTGGCGCGAAACCTTCTTCATTGCTTGGGTTGGCCTACGCGGCGCCGTGCCTATCGTGTTAGCGATCTTCCCGGTGATTGGCGGTGTCGAAAACGCCTCGCTCTATTTCAACGTGGCCTTCGCGGTTGTATTGATGTCGTTGCTGATTCAAGGCGGCTCGCTCACGCTGATGGCCCGCTGGTTGAAAGTCGAAGTGCCAGCGGGCACTACGCCTAACCGTCGAGGCCCGCTGGGTATTTTGCCGGATAACGACTTCGAGATGTTCGTGTACGTGGTCGAAAACGAAGACCTGGAAGACGTTCCCATTCGCCTGCTGCGGTTCCCCTCGGGCGCACTGATTTCTGCGCTATTCCGCAATCACGTCATGCTGCATCCCAAAGGCAGCACCCGGCTGAAGCTGGGCGATGTGATCTGCGTGATCGGTCGCACGGAAGACCTCGTTGCGCTCAACCGGCTGTTCAACGGTGATGCCAAGCTTAAACAGGAGCGCGCCTTCTTCGGTACCTTTACTTTGGATGGCAATGCGCAAATGCAGGACATCGCCCAAGCCTACGGCTTGACCCTGAGCCCCGGCGAGCAGGAGATGACGTTGGCGGAGTTCGTCTCGCTCAGAGTGGGAGGGCACCCCGTCGTCGGTGACGACGTGGACTGGCACGGTATCCATTGGGTCGTGAGTGAAATGGAGGGGGGCGTGATTACCCGTGTTGGCTTAAGGCTCTACTAATTTATTCAAAAGGCGTTGACTTACAAGGGGAAGCTGTTATTATACGCACCCATAAGCCGGAGGGATGGCAGAGCGGTTGAATGCACCGGTCTTGAAAACCGGCATAGGTTAATAGCCTATCCAGGGTTCGAATCCCTGTCCCTCCGCCACTTATCTCGAAAAGCCCCTGATTCGTCAGGGGCTTTTTTCGTTGTCTGAAAGTAAATTATGTCAGCGGTTTTTGCTTCTTAGAAGGTGAGTGATCCACGGTTGGTTACTTCACAATGTTTAGATACCAAAAGGGCAGCACTGGCGTGCTGCCCTCATCGCTAGCAGTATTATCACTAGGCCTTAAATCTTAATATCGTAATCCACGTACTTATTCATTAGCTCGTCGTAAGTACCGTCTTCCTTAATCTCACGTAGCGCCTCATTGAACTGATCTGCTAAAGCCTCGTTACGTGGATGAAAGGCAGCGGCGACACCATGGCCGAAATAGCTTTTGGGTTCACGGATTAGGGGTGAGCTGGTCACTACGTTGCTGCCATCCTGATTAACCCGAAGTGATGACAGCGCCAGCGGGTAATACATAAAGGCTGCGTCTAGGCGGCCTGACTGAACGTCGACCGCTAAGTCTTCGCCGGTTGCATAGCGGCGCACATCTACCAAGTCGCCGTAGGTATCGGTGATGTAGGCATCACGAATAGTGCCGCGCTGTACGCCTACCGATAAGCCTTCAAGCGCGTCTTGGTCTTCAATATCAATCTCTTTGCCTACCTGAGTCACCCACACACTGGGGTTGCTGTAGTAAGGCTCTGAGAAAAGCACCTGTTCGCGGCGTGCATCGGTAATCGCCATGGAGGAGACAATCGCGTCGTATTTGCGAGCCAGCAAGCCAGGAATGATGCCATCCCAACCTTGCTCGACCCATTCACACTCACGCTCAATGCGTCGACATACCTCTTCGCCCAGCTCGACCTCGAAGCCTGTCAACGTGCCGTCGGGTAAGCGGTACTGAAAGGGCTCAAAGGGAACGTCAACCGCTAACCGCAGCGGGGAGTCAGAGTAGGCGGGAAGGGCGAACATTAATGATGTTAAGGCGGTTGCTACGCCTAGGGTCACTCGAGACATACCGATTTTCCTTCTTCTTTTTATATAAGTGTTCATGAAAGTTACCATGCTGTCTGGCAAGCCACTACTACATATGCACCTCTGTTTTATGCAAATGAGCCAGTTGGCCTGTTAATCGAGAGACTTCGCCTGTAGGGAGAGCGAGTAAAAGTAGGCGTGTGAGCACAAAAGAAAACGAGCTGCCTATTGGAAAGGGGCAGCTCGTTGCGGGCCAGTAGCTTTAACCAGCGAACCTACAAATCATACTGCTCCCTGGCATAATCCCCCAGCCCTACCTCATCCAGCTTCGCGAGCGGCGCTAAAAACGTTACTTGGATCACCCCCGGTGCCCGGCCAATTTCAATTGCGCCGTTAACGGTGGCTCGGTTGCGGATCTCCGCCACGCTCACCTTCAGCAGTTTGGCTGCCCGTTCCAGGCCGTTTTCGATGGCGTCGTTCAGGTTGGCGGCGGTGCCGACTACTGAAATGGGCGCTAGCGGTTCAATATGAGAAACGCCCCATTTTTCCGCAAGCCGCTGCCCTTTGGCCTTTTCCGAGGCGCTGAACGGTTTGGCTAGGGGTGGCAAATCTTCCAGTAGGGGAAAGAGTACCGGGCCATCTAGCGGGTAGTGTTTGACGACTTCTACCTGCAGGGTAACGCTGCCAGCCACGTCCATGGTGTGCCCGGCAATTTCACCATCGCCTTGGCCTGCGTGCATATCGCCCATATAGACGCCCGCGCCTCGCACTTTGACTGGCGCAATCAGAATGGCGCCTGCCCGTACGGCATCAATGTCCATATGGCCATCGGTTTTGTGCTCCGCTAACTGCTCGGGCGTGATCGCGTATTCATGGGGCGCGCCTACCAAAAACGCGCCGAAATCTCCGGCGTTGTGGCTATCCGGCATCGGCATGGAAGGGCACGTGCCTAGCTGGCCCATAAACGGGCGTGTGCGAATGAGCGTGCCCGGCATATCAGAAGGCGCATAGTTAAGAATCGAGTGCTGCTTGCTGCCGTCGGGTAGCGCCGAATAGTGATCAGCACGCTGTGCAAACGTGGAAGCAACATCGCTGGGCACGGTGAGGCCAACGGTGCGCGTGTCGTCAAACGTGACGGTATAGCCATGCACAATCTCGAAGGGTTTGACGGGGTTGTTGCATACATCACATCTCACCGCGTCTTGCCCGATACCTTCAATGTGCGTTTCAGGCCACACGGTATCGCAGGTAGGGCAGCGCGCTGCCACGTAGGGGTCGCCCAGGCAAAAGCCTTCCGGTGAGCTGTCGTGCCCGGAGGCCGTCGCAATCGAGGTGATGGTAATCTCGCGTATCCGTATTGCCACGCCATCGCCTACTTCTGCACCCTCGATAAACACAGGCGTAGTCACTTCATGCCCGCCACGCAAACGGGGCGTAATCATCGGCCCCCAGCAGCCGGGAGCCGTGTTCGCGATGATGGTGCCGCCACTCTCCACTGGCCCCAGCATCGGGGCGTTGGGGTCTAACACGCTGTTGGTGAACTCTTGAACAACAACGCTTCTGCGTACAGGGGTTGAGCTTTGATCATGTTGCATGTTGCTTATCCTTTTGTTTTTAATGCAATTAATGCGCTCTGGAGTGAAGCGTGCCCCGGCAAAGCCCGCCATGTAGAGATAGGAAGTTAGCTTGATTATTAACTATTAACTCAAAGTGGGTGGTGTGTACAAGGACTGTCTATAGAGACTGCGTTTTAATCCCGGAGCCTTGTGCCAGCTTAGCTCCGTCCAAGAGAAGTTTTGCCGCCTGATAGAAGGGCTAAAGAGCACTGCCCAACTGGTGGAATGGCTGGCAGGCGAAATGCTCAAGTACAACGTGAAGCCTGAAATTGCGGCGTTTGATCTCTCGCACATCCATCAGGCGGTAGCGCTTTCAAAGCAGGGCAAGTTAAAAGCGCCGCTTTACGTTCAGTTCGTCATGGGGGTTAAAAACTCAATGCCCGCCGACAAACACAGCTTTGACTTCTTTATTGAAACGCTCAAGCGACTAGCCCCCGACGCTCAGTGGTGCGGCGCAGGCATAGGAGCCAACCAATACCGGCTGAACGAATGGTCGATTGCAGCAGGCGGCCATACCCGCACCGGGCTTTAAGATAACGTGCGGATAGATCGCGATACGCTAGCCGCCTCTAATGCAGCGCTGGTCGAGAGAACCGTCGCGCTGCGCCCAGTCGCCACCTAGCAGCAAGCCCGCGACAGGCTGGGGCTGCCAATGGTGTAAGGATATGGGTAGGTGCTGCTTTAGAGGCGAAACAATGGCAGTAAGAGTAGTGTGCCGGTTTTATCTATCTCGAAAAGTCCATTCACGAAGGGCTTTTTCTTTTTTGCCTTATTTCTTCCAGCTAGCAGTGCTTAAGGCAGCGGACAAATGCGCGCGGCGGGCGTTTGCCCATTGGATTACACAATAAGCGTGACAGAGGCTGCTGACTTCGCTAATGTTGGTTAAGAATGGTGAGGCTTGAGTGTTTTGGCTGCTTGCGACCCTTAGCGGACATTTCGGAAAATGCAGCAGGCGCGCGAATTTTGATTATACAGCCTAATGGGAATTAATGTTCATAATAATCATAGGATTAGGGTAGTATGGCAGGCTGCATTTGCCGGAAGAAAGTGCCAACACGCTAATTCAATCATAGAACGCGCCGTCTAATACACTGTTAACTGTTTCAGGAAAGATTATGTACAAAGGTAGCTGTTTATGTGGAGCAGTGGTTTTTGATCTTCTATCGGAGCTAAAAGCTACAACTCACTGTCATTGCAAAATGTGCCAGAAGCAACATGGTGCTGCTTTTGCAACTTATGCAAGTCTACCGAAAGCAGATTTAAGATATGTTTCGGGTGAAGAGCATCTTTCCTCATACAACTCATCCGGAAACATTGTCCGCAAGTTTTGTAGTGTGTGTGGTTCCAGCATAGAATGGAGCGGTAGTGAAAAATTTCCAGACTGGGTATCTATTGCAGTCGCAACACTTGATACTTCGTTTTTCCCTAAGAATATCCAGCAAGCTCACCAAGAGTCCAGAGCCTGCTGGCTAGAAATCAGTTAACAAACCAAGGCAGCGGGACAAATTTTGTTTCGCTGCGCTCAAAACGCAAAATTTGCCCCTACTTGGGGTGTTATGCAGGTCGTGCATGAGCAGAGCTTTGAGTATCTCATTGTTGGTTCAGCTGCTCTTGGTCGTGGGGTTTCTGGGGCTTGCATGGCAAGCGGATCAAGTAATAGACAAATCCGGTATCGGGGACTTAGAAGCTTGGGGTCGCTTTAATACTTTCGCCGGCATTGCGTTCTATAGCTTCGCGTTTGTATGGTTGGCTACGATTATTCTGTCGCTTGCTGGGAGAGTGTTTCGAACAACAAAGGCGCAGCTCGCCATTAGGTTGCCGCCGTTGGCTCTGATTCTGGGCTGGTGCCTCTCGTGGGTGATCTAGCAATGCATAACAATCGCAGGCACAGCGACGGCTTTTCATTGCGGCTGTGCCTCCATTACAAAGCCGCGCGTGCTGCGGGCGTTATATCAGCACCACCTCAAAGTCCGCTCCTGGCCGAATGGGGTAGCTTCAGGCTATGCTGATGTAACGGCCGCAGCATCGGTCGCTGGAGCCGATCGGCCACCGATTATCGTCAGACCAAAGGATATTGGTGCCTGTGATATTTGAAACATTAGCAACTCGATTGGGTGGGTCCGCTTTCTTAGCGGGAGTCAAGTATCTTTACGGCCGACTCGTTCCCCATAGAATCAAAGCTAAGAAGACTCCGCGGAATTTTTTCGAGCACATAGGCCCTGGGGTTTCCAAAGAGTTCGTGGTTACATCACTAGGTCCGCCGCACCGGCAGTGCGAGGAGATATGGCAATATAATTTTGGGGACGCGCTAGCGCAGATCGAATTCTATGTGGATGGGGCTGCTCGCTCAGTGGCCCTTGCCATCACTAATGACAGCCCGAAGCAGGGCTTCAAGCTGCCGACTCTTGAGGTTCCACTCGGGAAGCTGACATTTAACGAATTTCTTGTTTGCCCAGAAGGACACTTTAGGTACCGATCGACATTGAGAACGTGTGAACTTCTATATGAAGTAAAGTTTCCACCTTCATGGACGAGCAACCATTACACTTTTGGAGCACTTTGCCTACTCACACCAGGAGCACTAGCGGAATCCGCTTTCAATACCCAACTGGCCGAGGCGAATGCGAGCTCTGCCGCGAAAGATGTCCGGGTAAACTGGATCGGTCTTTCTAGTAGCTCCGAGGAGCTTTGGTTTGATTGGTCTATTGCATTGCCGGTGTCGGCTTAACGATCGACTATGTTTAGATTAGGCTATGCTCAACGCTTGCTTTTGGCCGAAAAAAAAGCCAGATTAATTAAACTTTGAAGCTCAGAGAAATATATGACATATGGATACAGGCTCAATGTTGAGCAGCTCATGCTAAGGAGAGCAAACAATAGTTTTGATGAAGCTAAGAAGAAGATGGTTGAGGTTCCTGATTCTGTGCCAGAGTCTGGAAAACCTTATTCCTTTAAAGGTCCAGGGTTTGAAGATGATGAAACTATTGCTCTCTGCATTGAAGCTATTCTTGGCTGGGCAATTTCATTTGAGGCATTTGTAAATTTAGTTTGGCATGCTCATCCAATAGCTAAAGAAGAGAATGAGAGAAGCTATGGAAGCACAACAGCCAAGCTAAAAAAATTGTACAAAATCTCTCGATTACCTTATGGCGATTCAAGTTGGAGAGCTGGCATCCAGGATCTTTTTGATATGCGAAACTATCTTGTTCATTATAAGGATCCGGTAGTTTATATAGGTTTCAGTTTTGCAGCTAAGTTTCAACACGATTTCTCAGAAAGAAGCATGCAGAAGATTCAACGAGACGTTCTCTGTGCGATAAAAGAAATTGGAGTCCTGTTTGGTGTTGAATCTGGATTTATTGATGGTGATTATGATCACTTGGTGTATAGATATTAATTCAGTTTGGTAGCATGGCTGCGCAGGCCAAGATCGGCTATAGCGGGCGAGCAGCCTAGTGAACGACTGCGATTTAGCCCTAGCTTACAATTGCAGATAACGGTTTCGCTGTGGCTGTATTACTTGTTATTTCAGTTGTGCTGAATGTCTGCTCCTGGCCGTTAGCTGACTCAAATACAGCAGCTAACGGCTCGCCCCATATCCAACCACCCTAAAACCCACCCAACTAAGCTATCCTCCCAACCCTAACCCACCACCGAGACCTCTTCATGCACACAACACGCATCGCCATCGTGGGCGCTGGTTTGGCGGGGCTGTATGCCGCTTATTTGTTGGAACAGCGGGGCATCACCGATTACGTGGTGCTGGAAGCGCGGGAGCGGGTGGGTGGGCGGATTTCGTCGCTGGTGCCGGAGGCGGCCCGTGCTTCTGAGGCGTTTGATCTGGGGCCTTCGTGGTTTTGGCCGGGGTTTCAGCACGCGCTGGGGGCGCTGGTGGAGTCGCTGGGACTGCCGTCGTTTGCCCAGCATGAAACCGGCGATATGGTGGTGGAGCGCTCTCACCAGATGCCGCCTGTGCGTATGCAGGGCTTTGCGAATCAGCCGCCTTCGATGCGGCTACAGGGCGGCATGCAGGCATTGATAGATGCGTTGC
The DNA here is from genome assembly GCF_030247125.1 of Halomonas sp. LC1. Taxonomy (NCBI): domain Bacteria; kingdom Pseudomonadati; phylum Pseudomonadota; class Gammaproteobacteria; order Oceanospirillales; family Halomonadaceae; genus Halomonas; species Halomonas sp. LC1. The sequence goes on along the minus strand of NZ_JASSPG010000003.1, from coordinate 339,075 downwards.
GCCAGCGTGTTGAATCTTCGCGACTTCACACCGGGCAGGTGGTTAAGTCGATGTCGCTTACCGGCAGTGGCAATGTGGCACTGGAGTGTGCGAGCGGGCAGCGTTACAGCGCGCAGCACGTGCTGCTGGCGTTGCCGCCCAGGTTGGCGGCGCAGTCGATAGCCTTTACGCCGCCGCTGCCGGAGCGGCTTGCCCACCAGTGGGCCAATACCGCTACCTGGATGGCACCCCACGGTAAATACGTGGCGCTGTATGCCACGCCTTTTTGGAGAGAAGTACAGCTCTCAGGAGAGGCACGTAGCTTGATCGGCCCGCTGGGTGAAATTCATGATGCGTCCCACCCAGATGGCCACGCAGCGCTGTTTGGCTTTTTTAGCTTACCTGCCAGCGCACGGGCGCAGATAGGCGATGAGGCGTTGCGCCAGCACTGCCGCGCACAGCTAGCCAGGCTGTTTGGCCCGGAAGCGGCTAACCCAACGCGGGATGTGATTAAAGATTGGGCACAGGAGCCGTTCACCGCTACCCACGCCGATCAACAACCTAGCCAGCATCATGGCATGGCACCGCCCGTTCGCGCTGCTGATGGGCCTTGGCAGCCTTGCTTAACCGGCATTGGCAGCGAGTGGGGCGAGCAGTATGCCGGTTACTTGGCAGGTGCCATTGAAGCCGCCGAGCGCGGCGTGGCGGATGTGTTGGCGAAGTAGGGCGCTTGTGCGAAGCGCTAATCCAGCAGCGATTCGCCAGAGCGTGTGAGCAGCGCTTTTAGGCTGGGGGATTCAAACCGGCGCTGAATGGTAATGGCGTAGAACTCCTCCCATACGCCGGGCAGCGCGCCGTAATCTTTGAGCGTGCCGTTGTGCAGCTCGTCGCGCACAACCACAGGGGGCATAACGGCGATGTGCTGGGTATCCCGCGCCAGCAGACGCATCATGGCCATGTCGTCCACTTCGGCAGCGATCTTGGGCGTGAGGCGGTAGTGGCCGCATAGCTGATCGAAAGCGTGACGCGTGGCGTTTTCCACTCCGGGCAGAATGAAGGCGTGCCCGTTCAACGCGCTGGGAAATACCGGCGGTGGCGTGAGGTGCGGTGTTGCGATCAAACTCACCGGCTGGCGCGCCAAACGCTGTGAGCGCCAAGGATGCTCACTGTCTCCGCGAACGGGCTGGTTCGAGAGCACGACATCAAGCTTATGGGCTGACAGGCGTCTTAGCAGGTCGTCCAGCCCACCGCTTTGTAATATCAAATCTAGATCGTCTCGGCCTAGCAGCGGCCGCACGAACCCCTCCTGAAAGTTACGCGACAGCGTGGCGACGGCACCTACGCGCACCACCTCGCGGTGGGCGTGGCCACCTTCGGCAAACAGTGCGCTAAGCTCCTCGCCTTGAGTGAAAATGGCTTCTGCGTAGTCGAACGCGAGCCTGCCCGCTTCAGAAAGATGCAGCTGACGCCCCTCACGGATGAACAGCGCCTGGCCCAGGCGCTCCTCCAACTGACGAATTTGTTGCGAAAGCGACGACTGCGACACGTGCAGCGCCTCGGCCGTGCGGGTCAGGTGGCCCGATTTTGCCACCTGCCAAAAGTAGTAAAGATGGTGGTAGTTAAGCTTCATGGCAGCGTCGTCTCAGTAGCGATTGGGCTCTTCGTTCTGTTTTAGCGAACGTTTTATCAGATATAAACTATTTTTTATATGGTGGCGAGAACGGCATAGTCCCTGGCATACGACCAAGGGAGAACGGTTATGCCACATGTTATCGAGATCGCAGTGCTGTCACTGCTGGCGCTCTGGTTATTGATTCCGGTATCGCTGCTGGTAATGGCGGGTGCCAGCGCTCGCGCCAGCTCGCCTGCATCGCTTCAGCGCGCGTGGAAAGTCGGCCGCGTACTCACCGCCAGTGCGCTAACGGCCAGCCTGGCCGTAGGCGGCCTGCTGGTGCTGGATGCGCTGGGTTTGCCCACCGGCCTGCCTGAAGCGGCTCAGCCGCTGGGGCTATACCCCGATGGTTTGGCCGTGTGGATGGCACTGCTCATCAGTTTATTAGGCACCGTCTTGCTGCGCTTTGCCGAGGGGTACTTGCAAGGTGACCGTGGTGAACGTCGCTTTTTACCCTGGTGCTTGGTCGTACTCGCCAGTGTCATGCTGCTGGTGTTCACCCACCACTTGGTCGTCATGCTGATTGCATGGGTGGGCGTGAGCGTGGCGCTCCATCATCTTTTGACGCTCTACCCCGAGCGTGTCGAAGCCCAGCGGGCGGCGTGGCAGAAATTCGTCGTAAGCCGCATTGGCGATGCCGCCTTGATCGCAGCAGTGGCGCTGCTGTATGCCCGTTTTGGCACGTTCGAACTCCCCGAACTGTTCGCAGCGGCGGCGGTGGCAAGCGGTGGCTGGCAATTGGAAGCCGCCTCGGTGGCGCTGGCAGTGGCGGCGCTGTGCAAGTGTGCCCAGGTGCCGATGCATGGCTGGCTGATTAAAGTGATGGAAGCGCCCACACCGGTGTCTGCGCTGCTGCATGCTGGCGTGATCAACCTGGGTGGTTTCGTGTGGCTGCGCCTGTTTCCGGTCTTCGATGGCTTGACGTTGGGGCACTACCTGCTGATTGCCGTCGGCGGCTTTACAGCACTTGTAGCGGTGATGACGATGCTCACGCAAACGTCCGTCAAACACGCTCTGGCGTGGTCTACCTGTGCGCAAATGGGCTTCATGCTGTTTGAAATCGGCGTAGGCGCTTATACGCTGGCGCTGGCGCATTTGTTGGCGCACTCGCTCTACAAAGCGCACTCGTTCCTGGCATCTGGCCGTACCGTTCGCGCGGCACGCTGCGAACGCTTGCCACTGGCCCCGCTGCGTCAGCGCCTCTCCCTTGCGCTACCCGCAACAGCGTTGGCCGCTGTGCTGCTGGCCATCTTCCCGGTACTGGTGAGCCACAATCCACTGTTAGGCGCGCTATTGAGCTTGGCGGTTGGCAGTACGCTGCTGGGAATGCCGGTGGGCACGGCTAAACCCAAGCGTGTGGCGCTGTTCGCCATGGCGCTGGCACTGGTACCGCTGTATGCCTTGCTGCACAGCGTGTTGGCGCCTGCGTTGCCGAGTGCGTACGCACCTCTGACCCTCACGGCAGCCTTGCTGGGTACCTTGATGTTGGCAAGCCTCGTGCTCGCTGCCGGTGCCGTAACGCTCTTCCCTCAGGCAAGCTGTGTGGCGCGCTGGCGCGTTCACTTTAGCCAAGGCCTGTATCTGGCGCTGCCGTTCCAACGCGCGGTGGATGCGGTGGCCCCCATTCGCCCCTGGTCGCGCCCAGCCTCCTTGGCGCCTGGTTTGAAAGGAGAGTGGTCATGAATCAGTCACCGGTGTCAGAAACCGCGATGTCTTCCGCTCAGCAAACGGCGCCTTACCATGATGCGGTGACACGAGCGACCGATGCCATCGCCCCGGTATGGCCGTTGGATCAGTGGATTGCGGTCAACCCGTGGTGGGGAGTGAAGCATCAGCCTATCGAGCGGGTAAGCCACGCACTGAGCCGTCGCGCCGGGCAGCCGATGACCATGCCTGCCGAGTTCTATCGTCATGCCTGGGAAACGGGCCGAATCACGCGGCAAGATGTGCAGCAGGCGCTACGTCAGGGTGGATACGCCTACAGTGAGCAGAGCGTGATCGGTTATTTGACAGCGCCCCCGAAAGTGATCGCTTCGCTGCATAGCGCCTGGGATCGTCTGGAGGACCATACCGGGTTCGATCCGCTCGCGGAGAGTTGCGCCAGCTACTTCGATCAGCATCAGCAGCGCTGGTCGACGCCTGCTGGAGAGTCGCTGTATCACTACTGGAAAAGTATGGCGCAGCACGATCTACGCTGGCCCAAGGCCCTGCGCCAAGCGATGCAAACGCTGCCCGATGAGCCGAAGGCTGCAATCGAGCAGGTGGCGGTGGACTGGGCGCTTACGCCGGAAGCCTTCGAAGTGTTGACCCATACGCTCTTGCTGAGGGTGAATGGCTGGGCATCCTGGTGTCAGGGCATGGGTTGGCACAGCGCCCATCAGCAGGAGGCGGCCGGTATTCACCAACTGGCAGCGATGGCGCTGGCTTGGGAGTGGCTTGGTGTCAATCAACTCACCAGTATTCAGCAGAGTGAATGGCTTGCCCAATGGCAAGCCGATGAGGCGTCCACGCCTACCCAGCATGAAGCGCTGTGGTGCTGGCAGCACGCGTACGAGCTAGGCTATCAGCGGGTATTGGCGGCTTCGTTGGCAGCTCTAAGTACGACGCACACCACCACACCCGACGTTCAAGCTGCGTTTTGTATCGACGTTCGCTCCGAGCGCTTCCGTCGTCATTTAGAACATGCTGCTCCTACGGTCGCCACGCTGGGTGTGGCGGGCTTTTTCGCCATGCCGGTAGCCGATGCGGCCACGGGTCCAGAGCGTGCTCAGCCCCGCGTGCCCGGTTTGTTGAAACCGACCTATCGCGTGGGCTCACCAGATCCGACAACCCGGGGCGTGCAGCGCTATCAAAAAGAGAGCCAACGGCAAAGCGTACGCCACGCCAAGTACGCGCCGCTCTCCACCTTTACACTGGTCGAGACCACCGGCATTGCCTGGGGCTGGAAGTTGATCAAAGACAGCCTGCGTAAGTCGGCATCGGTGCCGCAATGCGAGGCGCCTGCCGGATTGTTCCACACCTACGACGGTGAGCCGATTGCCCGCCATGAAAAGGTGGCGTTGGCCAAGAACCTGCTCACGCTGTTGGGCAACCCGAGCGCGTCGCTATTGGTGCTGGTGGGCCACGATTCACAAAGTGACAATAATCCGCACCATGCCGGGCTCACCTGCGGTGCCTGTGGCGGGCAGGGCGGTGGTATGAACGCCCGGGTCGCGGCTGCGTTATTGAACGACCGAGACGTTCAGCAATCGTTGCAGCAGGCGGGCGTCGCGCTGCCCACCCCGTTCTTTGCGCTGGCGGCAACGCATTGCACGCTGACCGATCGGGTGCATGTTTACCGGGATGATCAAATGCCCAAGGCGCTGGAAAGCGCGTTGACCGCTTTCGAGAACGGCGCGCAGCGCGCTGGGGAGGCGACTCGGTTAGAGCGCGCATCTGATTTGGGCGTCAAAAGTGAGAGCGCGATCGATCGTTTGAAGGCCTTGGCCATGCGCGGTGCAGACTGGTCTCAGCCGCGGCCAGAATGGGGATTGGTCAATAACGCTGCGCTGGTGTTAGCCCCTAGGTCGCGCACGCAAGGCAAAGCGCTGGATGGCCGGGTCTTCCTGCATGAGTACCACCCTGACCAAGATCCGGAAGGCAGCGTGCTGGAAGGGTTGATGATGGCGCCGATGCTGGTCGCCAGCTGGATCAATCTGCAGTATTACGCATCCACCGTGGTGCCAGGACTTTACGGCGCGGGCAACAAGCTGCTGCACTCGGTCGTGGGAGGCCATGTAGGCGTCATTGAAGGTAACTCTCCTCAACTCCGCATTGGGTTACCGGAGCAGTCGCTGCGCGATGGCGACAAGCTTCATCACGAGCCGCTGCGTTTGACCGTGGTGATCGACGCACCCAGAGAGCGCATTGAGGCGATCATCGAGCGTCAGCCAGTGGTAGCGGATTTGATTCACCATCGTTGGCTGTGGCTGACGCGGCTGGGGGAAAGTGGTTTGGAGCGCTATTCACCCGAAGGGTGGCAGCCCATCCTAGAGGAGTACGATTAGTCGTTTACCTCGTAGCCGGTCATTTCGAGATAGCCCACCCCCAGAGCCTCTTGTGTGGCGGTGTCTCGCACCGTGACGTCGCCTTCCCAGTAGGGCACGGTGGTGGGCATCCAGCGATTAGGGTGGCGGGCCTCGATGGTGAGGTCCAAGCCCGCGTCAGGCAGCGTTAGCTGCCACGTGGTTGGAATATCCCGCCGTGCCACGCGCTGAATCTCAAGGGGTGTCAGGACAACGCCGTCGGTCCCTCGTTGCTGGGTCGTGCCCCGTGCGTCCATGAGGTGGGTGAACAGGTAGTCCCCGCCGTCCTCACCGCCGCCACGCAGCCGATACGCCATCAGCTTGCGTCCGTCGTTCAAATGCAGTGAAAACCAGTCCCAGCCGGTCTGCTCGGCGGTCAGCAGTTGGCTGCTCCACTCTCGGTCTAGCCAGCCCCTTCCCGTCACGGCTTTTTGCTCGCCGTGGAGCGTGACGCTTCCTTCGATACGTAAATAGGGCTGTGAGTAGTAGCGCGATCCCTGGCCTTGAACGGTTTTTGCGTTGAAACCATTGTCGCCGTGCCACACCAGTGGCCCGTCTGCGGTCAGAGAAAGTTCGTAGCCAAAGCGCTCCTCGCCGTCACCACTGTAGGCGCGAAGGGTGAATCGTTCGAAATTGTCGCTACCGGGGCTTTGAAGGTCCCAATCGTCGATCCACGCATGAAAGGGGAAGGCCGTGACCCCCGCTTGCCCCGGTGGCGGCTGGCTGTGGCTACGGGCAAACCGCTCGGCCGCAAGGTGAGTTTCCCCTTGCGAGAGCCCTAAGTGCGCCATCCATACCTGGTCGATAGTCCAAGGAGCAGGTGCTGGGCGTTCATCCGGTGGCATGAGCGCTTGACGAAACAGCGTCCATTGAAGCCCCAGCGGCTGGCCAGCACTGTCTTCCAGGTTGGCAGTGAGGTACCACCACTCGATGCGGTAATCGGGATGGGGGCCGTGATCGGTTGGAAAGGTTAGCGGCACGTCGGCGCTGGCCTGGGCGTAGCCCTCCGCCTGTGCTCCTAGCCCAGCGAAGCCCTCTTGCGATGGCGTAGTGCGTGGCTCGTCGCTGCATCCCGTTAAGATGCCGACTAGCCACCCGACGAGCATGGCGCGTTTCGCGTATTGGTTCATGTGTTTCCCTCACTCAGCAAAGCGCTTGGCCTGCTGCGCCACAGCCGCCAGCAAGGCAGAGCGGCTGCCAACAGGGCGACACCGACGGCGGTGATCATTAGGGTGGCGATCTCGCTGGGAAACAGCTGAAGCGGTAACCGCCAACCAAACGCTGCCACGTTGATGACGGCGACCAGCAGCCAGGTAATCGCGATGCCTAGCGGCAGGGCAAACAGCCCGGTTAACAAGGCGAGTCCGCCGAGCTGGATCAGCGGAAGAGCGACCAGCGTTTTGCGTGGCACCCCCAGCGCCCAGAGCGTGGCGAGGTGGCGTTGGCGCTGCTGGGCTTGGGCCAACAGCGTGGTCAGCAGAGCCAAGGCAGCCACGCCCAGAGTGAGGCCGTTCAGGGCGCGCGTGATGCTAAACGTGCGCTCGAAGATGGTCGTCGCTACCTGTTTGACCTCTTGCTGATCGACCAGCGCGTCACTGGAAAGGTTGAACCTCTCCATGAGCAGACGACGAAACAGGGCGACGTCGGCGCCTTCTCGCAAAGCGACGCCCACGGTGGCCAACTCGCCTCCATAGCGTTGGGTCAGCGTGTCGACGGTCATGACGATCTGCGGTTGGGGATTTCCGTAGTCGGGGTAGATCGCGGCGATGGTGGCTTCTTGGCTGCCCTGTGGACGAACGAGCGTCAGGGTGTCGCCGGGGGTGAGGTCGTGTGCGAACGCCATCTGCTCGTTGATGAACACGCCGTCGCGTGTGAGCGCCTGCCACGCGGTGGTGTTGCCGCTTTGGGTCTCTGAGAGAGGCCAGTGCTCGGTCAGGCGCGGTACAGGCTGAATGCCGAAAAGCGGGATGCTGCCCGGTGGTACGTCCTGGCTGCCCGATGCTCTGCGAACATTCACTACCTCGGTACTGCCTCTCGCGGTGGGTAACAGCGCCAGCACGCTCTCTTGGTCGCGTAGCCAGTCGTTGAGAGGCCCCAGAGTAGCCGGGGCCGCGTTGATGTAGAGTGGCGCACTCAGCCGCTGGTCCAGCCACTCCAGGAAGGTCAGCCGAAAGCCACCGACCATACTGCTCACGCCAAGATTCGTTGCGAGGGCAATCAGCAGCGCCATCATCGCCAGCGATAGGCGAGGAAGCTGTAGCTGTATATCCGCCACCGCCCACTGTAGCAGCGCCACGCGGCGAAAGACGGCCTGCAAACCGCGTAAGATGGCATCGAGCAACGGGGGTAAACAGAGCGCACAGGTGAGCAGCAGCGCAGCGACGAGCGTGAAACTCAGCATCAAACCACTGCCGGTGGGGAGCCTGCTAAGCCACAGTGCCAACCCAAGCGTCGATAGCACCGCTACCCCGCCCGCGATTCGCATGCGACGTAGCTGGCGCTGATAGGCACTGCGCCAGGCATGGGCATGCCCTAACGCGAGGACATCGAGAGTTGCGGCGCGCCATAGCGTGCCACTCGCGGCCAGCAATAACCCTCCTAACGTTATGGCAACGCTCCCCAGCCAGTAGTGCCACGGTAAGCTCAGCGCGTGTTGTACCTCGGCGCGATAGAGCGAATTGAGCGTGCTGGCAACGTCTGGTAGGAGGTTGCTCGCCAGCCACAGCCCACTGACCACGCCGGCGGCAGCCCCTAAGCCACCCAATATCAATAGCTCTATCGACATGGCCAGGGTGAGGCTGGCGGCCGGTACGCCCAGGGCACGAAGCGTGCGCATGGTCGACAGTCGCTGCTCCATGGCCAAGCCCAGGGCGGCCTGCACGATGAACAAGCCTACGACCAGCGAGAGAAACGCCAGTGCAGTGAGATTGAGGTGGAAACTGTCGGTCAACTGCTCGGGGGATGCCACACTGGCGGCCCGGGTCATCCGATAGCCGTTGGGCGGCCGCTCGATGGCATCGGGTTCGGTCACCAAGCGTAGCGTCGTCTGTTCCCCCATGAGCGCAGAGAGGGCGCCAATATCCATCACAAGCGTATCGGGCGGCAAGTCACTGCGCAGTTGAATCGGCGGCAGGGTGTAATCGCCAAGGGTGGGCCTCGTACCAGGGCCATCACCACGATTCAGCCCGAGGGAGGGCAACGTATCCGGGGCGAGCTGTGTTCGCCAAGGGGGTGTGATGAAGTCGATGAGCGAGCCGCTGCCTTCACCCGTGGGCAGCGTGAGGGGGTCGATACCCAACAGCGTCAGCGATACTCCTTCATGGGATATCGTGGCTTCCAACAGTGGGGAGACGGGTAGCCCAGCCCGGCGCAGAGCCAGGTAGTCATCCATGCGTAGCGGCTGACCATCCAAGCGGTCGAGCTGGTCGGTATCGGCGCTGAAGAGAGCGTTAGCGCGGGCATAACTCTCCTTTGCCGTGGCGTTAATCGCTTGAACGCTGCTCCATAGGGCGCTGGCGACCCACAGCCCCACCAGCAGCATCGCCAGTTGCGCAGGGTGGCGCGTGTAGTGGCTGAGTAGCGTGAGGAGGGCGCGCCCGATCATGAATGGGGATCCTGTAACTGCCCTCGGTGCAGGCGTAAGGTACGGTCCAGCGGAGCAGCAACGCGGGCGCTGTGCGTCACCACGAGCAGCGCACAGCGAGTTTCTTTGACCAGAGAGAGCAGCAACGTCAGGACGCCATCGGCGGTTTGCTCGTCTAAATTTCCGGTCGGTTCATCCGCCAGCAGTAACGCTGGGCGAACGGCGAGGGCCCGTCCGATCGACAGCCGCTGCTGCTGGCCGCCGGAGAGCTGTTCGGGGAAGTGCGCTTCCCTACCGGTTAGCCCTAATCGATCGATCAGATGGTGGCTCCACGCGGGGTCCTCCCTGCCCGCCAGCCGTGCTTGCAGGCGTAGGTTATCGGCCACATTCAGGCTAGGCACCAGATGAAACTGCTGAAAGACTAATCCTAACTGCTGTCGCCGCACCCGGGCGCGCTCGGCTTCGTTGAGCTGGGAGAGAGGTTGGTCGTTGATGATGACTTGACCGGTATCCGGGGTATCCAATCCGGCGGCTAAATGCAGCAAAGTCGATTTGCCGCTACCGGATTCGCCCATCAATGCCAGGCTACTACCAGGAGTGAGAGTGACGCTCACGCCATCGAGTACCTGAAGTTTGCCCTGTGGCGTGTGAAAGGCTTTGCTAAGCTGGTGTAGGGCAAGCATCGGCGTCTCCTGAGCGTGGCTAGGCCTCACTATAGCAAAACCAACCAGCAGAGAGGCATCCCCACGCCTGACGGGGGCGATGACAGATGTGTTAACAACCTCCACCAAGCGGGCCAACGAGGAGAGCACATGGAAAGGATTTACGCGTGGGATCATCGACACGAGCAGGTGGTGTATCGCATTCCTGGGCATACTCACAAGGATGGTCGAGAAGATAGTGATCTCTCACCGGTCTGGTTGCCGGCATCGCCCGACGAGTTACCTGAGGGCGTAGCCATCGACGATTTGCGCAAGGTCGATGTGAAAGAGGAGTGAGAGGTGCAAGCGCCTCAGGCACTGCGTTTTGTTAAAAGTTTGCTAAGCTAGCCTGCGATTTTCTTGGCGGGTACTCTTGGCATGCGCTTTTCAGACGTCCCTTTTCGACCGACGCGTTGGTTGCCCGGTGGGCACTTGCAAACGCTCTTTAGCCCACTGTTTCGTGCGAAGCCCTCCCTTGAGCGTCAACGTGAGCGGCTGACGCTAGACGATGGCGACTTCATCGATGTGGATTGGTACGGCCCTAAGGGGGACACGACGCGTTGCGCCGTTTTACTGCATGGCCTGACGGGCAGTTCTAATTCACTCTACATCCTTGGCCAACAGCGGGCGCTGGCGGCGCAGGGGTGGCAGAGCGTGGCGGTCAACTGGCGGGGGTGTTCCGGCGAACCCAATCATCGGGCGCGGGGCTATCATTCCGGCGCCAGTGAAGACCTTGCAGATATTCTCAAGCAGCTTGCCTCGCGCTACCCGCACAAGCTCCTGGTGGCCGTGGGTTACTCCTTGGGCGGTAACGTACTGCTGAAATATCTCGGGGAGACGGGGCAACACAGCCCGCTGCAGGCAGCGGTCGCGGTGTCGGTGCCGTTTCGTTTGGATCACTGCGCCGACCGTATTAGTCAGGGGTTCTCGAGGGTGTATCAGGCGCGTTTTCTGCGTGACTTGCGCCGCTATGTCGAATCCAAACAGCGCGCCTTTCAAGCACAGGGCCGTGCTGACGAGCTTGCGCGGCTGACGTCGCTGGAAACACTGGACGGCATGAAGTCCTTCTGGGATTTCGATGGGCGTGTCACGGCCCCTTTGCACGGCTTTGCCAATGCCGACGAGTATTACCAGCGCAGCAGTAGTGCTTTCTTCGTGCCCGCCATTCAGGTGCCAACGCTCATCGTCCATGCCAAGGACGACCCTTTTATTTACCCCCACAGCGTGCCAACAGCCGATGCGTTACCGGACTGCGTGACGCTGGAGCTTTGGGAAAGCGGCGGGCATGTCGGGTTTATCGAAGGCGCTCCCTGGCGGCCCCGCTATTATCTCGAGCATCGTTTGCCCGCTTGGCTGGGCGAGCAGGTGACCCCGACGGCGTTGGCGCACCCCGCGCAGGCGATAGCGTCGTAATCATGGTTGAGAGGTGTTGTATGTCAGGGTTCTATGAACGTTTGAAGGAAGTCGACTCGCCGCGTATCGGTCTCGGCTGTATGAATTTATCCCATGGCTACGGACACGTCGTGCCCGAAGATGCGGGTATACGCGCGCTAAACGATGCCTTCGAGATGGGCTATCGCCATTTCGATACGGCCACGCTGTACGGAGGGACGGCGAATGAACGCTTGCTGGGCAAGGCGCTCGCTTCCAAGCGCCAGGTATTTTTACTGGCCAGTAAGTGCGGCATGGCCATGGACCCAGAGAGCGGCAAACGCGTGATCGACGGGCGCCCTGAGACCCTCAAGCGCCAGTGCGAAGAGAGTCTTACGCGCCTGAAGACCGATCATCTGGATCTTTACTACCTGCACCGCATGGACCGTCAAGTTCCTATCCAGGAGAGCGTGGGAGCACTTGGGCGGCTGGTAGAGGAGGGCAAGGTGCGTGCCGTGGGCCTATCAGAAATTTCGGCCGATACCCTGCGTCAGGCGCATGCCGAGTACCCGATTGCGGCTGTGCAGTCGGAATACTCGCTATGGACGCGCAATCCCGAAATTGCCCTTAGTCAAGCATGCCAAGCGTTAGGAACGGCACTGGTCGCGTTTAGCCCGCTCGGGCGCGGCTTTCTGTCCGGTGCGATTCATGCCGCTACTGCGTTTGCAGAGGGGGACATGCGAGCGGGAATGCCGCGCTTCCAGAGTGAAAACCTTCGCCATAACCTGACGCTGCTGGCGCAGTTCCGGTCGGTGGCGCAGCGTTTGGAGATCACGCCAGCCCAACTGGCGCTGGCTTGGGTAAAGGCGCAGGGCAGCCATGTGATTCCGATTCCCGGGACACGCTCCGCCGCGCATATGCGTGAAAATCTCCAGGCCGAGCAGGTCGTACTGAGCGCGCCGGACGTAGCCCTGCTGAACGATATGATGCGTCCCCATGAGGTGGCCGGTGCCCGCTACAATGAGGCCCAGCAGACGGATATCGACACTGAGGAGTTCGTCTAGCAGGCCAAGCCGTTTATTTTGAGCGCTGCGTTGCTTTCTGGTAGCCCTGCGCTACTATTCGAGACATTCAGGCGAGCGTTTCGCCTGTCAAAGGAACGTGATCATGTTAAAAGGTTTAATCATCTGTTTTGCGGTGCTGTTTGCTCAGTTGACCGTGCTGAACATCATCGATGCCCGGCTCTACAATGCTCAGGATGCTCGCCAAGTCACCTCGACGGTCGCCACCCCGCACAAAGATGAGGATGAGGACGACACCGAAGCCCCGCCACTGTAAGCGCTACGTGTCATACAGGATGTGCCTGTGGGCAACGATAAAGGGTAGCGTCGGCTACCCTTTTTGATACAGGCTCCGTCTGCCGTGTGGTTACAACATCTCTTCGAGCCACTGATTGAAAGTGGCCCAGGATTGCTCATCGGCACGCTGGTGGTAACGGTCGCTGCCAAAGACACTGAACGCGTGCGGCGCACCCGAATAGATGCCGACTTCATAAGTCACTCCCGCCGCTTCCAGCTCTTCTGCCAACGTCGCCACAGCGTCTAGGCTGACGGCCTCATCGGCACCGCCGTGGGCAATGAAGATGGGAGGTGTATCGCTGGAGTAGGACTGGCCTTCGGGTGTGTCCAGCCCGCCATGGAAGCTCGTATAGGCGGCAACGTCGCTGGCTTCCCCAGAACGTGCGATCTCTAACGCGACCGTCCCTCCAAAACAGTAGCCCATGATGACCGTTTCGGTAGCGGCTCCCGATGCTCGGGCTTGCTCCAGCCCAGCCAGCGTGAGCGTGCGCATGCGGTCGCGGTCCTGGTAAAGCGCTTGCGTAGCGGCTTGCTTGTCTTCGACGGCTTGTGGGCGATTGCCTGCACCAAACAGGTCGACAGCAAACGCATCGTATCCTTGCTCTGCCAGCATATCGGCGCGCTGGCGCTCGTAGTCATCCACGCCGTCCCAATCGTGGACGATGATGACGCTGCCTTTGGCATTGTCGCCCCCGGAGACGAAGTAACCCTCGAAGCGCTCGCCGTTCACTTCGTAGGAAATATCGTCACCGCTGGGTGTGAAACCGTAAGCCACCGTTGAAAGGGCTAGTGTAGAGAAGGTAAAAATACTCACACGAGAGAGTAAGGTAGGGATCTTATGATGCATGGCTCTGTCCAAGTCGTTGTGGAAGTTAAAGCATAGTCAACTTGTCCGTAGGAGGGGCACAAACGCATCTGGGGAACGTGGAAGACTAACACTTGCGTCTGGAACTAGGTAACGGCATGCTTGTCCGTTGATAGTATGACCACTAGGGAGCATAGATACATGGCTTTTAACGATTCGAATACGGCTAGAACGCAAGCTCACAGTACGGTGAGCGGTGTCAGTGCCAACAAAGTGTTACGTAATACTTACGCACTACTGGCCATGACGCTGCTATTTTCTGCCGTCACGGCTGGTGCGTCCGTGGCCATGGGTATCCAACAGATGAACATCTTCGTGTTCTTCATTGGGGCCTACGGCTTGATGTTCCTGGTCCACAAAACCGCTAACTCTGCTGCGGGCCTATTGGCCACGTTTGCCTTCACGGGCTTCATGGGGTTCACCTTAGGCCCGATCATCTCGGCTTACCTGACGCTGCCTAACGGCGGGGCGCTGATCATGAACGCGCTGGCCATGACGGGTCTGACGTTCATCGGTCTGTCCGCAGTCGCGTTGACCACCAAGAAAGATTTCAGCTTCTTGAGCAACTTCTTGATGGCCGGTGCCATCGTACTGATTCTGGCTATGGTGGCGGGCATCTTCTTCAATATTCCCGCGCTGTCACTGATGGTGTCGGCAGGCTTCGTGCTGTTTGCGTCTGCTGCGATTCTCTATCAAACGAGCGAAATCGTGCACCGTGCTGGCGAGACCAACTATATCCTTGCAACGGTGACGCTGTACGTTTCCATCTACAACCTGTTCGTCAGCCTGCTGTCTATCCTGGGCATCATGAGCAACGACTGATCGACATAAAGCAGGTGGTCACTTGACGTGACATCCATGACAGACCCTACTTGGTAGGGTCTGTTTTTTTTCGCGGATTCAGCACGAGACGACGCTATGGAGTACGGCTTATTGGTGATGGGCGCACCTTATGCAAGTGCGGCCCCACACTCTGCGCTTCGTTTTGCCAAAGCGGTCATTAGCAGCGGCCACCAAGTGGCGGGGGTCTTCTTTTATCGAGAGGGCATCCATAATGCCTCTCAGTTAATGACGCCTCCTCAAGACGAACTCAACATGCGAGAGGCCTGGGTCGCTCTGCACCAAGAGCATGGTGTGGCGCTGGATGTGTGTATTGCCGCGGCGCTGCGCCGTGGCGTGATGAGCGAGACCGAGGCCAAGCGCCATGGTCAAACGCACTTCAACCTGCAAGCGCCCTTCGAATTGACCGGCTTGGGGCAACTGCTGACACTTCAGCAGCGGTGCGACCGTTTGATCACGTTTGCTTAGGGAGCAATGCAGATGAGTCATGAACACGAGCGGCTGGTGATCATTCGTCATGCGCCGTATAGCTCCAATGCACTGCGAGAAGGGCTAGACGTTGCCCTGGTGGCTGCCGCGTTTGGCCAAGCGGTCAATCTACTGTTTCTTGGTCAGGGCGTGCTGGCGCTGGTCAAAGAGCAAGCCGTTGGAGCGCCAGGGCAGAAAGCAACGTTACCGACTATCGATATGCTGGACATGTATGACATCGACCAGTTGCTAGTGCCGCAAAGTGCGCTGGAGGCGTTGCATTTGCAGTTAGACCAGCTAGTGGACGGGGTAACGATGATGGCCGACGAACGATTGCCCGAACTGATCCAATGCCACTCTTATGTCATGAATTTTTAAACGGGCAGCGACATGTTACATATTCTGAACAAGCCCCCACACAGCGAAGCGGCTGCGCAAATGCTCTCTACGGTAACGGAGGGCGATAGCATTCTGCTGATTGAAGATGGCGTTCAGGCGTTATTGTACGTCGATTGGCCAGGCTGGAATGCTAAGGCTGATGTGAACGTATGTGTGCTAAAAGAGGATGCTGTGGCGCGCGGCCTAAGCGAGGTGGTCTTCCGTCATCACGCAACGCTGGTGGATATGAAAGGCTTTGTCGAACTGACCGAGCAGCATACTAAGATCCTGTCGTGGTACTGATCAATGAGTGATGAAAGTTTATACCGTTATCTTGATTATGATGAAAAAATTAAACTCGATCCCGAAGGCTATCTAGTAAAGCAGGAGGACTGGAACGAGCACGTAGCCGATTTGTTAGCCAAGGATGAGGAGCTAACACTGACAGAGGAGCATTGGGAACTCATTCGCGTGGTGCGTGATTTTTATGCGCGTTATGAAATGGCACCCGCGATGCGGCCGCTCGTCAAAGCCACCAAACAGGCATTAGGCGAGGAAAAAGGGCGCTCGGTCTACTTGATGCGCCTTTTTCCCGGCAGCCCGCCGAAGCGTTTGGCGAGGATTGCCGGGTTACCGAAACCGACGAACTGTTTATAGTCGGCCTCCGTCGCGTTAAACCAAATCCCCTCGAGTACACACCGAAAGTACGACAGCATCGTCTTGGCTGGTAGAGACTAGGGCGTGGCCCATGTCACTATCGAAGTAGATGCTGTCGCCTTCGGCCAGTACCAGCGGCGCATAGAACTCTGTATAGAGCATGATATCGCCGTACAGCACCATTAAAAACTCTTCGCCATCGTGACGCACCCACTGATGATACTCTTCAAAACTGCGTGCCCGGACGATGGTTTTGAACGGGATCATGCGTTTTTGGGCGAGCTGATGGCCCAGCAGCTCGTGTTCGTAGGTAGGGGTCGGGTGTAGCTGGCCTTTTCCTTTACGCGTGAGATCGCGGCGACCCATGGTGTAGCGTTCACGTTTGGGGGGTGTAAAGAGCTGGGGGAGGTCGATGTTGAGCCCGCTGATCAGTTTTTGCACCACGCTAAACGTCGGCGACACCTGGTCGTTCTCGATTTTGGAAAGCGTTGAGCGAGCAATGCCAGTACGCTGGCTGACATCTTCCAGCGTCCATTGGTTGGCCAAGCGAATTTGTTTGAGCCGCTCGCCCAAGCGTAACGGTTCGACAAAGGGTTTACGCCCTGACGCGATGCGCAGCGCTGCGTGCTCTTCAGAAGTAGCGGTCATAACGGTCACGTAAAATGGAGGGCAACATGGTGGCTGAATAGTACCACAGCTCCCTCCCTACCAGGGCCGCTAAGGCGCATTGGTGAAGGGCAGCCCCAAGAGGGCTTTCAGATGAGCCTCGGCACTGCTAGCCAGTGACGTTGGGTTGTAACCGCCTTCTAACACCGACACGACGCGGTTATCGGCGTAGAGTGCCGCAATTTCCATGGCAAGATGGGTCACCCAGTAGAAGTCTTCGTCTTCCAGGCAAATATCACCCATCGGGTCGTCTTTGTGGGCGTCAAAGCCTGCTGACAGCATCACGAGATCAGGTTTGAAGGCGTGTAGCGCTGGCAGCCAGTGGCGCTCGATGACGCGTCGATACTCTTCACTGCCGGTACCCGCCTCCAGCGGTGTATTCACTACGTTTTGCCACTCGCTGCGTAAGTATCGCCAGGGGTAAAACGGGTATTGAAAACTGGTGCAAATCAGCACGTCTGGGTCGTTTTTGAAAATGTCGATGGTGCCATTGCACTGATGAACGTCGAAATCGAGAATGGCGATGCGCTTAGCGCCATATGTGGCTCTGGCGTGGGCGGCCCCCACGGCAATGTTGTTGTAAAAGCAGAAGCCCATGGCATCGGATGCTTCGGCATGATGGCCAGGGGGGCGCACTGCACAGAAAACATTGTCTGCCTGACGTTTGAATACCTGATCCACACCGCGAACGACGGCACCGGCAGCCACGCGGGCAGCCTTTAGGCTGTCGGGGTTCATCATGGTGTCGCTGTCCAGCGTCACGATCCCTTCGCTGGGTAAGCACTTTTCCAATGCGTGGAGATGGCGCAGCGGATGGACTCTTGCCAGCGCTTCATCACACGCCTCTTTGGCATCCCCCTGCATGGTTTGTTGCAACAGCCCAGACAATGACAGCCGCGCGCGAATGGCCTCCAAGCGCAGAGGGCTTTCGGGGTGCTCTGGCCCCATGTGGTGCAATGCGCAGTCGGGGTGGGTAAGGTAGGCAGTGATCATTCAAGCGCTCCGGTAACGTTAGAGCCACCTTAATCGCCCCGGGGGCTTGCGCGACAGTGTCAATAAGTCGTACACAGTAGTCATTCATGTCAGGGGAGACGCATCCGTGAGCACACGCTTTTTGCATCATTTTTTCGAACCTCGCTCGGTTGCAGTGTTCGGTGCCTCTGAAAAACCGGCGTCTCTAGGTGGCTTGGTCTTGAGCAATCTCCAAGAGGGCGGCTTTCGAGGCAAACTCTGGGCCGTGAACTTGAAGGGATACGTATCGGTATTCGGTGTGGACTGCGTGCGCACCGTAGACGAATTACCCGAAATACCCGATCTCGCGGTGGTGTGTTCACCCATCGAAGGCGTCCCCAAGCTCATCAAAAAGCTCGGTAGGTATGGTGTGAAGGCCGCCTTGGTGCTCTCCGGAGGTGCCTACCTGGACCGAGAGGAGGGTAACAAAGGGTCGATTCGTCAGCGTATGCTCCAGGCCGCTCGTGAATCGGGGATTCGCGTGCTTGGGCCGGAGTGTATGGGGCTGATCGTGCCGGGTAAAAAGCTCAATGCCTCGTATGCGAGTCAGCCGGTCAAGGCGGGTCGCGTCGCGTATTTAGGCCAGTCGGGGATGCTGGCCAACGCGATGATCGACTGGGCTGCAGGCCGAGATGTGGGCTTCTCCCATTTGATTACCGTCGGGGACAGCGTGGATGTGCTGCTCCCTGATTTGATCGACTACGTGAATCAGTTTTCTCCTGCCCAAGCCATCTTATTGCACTTAGAGCGAGTCACGGACGCCCAGCACTTCATGACGTCCGTGCGGGATGCCTCCCGCAATCGCTTGGTCGTGGCGATCAAAAGCGGCCGCACGCCGCAGTCGGATATCTCCGGCATGCCCCCAACGCCAGGCATCGCTAACCGCGATGTCGTTTTCGATGCGGCCTTCGCCCGGGCGGGTGTCGTGCGGGTCAACGATTCAGATGAAATGCTCGATGCGCTGGAAACGCTATCCCGCATGAAGCCGCTGCGCGGCGACCGCTTGGCGATCGTTTCCAACGGCCTTGGGCCTGCCATGCTGGCTATCGATAAGTTGGTGAGCGCAGGAGGCAAACTAGCGGAATTTAGCCCGGAGACCCAGGCGGCGCTGCATAAAAGCCAGGTGGATATGAGTAAGCCGGGTGAGAACCCTGTGGACTTAGGCGGAAACGCAACGCCAGAGCGCTTTGTAGAGGCGCTGCAAATCGTCACCGCCGACCCTAACGTCGATGCCGTATTGGTCGTGCACGCCCCCACACGACTGGCGCCTTCCCAAGTCACGGCTCAGGCACTCATCGATCACCGCAAAACCTTCAAACGCAATTTACTCACCAGCTGGATGGGGTTGAAAGAGGCGCTCAATGCCCGCCATGTCTGCAACTTGGCCGGGATTCCCACCTACACCTCGCCCGAAAAAGCAGTGAAGGCGTTTATGCACATGGTGGATTACCAGCGCGTTCAGGCGCTGCTGCACGAAATTCCGCCCAGCCTGCCGTTTTCTACCAGCCCGGACATTCGCGCTGAGTGTCGCGCGCTGATCAAACAGGCAAAAGAGCAGGGCAGGCAGACGCTGACACACTCTGAAACGGCCCGAGTGCTGGAGGCCTACGGTATTCCCACTGCCACCAGCGCCTACGTGCACTCGCCCGAAGAAGCCTTGGTGGTCGCCGAACGCTTTCCTGGGCCAAAGGCGCTGAAAGTCGTCCACGAGGGAAACTGCCGGCCGTATCGCTACCGCAAGCATCCGCATAAGATTTCCGCTGGGCTGCTCCAAGACTTGGAAACGCCGGAGCAAGTCGCTGAGGGCGTTCGGCGGTTGGGCGATAAAGTGCAGGAGAAGTTTCCCGAACATGCCATTCGTGAGTACTGCCTCCAGCCCATGCAGCGTGGCAAACACTCGATGCAAATTTGTGCAGGCATCACACGGGACCCCGTGTTTGGGCCGCTGATCGTGTTCGGTATTGGGGGCTACAAGGTCAACGTACTGGCAGACCGCCAGGTGGCGCTGCCGCCACTCAACATGAGCCTCGCCTCGGATGTGGTAGGGCGCACCCACGCGGCGTCGTTGATCCGCGAGCACTCTGCCGACCCCGAACGTGATATCCAGCATCTGTGCCAATTATTGGTCAAACTTTCACAGATGGCCTCGGATTTGACCGACCTGCGCGGCCTGGAGCTCAATCCCTTGCTGCTAAATCGCGATGGCATGTTGGCCGTGGATTTTGCCATGGACTTAGGACACCCCGCTCGTTTTGCGATCATGCCGTACCCAGAAGAGCTTCGACAGTGGGTGACGTTGAAAAATGGCTGGCAGGTAGAAGTGCGGCCCATTCGCGCAGAGGATGCGCCACTGATCACGACCTTTCACCGGCAGCTCTCAGAGGAGAGCATTCGGTTTCGCTACTTCCATAACAAGTCGAACCTTACCCAGCGCGACCTATCGATTCTGTCGCACATCAACTATGACCGTCAGATGGCCTTTATTGCCGAGCATCAGCACGATGATGGCAGTAAGGAGATGCTGGGAGTGGTGAGGGTTTGGAACGATCCAGACAATATTCGTACCGAGTTCTCGATCATCATTCGCGATGATTTGCAGGGCCTGGGGATCGGTAGCCTGCTGATGAAGAAGATGATCGATTACTGCACCAGCATCGGCACGCTCGAAATGATCGGCAAAATCATGGTGGATAACCACCCGATGCGGGCACTGATGAAGCATCTTGGCTTCCGATGCCGTTACAACATGGAAGAGCAGGTGATTGATGCCGTGCTACGGCTAAACGAACCCGACAGCGAGTGGCAGCGGCACCGCTTGGAGAGTCAGCCGGATTAACCCTGTTCAACACCATGTCCAATAAAATGGCCTGCTGGTCAACACCGGCAGGCCACTTGCTGGATGCCGTCTTGCGCGGGATGATTAAGGCGCTAAACGGAAGCGGCTCCACTCACCGCCATCACGTCGCTCATAGCGCAAGCGGTCGTGCAAGCGGCTGGGTTGCCCTTGCCAAAACTCGATCATTTCTGGATGGACACGGTAGCCGCCCCAATGGATGGGGCGCGGAATATCCTGACCCTCATAGGCTTGTTCAAAACGTTTTTGACGCTCTTCGATCCAGTTGCGATCAGGAATCACCACGCTCTGGGTCGCAATCCAAGCCCCCAGTTGGCTACCACGCGGGCGGCTGGCAAAGTACTCGTCCGACTCCTCGGCAGATACTTGCTCCACCGCGCCTTCGATACGTACTTGGCGGGAGAGGGAGGGCCACCAGAACGTGAGGGCGGCGAAGGGGACGTTGTTCAGTTCGCTGCCTTTATGGCTGTGGTAGTTGGTGAAAAACACCATGCCGCGCTCATCGAACCCTTTGAGCAGCACCACGCGGGCATGGGGACGGCCTTGGCTATCCACGGTGGCAAGTGTCATGGCATTACCATCTTTACCTTCGCTTTCGAGCGCCAGGCTGAACCACTCATCGAACATCACGAACGGATCGTCAGGAGTGTGCGTTTCATCCAAACGCCCACCCTCGTAGTCACGCCTGACGTCGGCAATATTACGTGTCATCGGTGAAGCTCCCTTGCGGTGATAAGTTGCATTAGTGTCATGTTCGCTGGTCTACCGATAAAGCTCAAGTGTTGTTCGGTGGATGACCCAAAACGGTTGGTGCAGTGACACAGCGTTGGTGAGTGGGTGGAATCCTCCTAGGAGAACCCGTCAATAAATGAGAAACTCTACCAGTACGAGGATTGAGGATCGTCAGATGCAGAGCCGCACGACACGCATAGCCGTATGGGATACGTTCATTCGTTTGTTTCACTGGTCCCTGTTGGCAGCCGTGGTGATTTCGTTCTACACCACCAAAACGTCGGGCCAGCCGTTTCTATTTCCGCTGGAAGTGCATGCCCAGTCGGGCTATTTGATCATTGGGTTATTGGTGTTTCGCGTGATCTGGGGCCTGGTGGGCACGACGTATGCCCGCTTTGGCACGTTCTTGTACGGGCCAACTGTCACCGCACGTTATACCAAAGCGCTGATGACACGACGCGCACCACACTATGCTAGCCATAATCCGCTTGGCGGCTGGATGGTCGTATTGCTACTGGCGTCGTTGGGGTTTCAAGCGCTCAGTGGCTTGTTCTTGAGCGATGATATTTTCTTTCAAGCGCCGCTGTATGGGCTGTTAGGGGCAGGGGTAGGCGATTTATTGGGCCAACTGCATGCGCTGAATAGCGACTTACTGTTGGTATTGATCGGTGTGCACGTTCTGGGGCTGATGTGGCATACGCTTCAAGGCGAGCGGTTAGTCACTGCCATGCTTACGGGCGTCAAAAAATTTGACCGCCCCCCCGCGGATACCACTCCTGCCGCGTCTCGTGCGCAAACCCGCTATGCCATAGGTGCACTGCTGATCGCGGCAGGTGTGAGTGGCTGGTTGTGGTTCTACTGATACACTCAGCCTTTGAGGCGCTGTTGGCGGCTGCGAAAACGGGCATACCCCATGCAGCCTGTAAATAGCGCCAGCGATACCAGCGCTTCCAACACTCCGCGCATGCCCTGGCCGGGCAGCGTCGCCAGCATGACGCCTTGTGTGAAGTAGAGCAAGCTGACGAAGGCAAGCCATGCGTGCCCACGGGCACGTTGGCCAATGATCGATGGCAAGAACAGCACCAGGGGTAGGACGAACGCGACGACGGGGCGCCAATTGAACGTCTCGCCTTGCACGAAGAACCCACGATAAATTACCAACAGCAGCAGCACGCCAAAGCTAACGAGCACCAGCAGGCGTGCTTGTCGCGTCAACGTATCGAGCCCGTGTTTCTCTTCCAGCGTCTCTAACCACTGTCTCATGAAGACACCTCCTGGCGCATTTTATGTAATGCCAGCGCGAGTTTGGCGAGCCGCCTGCCTTGTGCTTTGCATAACGCTCGTTCGTGCTCGTCCACCGGGCGATCGCTGCGCGCGCCAGCCATGTGGCTGGCCCCGTAAGGCGTGCCGCCATGCTGCGTGCTCAATAACGCGGGCTCGCTGTAGGGGATGCCCGCATAGACCATACCGTGATGTAGCAAGGGCACTAGCATGGTCAATAAGGTGCTCTCTTGGCCGCCATGCAAGCTAGAGGTCGAGGTGAACGCGCAAGCGGGCTTATCGATGAGCGCGCCATTCATCCAAAGGCTGCTGGTCGTGTCGAGAAAATACTTGAGCGGCGCAGCCATATTGCCAAAGCGCGTTGGGCTACCCAACGCCAGCCCGCTGCAGTGACGCAAATCGTCCAGATCGGCGTACACCGCTCCTTCGGCGGGAATCTCGGGGTCGACGGCTTCACAGGTGGGGGAGACCGCAGGCACCGTGCGCAGTCGCGCTTCGATACCGGGAAGGCTCTCGACACCCGCCGCTAATTGGCGGGCCATGTCTGCCGTGGCTCCTGAGCGGGAGTAGTACAGTATCAAGACAAAGGGCGTGGCTTCACTCATGGCGTATCCTAAGTGGTGGGCAGGGCGACCAGGCGTTGAGCGGTCACTGGCAACGTGTCATATGGTACCAGAGCTATCCCCTGGGCAGGAGCGCTATCGAGCAAGCTGACCTCTGGAAGCCGAACGTAGATCCAGGCAGTGCTGCCATCGGCCAGCGTCTGCGTCACGCGCTCATAGCGAACGCCAAGCCGTTCATAACGATCGAGGCGCGCCAGCACACGGGGCGAAACGGTTAGCAGGAGCCCATCGACGTGGCTATCCGCACGGGCCGCAAGATCCAACCCCTGACGCTCGAATCCTTCTAGTCGCGCAGGCTCAGGGGAACCTGACGTCCCCATGACGATCCAGCGGATAGGCCAGTAGCGCAGCGTGCCGTACACGAACACTTGGTGGGTGCGCTGTTCGATGTCGGGTAGTTCTTCGGGGCGCTCATAGAACCAAGGGCTGAGCATGGTCAGCCAGAGCCAAGCGGCAATGCCCATCAATCCAGCCAACAGTGACCATACCAATCGCTTTGCCCAAATCATGCGTCATTCCTAGGTAACGTGTGGCTGTGTAGAGTGAAGAACGTCATGCCACAAGACAAGTCTTAAGCAGTGTCGGTGATTTTGCTACGATACGTAGCGTTGTCTAGGCCTTAGACCCTATCGGAGGAGCCTGTTATGAGCCAGTCACTTCGTGATGATATGGACTTCCGCGCGTTAGTGGGCGATGTGAAGCCATTGCCCAAGCGCAACCGCGCAGATACAGGTCCCCACCGTCAACGGCCATCAGAAGCCCAATTGGCCCGGCGTGAGAGCGCAGAAGAGCGTTTGGATGAGCGTAACTTTCTCTCGGACGATTTCGTCGATTTACTGCCCCCCTTCGACCCTATCGAGTTCCGCCGTGAAGGCATTCAACAAGGCGTGGTCGATAAGTTGAAGCATGGCGGATACAGCGTGCAAGCACAGCTCCATTTGTTACGGCGCCCGTTGGTGGAATGTCGGCGTATGCTGTTCCCCTTCATTCAAGAAGCCTATGCCCATGACTTACGCTCAGTGCTGATCGTTCATGGACGTGGGCGGGAGCTGGATAGTCCGGCCAACGTGTTGCGCTCTTATATCGCCAAGTGGCTCACCCAGTTCGACGAGGTGCAGGCCTACGTCTCCGCACAACCTTCAGAGGGCGGTCTGGGTGCGACCTGGGTGATGTTGCGCAAAAGCGACCGCGCCAAAGCCAATAACCGCGAGCGTCAGCAGAAACGGCGCGGTTAAACGCAAAAACGCCGACAAGGGCAAATCCTTGTCGGCGTTGTCGATATGCTAGCGGGGTTACTGGCTAGCAGCTAGGCGCTTTTCGAACAGAGCTTGGCGCTCTTCCACGTCGGTCTGATAACGGACGCTGAACGCATTGAGGGCGCGCAGTGCATCCTCAGGGTGCTGATCGTCTCGTAACGCCATGGTCGAGAAGCCGCAGCGACGCATGTAATCCAACTGATCGACCAGCACGTCGCCGACCGCACGAATCTCTCCCGTGAACCCATAACGCTCTCTCAGCAAACGCGCAATGGTGTAACCACGCCCGTCGGTAAAGGCCGGGAAATCTACGGCGACGGCAGGGGCCATCTTGAGTTCGCTGGCCAGTTCGGCGTTGAGTTCGGTGTCGCTCGCCAGTAGCGGTGCCAGCTCTGCATCATCCTGATGGCTTTGCCACAGTGCGAGTGGCACGAACGCAGGGCGCTGCTCGGGCAGTGTTTGCGCATCGTAGGAGACGCACCAAGCATTTTCAGCAGCCAGCTCACCGTTGTCGATCAAGTGATCGACATGAACCGGCGTCTGTTCTACGGCCTCGGTTTGGGTATCATTGCTGGGCATAAACACGCTCCTTAAAGGGTTTTAGGCCAATACGGCGATACGTATCCAGGAAGCGCTCATCTTCGTGACGTTCAGCCACATACACTTCGAGCACCTTCTCGACCACGCCCGGCACGTCTTCGCGGAAGAAAGAGGGGCCTAGAATTTTACCCAGCGAGGCGTCGTCCGTTGAATTACCGCCAATCGAGACTTGGTAATACTCTTCGCCTTTTTTATCGACGCCAAGGATGCCGATATGGCCGACATGGTGGTGGCCGCAGGCATTCATGCAGCCTGAAATATTCAGGTCGAGCGGACCCAAATCGTATAGGAAATCCAGGTCTTCAAAGCGCTCTTGCAACGCCTGGGCAATGGGAATAGAGACCGCATTGGCAAGGCTGCAGTAATCGCCACCGGGGCAGCAGATGATATCGTTCAATGTGCCAACGGTGGGGTTGGCCATTCCCAGCGCATCCAGTTCTTTCCAAAGCGCTTCGAGCTCGTCGACCGGCACGTCTGACAGCACCAAGTTCTGCTCGTGAGTCACCCGCACTTCACCAAAGCTGTAGCGGTCCGCCAGATCGGCCACGGCTTCCATTTGGTCGGCAGTGACGTCTCCCGGAGCATGCTCGCGGCGCTTCAATGACAGCGTGACCGCTTTGTAGCCCGGCACTTTGTGGTCGGTCACGTTATTGGTGACGAAACGCGCGAAGCTGCGGTTTTCGCTACGTAGTTGGTCGAACGCTGCCACCGCGTTGTCGGCCACCGGGCGGCGCTCCGGCTCGGGGAAGTGCGCTTTGGCGGCATCGACGGCGGCTTGATTCAACGTCTGAGGTCCATCTTTCAGATGCGCCCACTCTTCGTCGACTCGACGGCGGAACTCGTCGATACCTAGCGCCTTCACCAAAATCTTGATGCGCGCCTTGAACTTGTTATCACGGCGACCGAACTGGTTATACACCCGTACGCACGCTTCGAGATAGGTCAGCAGGTGCTGCCAGGGCAGGTCTTCGCGTACCACGTCGCCAATCATCGGCGTGCGGCCCAAACCGCCACCTGCCAATACCTTGACGCGCAGCTCACCGTCAGCATTGCGCCACAGACGCAGGCCAATGTCGTGAACCTGAATCGCAGCGCGGTCTTGGGCGGCCCCGCTTACCGCAATTTTGAATTTGCGCGGCAGGTAAGCAAACTCCGGGTGCAAGGTAGACCACTGACGAATGAGCTCGCACCAAGGGCGCGGGTCTTCGACTTCGTCATTGGCAATGCCAGCAAACTGGTCACTAGTGGTGTTACGGATGCAGTTACCGCTGGTTTGGATTGCGTGCATCTGTACCTTGGCCAACTCGGCCAAGATATCCGGCACGTCTTCGAGTGCAGGCCAGTTGAGCTGCAGGTTTTGGCGCGTCGTGAAGTGGCCATAGCCGCGGTCGTAGCGGCGCGTAATCTCGGCCAGGGCACGCAATTGCTGGCCTGCCAGCATGCCGTAAGGAATGGCGATGCGCAGCATAGGCGCGTGTTTCTGGATATACAGGCCGTTTTGCAGCCGCAGGGGGCGGAACTCTTCCTCTCCCAAGCGTCCGGCTTGGTAGCGCTCCATCTGATCGCGGAACTGAGCTACGCGCTCGTCAACCAGCGTTTGGTCGTGAATATCATAACGGTACATGTGGCACGATCCTGCTAAAAGCGAAATGGTCACGTCGAGACGGATGGTAATGTGCCGTCACCTTAACGCGGGCGTCATATTCTACAAAAGAATATATAATTATCTTTTTATCGTTAAATGCTATTTCAAACGACTATCGAAACCCTTGGGCGAGCCAGCGTCGCCGCTGCCATACCCACAAAAAACCAGTAGAGCTGAGCAGTCGGTAAAAGAGCTGTGTCAACCAGACCCCGACCAACCCGTAACCCAGCCAAATACCCACCCACCAAGCCAGTGGTAAAAAGAGTAGCCACTGCATCCCTAAGGTGAGCAGCATGACGGTGCGCTGCGCACCAGCGCCCATCAGGGCCTGTGCCAATACCAGCGCAGCGGCGTCGAGCACGATCATTAGGCCGGTAATTTGCAGGGGCAGTCTCCCTAACTGCACCAGCGCCTCATCGGTAAAGAAAATGCCCAAAATCGGCTCGGGGATGACGAGCATGGGTAACGCTAGAACAGTCAGCAGCATACCGGCAACGCTCAAGGCGTCAATGCCCCAGCGGTGGGCGGCCTGCTGATCGTCGCGGCCCAAGGCTTCGCCGACAAGGCTCATAGCAGCGACTCCCACACCGACGCCCGGCAAAATCAGTAGCAAGGAAAGATTCACCAAGACGTGACCGACCGCCACGCTCGACGTGCCGAGTTGACCCAGCAGCCAAAAAAGCACCACGTAACCGGCGGCAAACCAAAGCTGTTGCAGCGAATGCGGACACGCAAGCGTCAGCGTCGATCTAACGTCTTCCCAGGAAGGCATTGAGGAAGTGCTGGGATGACACTGCCGCCAAGTGATGCTTCCCCAGATCCCCAGCCCCAGCAGAAGTGACAGCGTGGTGCCGATCGCAGCGCCGTTCACTCCCAACGCAGGCAACCCCGCGACCCCGTAGATGAGTGCCGCACTGAGCGCCACGTTAGCCGCATGGACCACGACGATGATACGTAGATAGAGATGCGTTTGCTGCCGTCCGTTCCAGTAGCCACGTAAGCAAAGGGTCAGCGCGATGGCGGTTAGCGCGATGACGCGCCAGCGGAAGTAATCGATAGCAAGCTGCGTGACGTCGTCTGCGGGGGATATCAGATGGATCAGCGCCGGGGCTTGCCACCATGCCATACAAGAGAGCGGCAACCCTACGGCCAAACCAATGACCATGCCTGCGCGCAGGGGTTGGGTAGGGCACATGTGATTAGCGCCCGTTGCATGGGCGGTTTGCGACTGCACGCTGGAGGATAGGCCAAACACCAGCGCCGTCATCATGAACATGGCATACCCACCCATACCCACGGCGGCCAGTGCCTCCTGGCCTAAATGGCCTATCAAGGCAGCGTCGATCAAATTGAGCACGCTCTGCGAGAGCATGCCCAGCATGATAGGAAAGGCCAAACGCATGACCTTACCTTGGCGGCGAACCACTGGCGACATCCGTTCGGACGAATCAGCTAGGGTCGTAGGAGAGCACCGGCGAGAGCCAACGCTCCATCTCGGCAAGCGACATCTGCTTTCGCTCGGCCAGTACCTCGACCTGATCACGAGTGATTTTGCCCGTGGAGAAGTACTTCGACTGCGGGTGGGCAAAGTACCAGCCCGACACGGCTGCCGCTGGCCACATGGCGAAGTTCTCCGTCAGCGTCAGGCCGGTATTCTCTGGGGCGTTCAGCAAACGGAACAGCGTGGCTTTTTCAGTGTGATCCGGGCAGGCCGGATAGCCTGGGGCAGGGCGAATGCCCTGATACTTTTCGGCAATCAGCGCGTCGTTGTCTAACGTTTCTTCAGGCACGTAGCCCCAAAACTCTTTGCGCACCCGCTCGTGCATGCGCTCGGCAAACGCTTCGGCCAAGCGGTCGGTCAGCGCCTGCACCATGATGGCGTTATAGTCGTCACCGGCAGCTTCGTAGGCTTTGGAGAGCTCGTCCACACCGTGCCCCGTGGTCACCGCAAAGCCGCCGATCCAGTCGGGTTTGCCGCTCTCTTTAGGGGCGATGAAGTCAGCGAGGCTGTAGCAGATACCGTCACGGCCTTTGGTGGTTTGCTGGCGAATATGGTTTAGACGCTCGACCACCTCGGTGCGGCTCTCGTCGGCGTAGACTTCGATCACGTCATCATCCACGCTATTCGCAGGCCACAGGCCAATCACGCCGCGCGCTGTCACGTGCTTTTCATCGATCAACTTGCGCAGCATCACTTGCGCGTCAGCAAACAGGCTCTGGGCGGCTTCACCCACGACCTCGTCGTTGAGAATCTTCGGGTACTTGCCAGCGAGCTGCCAGCTCATAAAGAAGGGGGTCCAGTCGATCCGCTCGACGAGTTCTTCCAAGTCGTAATCGTCGAAGGTCATCAATCCCAGCGTGTTTGGTTTGGCAGGGGTATGAGTCGCCCAATCGGTGCGAAAGCGCCGCTTACGCGCCTGGGTGTAATCCAGGTCGGCGGCTTTGGGGCGGCGCTTGGCATTACGCTCGCGCACTTTTTCGTACTCTTCGCGAATCTCGGCCACGTAAGCCGGTTTCAAGTTGGGGGCCAGCAGCTTACCGGCAACCCCCACCGCCCGAGACGCATCGGTGACGTAAATCACCGGATGATCGTACTGCGGTTCGATTTTGACCGCCGTGTGCGCTTTGGAGGTGGTGGCACCGCCAATCAGCAGCGGCAGGTCCATGCCGCGGCGCTGCATCTCTTTGGCCACGTGTACCATCTCGTCCAGCGACGGGGTAATCAGGCCAGAGAGGCCGATGATATCGGCATTGTGGTCAATGGCGGCCTGGAGAATTTTCTCGGTGGGCACCATGACGCCAAGATCGATCACTTCGTAGTTATTACACTGCAGCACGACCCCCACGATATTTTTGCCGATGTCGTGGACATCCCCCTTGACCGTGGCCATCACGATTTTGCCTTTGGCCTGGGTATCCTCACTTTTTTCCGCTTCGATGAAGGGAATCAGGTACGCAACCGCCTGCTTCATGACACGGGCGGACTTGACCACCTGGGGCAAAAACATCTTACCCGCCCCAAACAGGTCACCGACCACGTTCATGCCATCCATCAGCGGGCCTTCGATCACCTCGATGGGGCGAGCAGCTTGTGCACGGGCTTCTTCCGTATCGTCTTCGATATACGCTGTAACGCCTTTCACCAGCGCATGCTCGATACGCTTGTTGACCGGCCAGCTGCGCCACTCGAGATCCTCTTTCTTCGCGGCACCGCTGCCGTCACCCTTGTACTGGTCGGCGATGTCCAAGAGACGTTCGGTGCCGTCGCTGCGACGGTTGAGCACGACGTCTTCTACGGCTTCACGCAGCTCGGCGGGCAGATCATCGTAGACAGCCAGCTGCCCGGCGTTGACGATACCCATGGTGAGGCCCGCACGAATGGCGTGGTAAAGAAATACCGAGTGGATTGCTTCACGTACCGGGTTGTTGCCTCGGAACGAGAACGACACGTTAGACACGCCGCCGGAGATCATGGCGTGGGGCAAGTGTTCACGAATCCATTGGGTGGCTTCGATGAAATCCACGGCGTAGTTATTGTGCTCTTCGATACCTGTAGCGATGGCGAAGATGTTCGGGTCGAAAATGATGTCTTCGGGCGGGAAGCCGATCTCATCCACGAGCAGCCGGTAAGCGCGCTCGCAGATTTCGGTTTTGCGCGCAAAGGTATCGGCCTGGCCCTCTTCGTCGAACGCCATGACGACAATGGCGGCACCAAAGCGACGGCACTTGGTGGCCTGTTCGCGGAAGGCGGCTTCACCCTCTTTCAGCGAGATCGAGTTGACCACCGCCTTGCCCTGTACGCACTTCAGGCCCGCTTCGATGATGTCCCACTTCGAGGAGTCGATCATGATGGGCACACGGGCAATGTCCGGCTCGCCAGCAATTAGGTTCAGAAAGCGCACCATGGCTTCCTTCGATTCCAACATGCCTTCGTCCATGTTGATATCGATGATCTGCGCGCCGTTTTCGACCTGCTCTAAAGCCACTTCAAGTGCCGTGGTGTAATCTTCCTCTACGATCAGGCGCTTGAAGCGGGCCGAGCCGGTGACATTGGTACGCTCGCCCACGTTGACGAATAAAGAGTCGGCTTCGATGTTGTAGGGTTCGAGGCCTGACAGACGGCACGCTTTGCTGCGCTCGGGCACTTGTCGAGGCGCCATGGGGCGCACGGCCTCGGCAATGGCGCGGATGTGCTCTGGCGTCGAGCCGCAGCAGCCGCCAATGATGTTGACCAAGCCGCTTTGGGCAAACTCGCCGACGATCGCGGCCATCTCTTCTGGAGTTTGGTCGTATTCACCAAATTCATTCGGCAAACCCGCGTTGGGGTGGGCAGAAACGAACGTATCGGCTTTAACGGAGAGCTCTTCCAGATAGGGGCGAAGCTCTTCGGCTCCCAAGGCACAGTTCAAGCCTACCGAAAGCGGGTTCGCATGACGGATGGAGTTCCAAAAAGCTTCCGTGGTTTGCCCGGATAACGTACGTCCTGAGGCATCGGTAATCGTGCCGGAAATCATGACCGGCAAACGACGGCCGAGATCATCGAACAGCTCTTCCAACGCATAAATAGCGGCTTTGGCGTTGAGCGTATCGAAGATCGTCTCGATCATGATCAGGTCTGCGCCGCCGTCGATCAGGGCACTGGCCGCTTCGTAATAGTTTTCTCGCAGTTCGTCGAAAGTGACGTTGCGTTTGGCGGGATCGTTCACGTCGGGTGAGAGAGATGCCGTGCGTGACGTTGGCCCGAGAACCCCAGCCACATAACGCGGCACATCGGTTTCCGCGGCGACGGCGTCGCACACCTCACGCGCCAAGCGTGCCGATTCGCGGTTGAGCTCAGGCACCAGATCTTCCATGCCGTAGTCGGCCTGGGACAACCGGGTGCTGTTGAACGTGTTGGTTTCCAATATGTCCGCGCCAGCTTCCAGATAATCACGGTGGATACGGGCGACGACGTCCGGACAGGTTAGCGCCAGTAGATCATTGTTGCCTTTCAAATCCGACGGCCAATCGCGGAAGCGCTCTCCGCGGAAATCATCCTCGCTGAGTTGAGCATTCTGCAGCATGGTGCCCATGCCGCCATCCAGAATCAGAATGCGTTGGGCAAGGCGTTGGGTAAGGGAAGCAGTCAAATCGCTAGCAGCCATGGCAGGGGAAAATCTCCAGCGTCTCAGTCGGAAAGGGTATTTTTATCGTCGTCGTCAGTCATTGAGCGGCGGCTATCATACCAAAGGGCACACCATAGGGCAGCAAGCCTGGTCGTGAAGTTATTGCAGCATCTTTATTAGACGTGCTCATAAAGCGCGGGCAATAGCCGACTAAAACACTCGGGATTGTGTCGGCACGCGGTTTTGCTTACCATAGGCACAAATGACATGTGAAGTGGCCTTGCCACTACCACGGGAGGATAACATCCCTTATGACCACGACTATCGAAGCGCCTGGTATTGATATTACCGACAGTGCACAAACCTACCTCGCCGAGCTGCTGGAAAAGCAGAACGTCGAGGGGATTGCCGTACGCATTTTCATCACTCAGCCCGGCACACCTTATGCAGAAACCTGTCTGGCCTATTGCCGCCCTGGGGAAGAAGAGCCGACGGACGTCAAACTCGAACTCGAGAAGATCAATGTCTTTCTCGACAAGAACAGCCTCGCATTCTTGGAAGAAGCGGTGGTCGACTTCAATGCTGACCGCATGGGTGGCCAGCTAACCATCAAGGCGCCCAACGCTAAGATGCCGAAGGTCAATGCCGATAGTCCGCTCGAAGATCGCATCAATTACACGCTCTATAGCGAAATCAACCCTGGTCTGGCGGCCCACGGTGGTGAGATCAAGCTCGTCGAGCTGACCGAAGACAAAGTCGCGATCCTGGCCTTTGGCGGTGGTTGCCAAGGGTGCGCCGCAGTGGACCTCACGCTCAAAGACGGTGTCGAGAAAACATTGATGGACCGTATTCCCGAGCTTGCCGGTATCCGCGACGTGACCGACCACACGGATACCACGAACGCCTATTATCGCTAAGCCTATGGCTGCCCATTGGCTTGGTAGACACTGAGCTAAAGGCAGCAGAGCGTCGGTACAAAGCCCAGCAGAGCACTGCTGGGCTTTTTTATCGTTAGCGTTTCATCATTCGAGCCACTAAAGCGCCGTCTAGCGATCAACGATGATTCCATGTAAAACTATTGTAAAGCTATTCCCTGGGCGATGATGCCTAGCGGGTTCCTACAAAGTGCCATGGAGAGACGGCCATTAAACGCTCATCTGTGTTTTCTAATATTCATAAACCTATCTTTTTCGGATCGCTAGGCCTGCTGCTGGCGGTGACGCTGCCGCTCATTCTGTTTCCAGAGATGGGGCGGGTGTGGGTGATGGCGGCGCAAAGCTTCGTGACCACCAACTTCGGCGTGCTCTATCTCGCCATGGGCGTCGCATCGCTGGGCTTCATGTTCTACATCGTGTTTAGCGACATAGGACAGATCAAGTTAGGCGATGTCGATGCCGAACCAGAGTTTTCGCTGCTATCGTGGGGCGCGATGCTGTTTGCTGCAGGCATTGGTGGGGCGGTCGTCTTCTGGGGCATGGTGGAGTGGATGTATTACCTGCAAAACCCGCCTTTCCATGTCGCGCCTTTTTCCGAAGAGGCAACCGCCTGGGCGGCTACGTATGGCATGTTCCACTGGGGGCCGATTGCATGGTCGATCTATCTCGTGCCGGCATTGCCCATGGCGTACTTTCTTCACGTGCGTAAACACAAAGTGCTGCGTATCAGTGAAGCCATTCGCCCCGTGCTGGGTGAAAAGCTGGCTCGAAGCTGGTTGGGTAACATTATCGATATTCTGTTTATTTTCGGCATGCTGGGTGGCGGCGCGACGTCGCTGGGTATTTTGGTGCCTCTTATCAATGAAGGGCTTGGCAATCTATTCGCTTTCACGCCCAATGCCAGCAGCCAAATTGCCGTGCTAGTGGGCACAACGGCCATCTTTGCCGTGAGTGCCTGGCGTGGCCTGAAGGGCGGCATCGAAATGCTGTCGGACATCAATATGTGGCTGGGCCTCGCCGTACTGCTGTTCGTACTGGTAATGGGACCAACGGTGTTCATCCTGGATACGGGCCTGAATTCCATCGGCTTAATGCTCAGCAACCTGATCGAAATGGCGACATGGACCGAGCCGTTTGGCGCGTTGGGTGGATTCGAGGACACTGGTTTCCACCAGTCATGGACGATTTTCTACTGGGCGTGGTGGCTGGTGTTCGCGCCGACCGTGGGGCTATTCATTGCGCGTATTTCGAAAGGGCGCCGTATCAAGACCATGGTGGCGGGATCGATTTTCTTTGGCTCGCTGGGTTGTGCGCTATTTTTCATCATCCTCGGCAACTACGGCCTTTATCTGCAGCTATCCGGCACGCTGGACGTCATTCAAGTGATGAACGAACAGTCGGCGAATGCAGCCTTCTATGCCGTGCTTAGCCAGTTGCCGCTGTCTTGGCTCGTCACGCTCGCGGTGGTGATACTGCTGTCGATTTTTACCGCCACCACGTTCGATTCCATTGCCTACATTCTTTCGTCCGCGGCCGAGAAGAAACTCGATAAAGAACCTGCGCGCTGGCATCGTCTGTTTTGGGCCTTTACGCTATCGCTACTGCCAATGTCACTGCTGTTCTTGGGCGGACTGCAAACGCTGCAGACCGCCAGTATCGTTAGCGGCGTACCGCTACTGTTGATTGCCGTGCTGTTGATGATTTCCATGGTGCGCGCAGCGCATTACGATCTGCGTTATCAGCCCGATTACGATGACCCTGAGATCAACATCGAAGAGTTTCCAGAAAACGACCCCTGGACGGAGAAGGGTACGTGGGAACTACCTGAGGAACAGAGCGGCGAGCCGAGCCAGTCTTAACACGGCTACGGACCCTCGTCGCTCCCATCCTCGAGTCATGCTTGGCCATCCCGCTTATCGGGATGGCTTTTTTGTGTCTGACGTATCATCGCTGCTACTGATCAGCGTGTTAGGCAGATCCGCTAGCTGTGCTTGCAGTGACGCCATGCGCTGCCATAACTGCTCTTGCCAATGGTCACTGTCTCGCGCCTGTTGTTGATGTGCTTCCAGCGCCTGCGTAGCTTTGTCCAGGCTCGCCTGCAGCTCATTGCGCTGTGTTAGTAGCTCTGCATTGTGGCGTTCCAGCTCTGTCAGGCGCTGCTTATGAGCGCTGTTTTCTTGCTGGTAGTGATGAATCGCATCGTTTTTTTGCTGCAACTCCTTGGTGAGTGCCTCTGCACGCTGCTCCCATTGCTGTAAGCGCTTTTGTAGCGCTTTCTCTTCTTGAGCGCGCTCTTGTCGCAGCGTGTCCAACAGCGCCATCAATTTACCTTCCGACGCTTCGTTGCGCTGCTCCTCTTGGGCCAGACGCTGCTCCCAAGCCGTTTGCTGCGCGGCCTGTTGCTCACTAAAGCGTTGTTGATCCGTTTTGAGCGCGCGCTGTGCTTGATCGAGCTGCTCGCGGTAGTGGATGACTTCCTGAGCCGCTTTTTCTGCCTGCTGCTGCCAATGACGCTCATGGGTCTGGCTCTCGCCAAGCTCGCGGTGCAGCGCCTCTAGGCGCTGTTCGGTGTGGCGAAGGTGCTCGGCCAGGGCGCTTTCACGCTGTTCGGCATTGGCGGCCTGTTGAAGCGCTTCGGCGGCTTCTTGCTGTGCGCTCTCCACCTGACGATTGGCATCTTCTCGGTAGTGCACAAGTGCTTGATTGGCTACTTCTTGCGCTTCGCGCCATAGCTCGCTGGCTACATTGACCACGACTTCCGGCACGCCTTTGGGTGGTGGTACGTCGCGATTCTGCTCGCGCTCAGTTCGCCATAGCCGGAAGTGTTCGCTGATGGTCGTAAAACTGCCGGTGCCGAGCACCTCCCGAATACGCTGCACGCTGGGGGTATCCCCACGGGCCAGTAGCGTATCGATAGCTTGTTGAACATCACTGTACTGAATTCCGCTGCGCGCCATGGCGTGATCCTTATGCGTTGAGTGACATTGCTTGAACGGCATTGTCCTGACTTTACAAGCAAAACACAATTATTACATATTACATAAAACGTAATTTTATTTATTTAACGGCAGTGAAATTCAAGATTACGCCTATTATCTTGAATTTATAGAATCGTAGCGTCACACTTAACGCATTGAATGGATGACGACTAAAAGGGCGCTGAGATGCCATTAGAAACGACAAAGAATGGGCACAGCCTCGATCTCTCCTCTGCAATGCCAGTGAGGGAGGAGGGGCACTGGCTGACAAGCCAATCTGTCTCAGCGCCTACCCAGCCCCCACGTATCGAGGCAGAAAACGACCATCAGGCCGTGTTGCTGTGGCTTACGGAGTATCGTGACAGCCCGCAAACGCTCAAAAGCTATCGGCGAGAGGCCGAGCGACTGCTGCTTTGGCTAGCCAGCCAAGGTAAAGGGTTGCGTGATATGAACCGTGAGGCGCTGCGCCAGTTCGAAGCTTTTCTAGAAGACCCTCAGCCACGGGCAGCGTGGGTAGGGCCGTCAAAACCTCGTGAGCATCCTGAATGGCGCCCCTTCAGAAGCGGTCTGTCACCCGCGAGTCGTCGGCAAAGCCTGATCATTCTGCAGGGCTTGTTTAGCTGGCTGGTGGAGGCTGGCTGGGTAGGGCACAACCCTTTCGTGCTGATGCGTGACAAAGCGCGGCGCATGAACAATCAGTCGCAGGGCATAGAGCGCTACCTGGAGCAACCGCTGTGGGCCTGGTTTTGGCAGTGGCTGAACCAGCCTCCGCAGAGCGATGACGCGCGGCTCGTTTACGAGAGTTCACGAAGACGCTTCATCTTTAGCTTTGCCTATCTTTTGGCACCACGCATTAGCGAGATGGCCAACGCCCGCATGGATGACTTTCATCGGATAGAAGGGCGCTGGTGGTGGAGGGTAGTCGGCAAGGGCAGTAAGCAGGCTCGCATACCCGTGCCTGCGGACATGCTGGAGAGCCTGCAAGCATGGCGAGTGGCGCTAGGGCTCAAGGCAGAGCCAGGCTACGACGAGCCAACCCCGGTGATTCGTGCGCTGGATAAGCGCAGAGGCATTAGCGATAACCAGCTCTATCGATTGATGAAAGACACCTTTGCCAACGCCGCGAATGCGCTCGAAATGCAGGATGGCCAGCCTGCCTATATCGAAGCACTTCGACGGGCAACGCCTCACTGGCTGAGACATACAGCGATCACTCATCAGGCCCAGTCCGGCGTTAGCCTACGCTACTTAGCGGAAAGTGCTCGCCATGCCAAGCTAGATACCACCAGCCGCTACTTACATACCGAAGCCGATGAGTGGCATCGAGAGCAGCAGCGCCACCGCTTGAAAACGCCGCCAAAAACAGGGGCTGAAACGTTATAATAGCCCCGACTGTGATTCATTAACCCAAAGGATACGTCATGGCAACTTCAGGCGCAGAGCTAGCCCAACAGGAGCTAGTCGAAGAGTTTGAGATGTTTGATAACTGGATGGATCGTTATCAATACATTATTGATATGGGCAAGCAGCTGCCTGACTTTCCGGAAGAGCGTCGTACCGACGAGTTTAAAATCCAAGGCTGCCAATCCAACGTGTGGATGTGCCATGAACAGGCAGGCGACAAGCTGGTGTTCAAGGCTACGTCGGATGCGGCTATCGTATCAGGGCTGATTGCCGTGCTGCTGCGTATCTACAGTGAGCGCACAGCCGAAGAGATCAATCAGACCGAACCGCACTTCTTGAAAGATCTCGGGCTGGATAAACACCTATCGCCTACGCGCAGTAATGGCCTGCATGCGATGTTAGAGCGTATTTATCAGGTGGCTAAGCAGGGGTAAGCATTAGTGGCGGCAGGAGGACGAACCGCAGCGGTTCGCAGGGCAGTCGTCATCATCTTGGCATAGCGTTTCGCTGCGCCCGCCAGGCACCGGGTCCATGCCCCCCGGATGGCCGGGGTGGCATTTCACGATGCGCTTGGCGGCCATCCAGCCGCCTTTGAGAGGGCCATGCACTTGGATGGCCTCGATGGTATAGGAAGAGCAGCTTGGCCAGAAACGACAGCGCGGACCCAACAAGGGGCTAATGGTGTATTGATAGACGCGAATGCAGCCCACCATCAGTGCGGTCAGCAGCCTGCGACCGCCTCGCTGCAGGGCCTGCCATCCGTTTTTCACGACGTTTTTGGACCATATAGCGTTGCCGGGTCGATCATCGGCTCACTGGTGATTTCTGCGCTTTCTACCCCTAGTGCGACATAGAAACAGCTGCGGCGGCCGGTGTGGCAGGCAGGCCCTGTTTGATCGACCTGCACGAGCAGAGTATCGCCATCACAATCCAGGGCGGCGCTCACTAGGTGCTGCTGCTGACCGGACGTTTCCCCTTTACGCCAGAGCGTTTGGCGAGAGCGGGAGAAGTAGCACACTCGCTGGGTGAATAGCGTCTCTTCCAGGGCTTCTCGATTCATCCACGCCATCATCAATACCTCACCGGTATCGTGCTGTTGGGCGATGGCGGGAATCAGGCCGTCGTCATTGAAACGCACGGCATTCAAGAGCACGTCCATTGAGGGCAGGGTGTCTTGGGGGGAAGCAGACTCCAGCGCTTTGAAAAGCTGCTGAGGCGCCAGTTGGTCAAAGTGAGACATTAGGCATTACTCGTGGGTCGGCACGCTTGGCACAAGCCCTGAAGCTCGATGGTTTGGCGCTCGACATTGAAACCTTGACGTTTCGCAAGCGCGGCCAGCTGATCGCTAATTTCATCCAAGTGCAATTCTTCGACGTAGCCACACTGGCGACAGATGAGCAGCTGGAAGCCATGGGTGTGCTCCGGGCACGCGCAGGCCACGTAGGCATTCTGCGACTCGATACGGTGCACCAACCCCTGCTCGATGAGAAACTCCAGCGCACGGTAAACGGTGGGCGGACGAGCAGCGGCGTGCTCGGTAGAGAGCTGATCCAGCAAGTCGTATGCTTTGAGCCCTCCGCCATTTTCTGCGATAAGCTCGAGCACCCGGCGGCGTATCGGAGTAAACCGAACGCCGCGCGTGTGGCACTGAGATTCTGCTTGCTGCAATAGCGTATTGGCTTCAGTCATTAGATAACTCGTTGAACGTCACGGGTGTAGTCTACGCCGTTGCCGAAGGTGTGTCAGGGGTCTCGACCAGCTCACTCTTGCGCGCAAAGTGGTGTTGAGCAAAAGCAACACGCTTCGCCACTGGTACGTTATCAGGCTGACGCTCAATCAAGTCCAACCGACGCCGTAAGCCTTCGCCGTTGGTCATCTGAATCGCCAAACCGGGGCGGGCGTTGAGCTCCAGTAGCATTGGCCCGTGTTTACGGTCCAACACCATGTCGGTGCCCAGGTAGCCAAGTCCGGTCATCTCGTAGCAGCCCGCCGCCAGATGCAACAGCGTTTCCCACTGGGGTACGACCAGACTGGCCAAGTCGTGCCCCGTATCGGGGTGACTGTAACAGGGGCGGTCAAACTGCACACCACGCAGCGCTGCACCGGTGGCAATGTTCAACCCCACTCCAACGGCTCCTTGGTGAAGGTTCGCCTTGCCATCGGAGGCCGCCGTAGAGAGGCGCATCATCGCCATGACTGGATACCCTTTGAAGACGATGACGCGAATATCGGGCACACCTTCGTAGGTGTACTCAAGCAGGCTTTCATCAAAATTGATCAGCGTTTCGATCACGGCCACGTCGGGGGAACCACCGAGGGAGTAGAGCCCCGAGAGGAGGTTGGAAACGTGGCGTTCTATATCGCTGATCGTCAGGCTAGCACCGCTGGGCTTGTAGAACAGGCCATTCTCTACCTTTTCAATGACCAAAATCCCTTTACCACCGCTGCCTTTGGCGGGTTTGATCACGAATCCCGCATGGCCTTCCAGCATGTCGCTGATATGTTGAACGCCAAACTGTGTCGTGACCGTGCCAATCAGTTCAGGGGTGGTGATGCCGTACTGCTGAGCCAGTAGCTTCGTCTTTAGTTTGTCGTCCACGAGCGGATAGAGCCGACGCGCGTTATACCGCCCGATGTAGCGAATGTTGCGCCGGTTCATACCCACGATGCCTTTATCCCGAAGACGGGTAGGCCACGTCCAATTTTTCAGCCAACTCATGACGGCTTCTCA
Source organism: Halomonas sp. LC1 (assembly GCF_030247125.1). Classification (NCBI taxonomy): domain Bacteria; kingdom Pseudomonadati; phylum Pseudomonadota; class Gammaproteobacteria; order Oceanospirillales; family Halomonadaceae; genus Halomonas; species Halomonas sp. LC1. The sequence continues at coordinate 299,318 of NZ_JASSPG010000003.1, read as the reverse complement.
TCTTCGGTGATGGGTTTGAAACGACGCAGCTCCAGCAAGCGGTAGCCCGTGTAGTTCCCCAGCAGCAGGATGAACGCCATCAAAATGAGCTGCACACCCAAGAAGTTGAACGTGATATGGCGTACCCACGGGTTATTCATCGCCAGGAACGCCAGTACGGCGGTCAACAGGCTGCCACCCCCTTGGATGAGTACCTGTTTCGGGCCTTCCTCTTCCCACAGGATCGACATCCGTTCGATGGTCCACGCCAAGATGATCATCGGGAAGAACGTGACCGTCAATCCGGCGCTCAAGCCCATACGATAGGCCAGCACGGTGAAGATGGAGATGATGGCGATGACCGTAATGATGACTGCCGACACCCTCGCCACCAGCAGCAAATTCAAATAAGAGAGGTAGTTACGAATGATCAAGCCGACGGCAACGATCAGCAGGAAGCCAATCAAACCGGTCAACAGGGTGGTTTGGATGAAGGCCAGTGCAATCAGTACCGGCATGAACGTCCCTGATGTCTTCACACCCACTAGCACACGTAGGAACACCACGACCAGCGCGCCAATCGGAATCAAGAGAATCGTTTGGAACAGTGCTTGCTCTTCTAGTGGCAGGCTGTGGATCGAGAAGTTCAGCAGCGTGTCGTCCGAGTAGTGGTTACGGACCGCCGCTGACGCCGGCTGGTAATGGGTTAGCATCGAGAACGAGACGCGAGAGTTGGTGCCGCCTTGCACTTCGAGTACCGCGCGGCCGCCGGTTTCCCATAGCAGCAGGTTATCGGGCTGACCCTGCTCGCCCGTGGCGGGATTGAACAGCGTCCATTCTTCAGCGTCTTGGTCGAATACTTGGATCCAACTGCTCAACGTTTGACGACGGCGACCGTCCTCGAGCAGCAGGCCGCTGACTTCTCTAGCTTGCACGCCTGCCTGGTTCAATAGGCGAACGATCAATGCGGAAGGCTGCATTTGCGTCAGTAACAAGCGTGCGTTTTCACCTTGCCGCTCGCCGTTGATATCGAGGATCAGCTCTCGAGCAAAGGTAGCGTTATTAGCGCTGCGATCCCAGGCGCGGTCGATCAACTGGGTAGCCGCCGTATCATAGGGGCTTTCCCAAGGAGTCACCGACGGAATACCCGGCGGTGTTTGCACCGGCGAACGAGAATCAGGTGATACCAGCATTTGGACCGAGTAGTAAAGCTGCTGGCTGCCCGCAGCGTCACGAATGGTCCACTGGGCTTGGCGGCCAAGCTCATCGGCTTGATAAGCCAGCCCGTAGCCAGAGGACGCCGTATTTTCGGTTAACACACGGAACCCTGCTTGGTGAGACGGCAAGGCTAAATCGACTTGCACCGGGCCATTTTGGGCGTTGAAGTTAATGACGGCTTCGATTTCCCATACTTGGCGCTGCTCGCCTGGAAACCAGGGGATCTCAAACTGCAAATGGCGATGCACGCTGGCAACGATGCCAACCAGCAGCAGCAACCCAACGATAAAATAAAATGGCAACCGTGACATGGTGATTCCTTTCAGCGTAAAGCGGCAGGGGAGTGATATTACTCTTCGGTATCGTCTTGATCGGCCGCTTCATCGTCAGCCGCGTCTTCAGAGGGCGCGCCACCCGGGAATTCAGGGCGGTCATGCAGGTACGTCTCAGCTACATCGATGGTGGCAATGTCCATCATGAAGCGACGTCCTAGCAGCACGGGATAATCTAGGTGCGTGCGATCGTTTAGGGTGAATTCGACGTTTTCACGAATGGGGCCCAGCGTCATCAGTAATGAAATGACCGGGCGTGACTCTTCGCCAGAGGCCTGGACGATTTTGACGCGGCGCTCGATAGGGGCTTCGATCCACTCGTCGCGCACTTGCTCGACGACGATATCGTCGTCATTGAGCGCCAATTTGAAGCGCACCCAGTCCTCACCATCACGCTCGAAACGAGTGATCTCGGCAGCAGAGAGCGACGAGGTGTTGGCGCCAGAGTCCACCCGCGCCTTTAAATAGGTGCCAATGCTGGGTAATCCCACCCATTCGCTACGGCCCAGCAACGTCTTGTTATCTTCCGGCTCCTCGACACGGCACTCTTCACGAATGATGACCGGCTCTTCGCCACGCGCTTCCAGGCTAGCCATGTCTTGACGCAGTTGGCGCAGCAGACTGCCGACTTCACGAACATCTGCGGTCAGCACTTGCTGCTGGTTGAGCTGCTGCTCGTTCATGCTAGTAGAGGCCTCGCATCGTTGGGCAAGGGAGGACTCTAGTTCAAGGATACGGGTATTGAATGAAGCCTCGCTTAGCGGCGGCGGCTCATTTGACTCTGGCTGTGTCACCGCGCAGCCTGCAAACGACATCGACAAACCGGCCATTAGCCATAAAACACCTGAGCGCATAACGAGGGATATCCTTGGACAATAAGAGCACGAATGATAAGGAGAAGGGAGACCGCTTGTCCAACATGGTAGCGGTTTTTCATCGGACCCGTTTATCTGATTTAACATAATATATATTATGCGAACTAAAGGGCTGGTTATTTTTGAGCCATGACTACTGAAACAGTCACGCTTCTCCTACAATAGCTATACGGCTTATCTGAATGATAAAGGAATGACTCAATGAATACCCTTCGCAAGCGTCTCTTGGCCCTATCGCTCGTTTCGAGCTTTTTCTTGCTCGCTGGCTGTGCCAGCGTCAAGGTCGAGGAGTATGCCAATACCACGCCCCGCTTGGATATTGCAGAGTATTTCACTGGCCAAACTCGCGCCTGGGGAATGGTGCAGGACTACTCGGGTGAAGTACAGCGACGTTTTACGGTAGATATTACAGGCACATTCGAGGGCGATACGTTGACGCTGGATGAGTCGTTCGTGTTTGCCGATGGTGAAACCGACCAGCGCGTTTGGGAGTTCGAGCGTGTCGACGAACACCACTGGATTGGCACAGCCAATGACGTCGACGGTCAAGTCGATGCTCGGCAATATGGCCACGCGTTTCACATGCGCTATCCCCTCGACATCGATGTGGGCGGACGCACGTTAAGCTTTACCATGGACGACTGGATGTACCTTCAGCCGGACGGTCGGCTCATTAACCGCACCGCCATGCGGAAATTTGGCCTGACGCTGGGTGAAATAACGCTGGTATTCGAACAAGTTGGCCGCTAGGCAGCCCGTCTCGCTATCAAAAAAAGCAGCCTAGCGACGATGCTAGGCTGCTTTTATCCGCACTCAGTTAGCGCAAGCGCTTATTCATCGGCTGGTGCGTAAGAACCATCTTCACGGTGAACTTCGTTGCCAGTGATCGGCGGCGTGAAGACACACGCAAGGTGCATCGTTTTATGGGCGCGCAGCAGATGCTCATCGTGCTGGTCTAAGATATAGATATCGCCTGGTTTGATGGGCCAAATTTTGCCATCTGCCAGGGTTTCAACCTCACCTTCCCCTTCGATGCAGTAAACGGACTCATAGTGGTGCTTGTAGTGGATATGCGTCTCGGTGCCTTCAAAGATGCGCGTAATGTGGAACGAGAAGTTGCCACCATCGTTGGCCAACACCAAGCGAGTGCTGTCCCAATTGCCATTTTCAGCGGTAACGAGACGGTCAGTTTGACGAGCTTCTTCAATATTACGAACGATCATATAACGTGCTCCGTTGCATGGCAGCCACATACTGGCTGCCTGTTCCTGTGAGGGACGTAATGGCGCTAGGCCACTTAGACTAACGCTAAACTACTCGTTTATAACAGACTTAACTGACGCTTCCAGAATATCCAGCGCTTCCAGCAGGTCCGCATCCGGAATGGTCAGAGGGCACAAACATTTCACCACTTCCCCGTCCTGACCGCTGGTTTCGATGATAAGACCATGCTCGAAGGCCGTGCTGGTGATTTTATCGGCAATATCACCAGATACGACGTCGATACCGCGCATCAAACCGCGACCGCGCTCCGTTGCTGGCATGCCATGTTCGGTGAGCAGTGCCGCCAGCTTCTGAAAACGCTCTTCGACGATTCGCGCCTTGCGCTGCACGTCGCGAGCAAAGGTGTCGTTCGACCAATACTTTTTCAGGGCTGCCGTCGCTGTCACCATGGCTAAGTTAAAACCGCGGAACGTACCGTTGTACTGACCGGGCTTCCACTTATCCAACTCCGGGCGCATCAATACATGAGCAAATGGCAGCCCAAAGCCTGACAGCGATTTCGAGTTTGTGACGATGTCCGGTGTGATGCCCGCATGCTCAAAGCTAAAGAATTTCCCCGTACGACCACAGCCTGCCTGGATATCATCGACGATCAGCAGGATGTCATGGGCGCGGCAAATGCTTTCTAAGCGCTTGAGCCACTCCAGTCCTGCGACGTTGATACCGCCCTCGCCTTGCACGGTTTCGACGATCACGCCTGCGGGAATGTCCAAACCGCCTGACTTGTCATTCAGCAGTTTTTCAAAGTAGTCCAGCGTGTCTGCGTGCTCCCCCATGTAACCGTCGAACGGCAGGAAGCTGGCACCTTGCATGGGAATGCCCCCGGTGGCTTCACGGAACTTGCGGTTGCCCGTGGTAGCCAGTGCGCCCATGGTCACTCCGTGGAAGCCGTTGGTGAAGGTCACAATATTATGGCGACCTTTAGCAACACGCGCCAAACGGATGGCTGCCTCGACGGCGTTCGTTCCCGTCGGACCCGGCAGATGCACTTTGTAATCGAGCCCACGGGGCTTGAGGATGACATTTTCCAGTGTTTCTAAATAGTCACGTTTGGCACTGGTCCACATATCCAGGCCGTGAACGACACCGTCGCTAGACAGGTAGTCAATCATGGCGTCCTTCAAGTGCGGATTGTTGTGGCCGTAGTTCAGCGTGCCGGCACCGGCGAGAAAATCGATGTACTCACGACCATTCTCATCGGTCAAACGTGCGTTCTGTGCCTTCGTAAAGACAACAGGGAATGAACGTGAATAGGTACGAACATTGGATTCCATGCGTTCGAGTGTCTGGGTCTGCATTTGCGACCTCCTTATCAGTGTTATGAGCCAAGCAAGAAAAGCAGCTAGGTCAACACGAGCGGGAAAACGCTCGCTCAAGACGCCCCGTTAGAGATGGTTCGTCTGAAACGGCCCGATGCGGACGAGGTTTTCCGGGTCGTGCTCTCCCCCTAACTGCTCGGTAGAGAAGTATTCCCGGCTATTGAGGGGTGCCTGCCAGCGTGCAGCCAAGCGGCGGAACAGTCCCCAGGAAGCCTGGTTATCGGGTGTGATGGTGGTTTCGAGGTGGTGGACGTCGTCCAGTTCGGGACGCGACATGATCGCCTCTACCAAGCGGCGCGCAAGGCCCGTTCCCCGGGCTTTTTCACCCACGGCGACCTGCCATAAAAAATAGGTATCCGGTGCGTTGTCTTTGACATAACCCGAGACGAATCCAACGACCTCTCCTTCTTCATTAGTGGCGACGGCGCAGGTATCGCGGAACTGGGTCGCCAATAATAAATAGGCGTAAGCGGAATTTACGTCTAGCGGCGGGCACGCTTTGATCAGCTCGTAGATGCCCCAGCCATCGTCGGCGTTGGGCTTACGAATGAACAGTGGCGTTTCGGCGTGGCCTACTACGGCATCCGCGACGGTAGGACGTGCCAGCTCGGCAGAGGGTGTAAACGGCTTGATCGGCGTACTCATGGTTATGCTTCGCTGTAGCGAATTTGAGTTTCATTATAACAGCTGATTATGAGCAATTCAAAAGCCATATTATTCATCTCCCTGTTTTCCATAAATTCTAGTTATAAAATCGGATCATCAACGAGCCGAGGCCCCGCTGGGCTGGCGTTTCATGACGTCACTCACTGAGTTTAGATCAGGCTGCCCGCTGCGCGAGACAAAAAAGGCGAGCCGAAGCTCGCCTTGAATATTGATAGAATTTCTTAGTAGCGTGATGGGGTTCTCATGGTCACGAACTCTTCCGCTCCGGTTGGGTGAATGCCCACGGTGCGATCGAAATCTTCTTTCGTCAGCCCCGCGCGCACCGCGATAGCGATGCCCTGAATCAGTTCACCAGCCTCTTCGCCCACCATATGAGCGCCCACCACCACATCGCTGGCATCATCGACGATGAGTTTCATCAACATGCGCTCTTGGCTTCCAGAAAGCGTATGTTTCATGGCCCTGAAGTCGGTCCGGTAGACCCGTATGCGATCGAATTTCTCTCTCGCAGCCTCTTCCGACAGCCCGACCGTGCCAATGTTAGGGTGGCAAAAAACAGCCGTAGGAATGGTGTCGTAATCTAGCGGTCTTGGCGTTTTTTGGTGGAAGTGAATGTCCACCAGTTGCATGGCTTCTGCCAGAGCCACCGGGGTTAACTCAGGCCCTTCGATCAGATCTCCCAAGGCTAAAATCGACGGCACAGCGGTTTCATAACGGTCATTAATCGGCACTTTGCCGTCGCTGTTCAACGTGATGCCTAAGGAGTCTACGCCAAGCCCGCTGACGTTGGCGCGACGGCCGGTGGCCGCCAAGACGGCATCGACGTCGAGTGTCTCGCCTGTGGTGAGCTCTACCTGGAGCGCGTCGCCCACCTGTTCGATGCGGGCGATGTTGGCAGAGAAATGTAAATGGACACCTTTTTTAGCCATCTCATCTCGAGTGAACTCACGCACCTCCTGATCGAAGCCTTTCAAAAATAGATCCCCACGGTAGATGAGATGGGTCTCACTGCCTAAACCGTTGAAGATGCTGGCAAACTCGACCGCTATATAGCCACCGCCCAACACTAGGAAGCGTTTGGGGAACGTTTCCAAGTCAAACACTTGGTTCGAGGTCAAGGCAAGGTCGCTACCGGGGAATTCAGGCACCCAGGGCCAACCGCCCGTGGCCAGCAGGATTTTATCGGCACTCACGCTCACCTCGCCTTCGGCATTGGCCAAGGCGACGGTGTGTGGATCAGTCACGCGGGCGCGTGCATTGAAAAGCGTGACGCCTGCGCCTTCTAACATGCGCTGGTAGATACCGTTGAGCCGTTTGATCTCGCTGGTTTTGTTATCCCTCAACGTCGGCCAATCAAAAAGTGCTGGCGACGCCAATTGCCAGCCAAAACCAGCCGCATCATCGAAGCTGTCATGAAAATGTGCCGCATACGAATAGAGTTTTTTGGGCACACAGCCCACGTTGACGCAGGTGCCGCCCAGGTAGCGATCTTCTGCGATCGCTACCCGAGCACCGGCGGCGGCGGCCATACGTGCAGCGCGCACGCCACCGGAACCGGCGCCAATGACGAATAAATCGAAGTCATATGCAGCTTCTGCTGACATGGTTATCTCCTATCCAGTGCCGTACTTACCTCGGCTGGGTAAGCGCTAAGATTGACCTTCTAAGCAAGGGAGGTTAAAAACGCCTACCTTGTGTTTAAAACGCTATTGCGCGCCCTTGAGCAAGCCCCACCTCAATGTACTCTCTGGAGACTCGATGTCTGACCAAATTGCAACGCTGCTAGATAACAATCGCGCATGGGCAGAACGTATGTGTGAAGAGGATCCGGACTTTTTCAAGCGCTTGGCGAACCAACAATCTCCAGACTATTTATGGATCGGTTGCTCAGACAGTCGCGTCCCGGCTAACCAAATCATTGCTCTTCCCCCAGGCGAAGTGTTCGTTCACCGTAACGTCGCCAACCTGCTCCACCATACCGATATGAACGCGCTCTCGGTGGTGCAGTACGCGGTGGATGTGCTCAACGTGAGTCATATCATGATCGTGGGACACTACGGCTGTGGTGGCATCAAAGCAGCCGTGACCGGTGGTGAGTGTGGCGTGGTGGACTATTGGCTCCACTCGGTACGCGAGCAGTACAACCGCCATCGCGACACCTTGGAACACCTGCCACTGGCAGATCAAATTGACCGCATGTGTGAGCTGAACGTCAAAGCCCAGGTCAATAGTCTTTGCCGCACGAAGATTCTGCAGCGTGCTTGGCAGCGTGGCCAATCGATCTCGGTGCATGGCTGGGTCTATGGGTTAAGCGATGGCCGCGTGAAAGATTTGAACTGTACCATCCGCGGCCTTGATCAGGTAGAAACGCTTTATCGCATCGACCGCGTGCAGCCTAGCGATTGATCTTTTAACCGCCTATCGCTGCCCATTAATCGTAGCGGTAGGCACGATGACAACTGCGGCAGCTGAGCCCCACGTCAGAAAATGCGCGCGTGGCTGCCCGATAATCCTCTTGCTCCGCCGCTTCGACCAGGATGCTCACCTTCTCCTCCAAGTCGGTGAACCCCGCTGCAAACTCATCCCACTCTTCCCAAATGTCGGGCTTGGCATCGGAGCCAGGTCCATGCGTACCTGCAATGAAGGCAGGAAGAAAGTGGGCCTGGGTCGCCTTCTCTTGTAACTCCGCCAAACGCGGTGCGGCGCCTCGCGCATCCTGGTTGTTGACCAGGTCGAAACGTAGTTGGCGTAGCAGCCGCTCTAGATCTTTCAGCTCGTCCTGACGCCAAATGACGGCCTCACGGTCACTCGCAAACGGTGTGTCGGCCGCGCTTTGCGGCATGGCCGGTGTCGTTGGTTGCTCTGCATTCACGCCAGTGCTGAAGAGCCCCAACAGCGCCACTGAGAGAGCCCAATGAGGGGCTCGACGCCCCTTTGAAGATGGTTGTTGCATCCTGTTCGTCCTTCAGCCAATGGCGCAGGTCACGCCGGTGCCTTTCAATCCGCAGTATCCGCCCGGGTTCTTATCGAGATACTGCTGGTGGTACGCCTCGGCATAGTAGAAAACGTCCAGCGGTTTGATTTCGGTCGTGATGCGTCCTTTGCCCGCCTGGGTGAGCGCCTGCTGAAAGGCCTCTGCACTTTTCTGAGCAGCGGCAAGCTGTGCGTCCGTCGTGGTGAAAATCGCCGAGCGGTACTGGCTGCCGATATCGTTGCCCTGGCGATTACCCTGCGTGGGATCATGCTGCTCCCAGAAAATTTGCAGCAGCGTCTCTAATGTGACCTGGTGCGGGTCGAAGACAACGCGCACCACTTCGGTGTGCCCGGTCAGGCCAGTGCAGGTCTCTTTGTACGTTGGGTTGGGCGTTGTGCCACCCGCATAGCCAGCCGCAGTGACATACACACCGGGCTGTTGCCAGAAAAGGCGCTCTACTCCCCAAAAACATCCCATACCCAGCACGATTTCTTCATACCCCTCTGGAAATGGGGGGTGAATGGAGTGCCCGGTGATGGTGTGAAGGTCGCTGGTCTCGATGGGTGTATCGCGCCCTTCTGGTGCTGTCGTTTTCGTAAATAGCGTCATAACACCCTCTCTATTGCTGGGGGTAAATGTAAGGATCGCCTGAGCGAGTGAATCGATAAATTAAATCCACTGCCTGGTTAGCACCAGACACTGCCTGAACATACAGGTTCCGCCAAAGCGTGTAGCGTAGCGTGAGCTCTGCAATGGGCGAAAAAATACCCACACCGTAACTGATTCGCAGATCGTCGGTGAGCTGACCACTCACCGCAACCTGACTGTCGTCACCGGCACCGGTGGTATCCAACGTGAGATCATCGATCCCAAATGCTTCGCCGATAGAGCCCACGGCACCGCCGGTCCGACCCAGCGACATACCGATGAGCGCCGTCGTCAGCGCACTGTCGACACCGCCTCCTGACGCATCTGGCGCACGGCCTCGCAGCAAATACGACAGCGAACGGGTTTCGTCCATCGCAGGCTCCGAGAAGATCATCACATTGGGCTGCTCGGCGTTGCCGGTGATACGCAGGCCGGCAATCACGTCATCTTCGGTCACTTCTGGGTTACGAATGGCCTCAAAATCCAAGACCGGCAAGCCGGGAGGGCCGCTGAAAATGAGTTGCCCACGACGAATCAACAGATCTTGCCCAAAGGCTTGAAAACGCCCATTGACGAGATTGACGTCGCCAAAGAGCTGCAGCGCCCCGCTGTCCTGTCGAATTTCAAGGCTGCCCCCTAACCCAGATTCCAACCCATAGGCAGAAATTTGCATATCTCGCCCAAGATTGAGGGTGATCAACACATCGAGCGCCATGCCAGTGGATGCCAGCTCGTCGGCGGCACTCGGGTCATCGCCCGCTTCTGCGGCAAGGCGCGCTTGACGCTCGGCCTCTCGGTCATCGCGCTCGGTGATGATGATCTCATCCGGGCTAGGTGACGTTGCTGACGCTGGCAGATCGCCCACTTCCAATCGCGCCCAAGGAAGGTCAACGTCACCCCGCACCTGTAGGCGCTCGGGCGTAACACGAATACGAATGTCCGGCGCGGCTTCCAAGCGACCGAACTGCGGTAAAACGACCAGCAAAGGCTCTTGGGTGGCGTCGATATCCACGCCAATGCGCCAAGCGTCACCTGTGGGCCAGTAGGCATTACCGCTGATGTTCAGCCGTCCGCGTTCGGCAGCGACGAACCCCTCGATATCACCCTCTTCACCATCGAAGGCGACGGCCAGCTCACCATCCACGATCATTATCGGGATATCGGGACCACTCACCCGTAAGCGACGCAATGCCAGCTCACCCTGCAGGTCAGGCTGACTAGTCGAGCCGCCAATGGTGACGGTGCCGTTCAATCCCCCTTCTAGCTCCTCCATACCCACCACCATGGGGCGATATGGCGCCAGAGTGATGTTATTGGCGCGTAATTGGCCCTCCAAAGAGCCCTGTCCAAGAGGATCATTGACCGCTAGATCGAGCGTCAGCTCACCTGCTTCGGACAGGGACAGCGACACGTCGGCCTCCGCTTGCGCTTGATTAGCGTCGATTTGAGCATCCAAGTTGATTCTGGGAAGCTCGACCGGTTGACCGTAATCATTCACCGCCGTAATAGCCAGTTCACTCAACAATTGAAGATTGGCCTGCCACTGAGCGCCGCCTTGACGCCAGCTAGCGACTAAATCAGCCGTGGTATCCCCTTCAAAGCTCCACTCTTCGGGTAGAAATGGCTCCAGCATCTCCATTGGAACCTCGCGCACGCTGAGTACGGCGCGACCTTGATCGGCCGAGGCCGTTATAGACTCTTCCGAGCAGACCAGTCCGCCTTGCAGGCGGCGTAGACAGAACGGGGTCAGATTCGCCTGTCCGTTGGCAAGGTTGTAGGTAATATCCAGTGGCTCTTCTAAACGAATATCTCCCGCCTCGGAGTCGACTTCCAGCGGCGTCAATCGGGCCTGATACCGCTGAGCCTGCTGATTCAAGCGTCCGCTGAGGGCTAAGTTCGCACGGCTGAGCACATTGCCGGCGTCGCCAGTGACGCTGAGCTGCAAGGCATGGTCGGAAAGCCGTCCGGTCAGATCCAACGCCACCGAGGCCAGCGACTGCCCTCCCGCGTTCACTCCCTCGGCATCCAGATCGATGCGAAGGTCAGGATCCTCCAGGCCTTCCACGCTGCCCGATAGCGAAAGCGATGCCAGCCGATTCTCGGCAAAACGCAAGCTGCGCCCATTGAGATTCGTCACGATCTCAGGTTGCGAGAAGCTGCCTTGGGCCTCAAGGGTACCGGTCAGCTCTCCGGCTAGATCAGGATGGAGGCTTTGCAGTTGGGTGAGAGCGATATTGGCGTTCAACGACATCGCTTCTTGGCTCACCTGGCCTGCTGCGGTCAAGCGGTTGTTGCCTTGCGTAAAGAGCAGCTCTTGAATATCGATTTCTAGATCGCTGTTCGCATCGATCGCGGCTTGAAGCGTTAATGGATACTCCTGCAGCTGGCCCTGGATATCGAGTTCCGGCAAACGAATGTCCCACCGTTCGCCTCGCTGGCGCACGCTCGCGACGATATCTCCGCTGAGGTTGCCCTCCAGTTGAGGTACAAATAGGGACGGGTCCAGCGCATCTAAGCGCACTTGTGCGTCAACGGCGATGGCCTCAGACCAGTTCACTTCTCCTTCGCTGCTCACAACGCTCTCGTCGATAGTGAGTGAAAGAGGGGACCAGCGGAAAGAAGACAAATCACCGTCGCCCTCTAACCGAATGGCGGTTGCTGGCACCTGCGGGCCTTGGGCACGAGTGGCCAAGGTGACCTGATACGCCTCCAAACTGCCGTTAATGGTCAGCGCGAGATCGTCGAGCACGTAGGGCGCCGTGGACGTTTCTTCGGCTTCATTAACGTCTTGTACCTGGGGCTCGACGGCTGAAGGGTCTGAGGCATCGCTCTCAGCGGCAGTCGTGGTGCCGTTGGAGGCCGTTGGGCGCTCAGAGCCGTCACGCTGCTCCAACGGCCACTGCAGACGCTCGCTCTCAAGCCGAGCCTCGAATGGCAAGGTGGGCGCGAGCACATCGGCCTGGGCGGTGAGTGAAACCTCCACCGGCCCTGACGTGTTCAGGCTCGCCGTCAAATCCGCCAGACTGCCTGAGAGATCCAAAGCGATCCGTTCTCCACTCAGGGCAGGCAGTATCTCAGGCAGCCATAGCTCTGCGCGAAGCGCCGCGTTGAGGGGATAGTCGCCGTTTAGGCTGACGTTGGCGGTTAAACTGGCGTCTGCGTCTGGGGTGTCAAGCTCCAACGTGCTGAGCGTGACGTCGCTGCCCGATGCCGTCGCTTCCAGCAGCAGCCGTTCCACGCTGTACTCAAAGGCACCGCTCACGTTTACGTCCGTCACCAGTAATGATTCCAGGGCAACGTCGATGGGCATCTCGATCTCGGGTAGCGACAGTCGCTCCCGTTCGCTCAGTGCAAGCGTGGACGCTTCATCGTCCGGCTCGACGGGTTGAGTGGTCTGGATAGCAGCGTCAATGGCAGTAGCGCTCAACGGCGTACTCGTCTCTTGCGTCAGCCGTACGCCTGGGGATGGTGGCAAGTAGATCGACGGTGATTCGAGCGTCGTGGGCGCAATGGTGACTTGCTGCTGTTCAGCGGCTATCGAGGTGGCAAATGCGGCCCATTCAATACGAGTACCGTCACCCAGGGTGAGCCGCACGTCATTCAGTGCGATGTCGCGCAGTTCAATGGGAAACGGCAGTGTGAGGCTAAAAGGGCCCTGCTCTTCTTGAGGCGGTTCTTCTGTTTTCGACCCGCTGGAGAGACGAATGTCGGCCTCCTCTATGCGCAGCTCGGCCAGACAAAGCTTACCGGAGAGCACGCAATCGTCTGACCACGCAAGCGCTACATCATCAATATTGACGCGCGTGCCCGCGATGGCCATTTGAAACCCTTGAAGGCGAAAGCGGTCCAGCAGCGCGCCCTCCTGGTGCTCATAGGTAAAAAAACCGCGCTGCTCACCCTGAGAAAATAGCTGTTCCGTTCCCCATGGCGACAAGGCCACGCCTAATACGACAGCCACCACGCCGAACAGCCAGAGCGGCAACACGACGACGAGTCGTAGCAGACTCCATAGCGCTAACCAGAGACGGCGTTTGGCGGAGAGCTGCTGACGATGTTTGGATGCTTTTTTATCAACCTGAGCCAAAGCGCTCTCCTAGAATTCCGGACCGATAGAGAAGTGCACGCGGAAAGCGTCGTCAATATCGAAGGGATGGGCAATATCGAAACGAATGGGGCCCACCGGGGATATCCAACGCACCCCCACGCCGGCACCGGTTTTTAGCCCATTGGGGCCCCAGTTATCGAAGGCATCACCGGTATCGATGAACGTCGCTCCCCACCAATCGCCGGTTACGCGGCGTTGATACTCCAGCGTGGATGTCAGCATTTGCTGGCCGCCACGTAAAAGGCCTTCTTGATTGCGGGGGGACAAGCTTTCGTAGGAGTAGCCTCGCACGCTGCGATCGCCCCCCGCAAAAAAACGTAGCGAAGGTGGTAATTGATCGAAGTCATCGGTTTCGATCGCGCCAATGCTCAGTCGCGCTGAGAAGCGATTATCGTTACCAACCGTACGAATCCACTCGGTGTCTCCCGTGAGTCGCGTAAACCGAGCATCGGATCCCCACGCCCGGTCGGAGTACTCGATCGAGAGCTGCTGCCGATCTCCCCATAAAGGGAAGCGCTGAGGTCGCGTGCGGGTTCTCGACCACTGAATACCGGGGTAGAACAACCACACTTCGTCAGACTGCCCACCCTGGGTAAAGTCTTCGTAAGTCGTTCTGAAATAGAGTGTTTGCACCCAGCGATTGTCGAATTCCCAGCGCCGCGCGATTTCCACCGTGCCCTCTAGCGACTGTGTGTCACTATCGTCGATGTTGCGGACACCGTATTGCAGACGGTAGTTGTCCCGAAGCGGATCTTCGAGCGGAATGTTATATACGCCGGTAAAGCGCTGCTCGGGGGCCGAGAGATAAAGGTCATGATCTAGACTGTGACCAAAGCGATTAATCCACGGCTGCTGCCACCCAAAGCGAAGGCGCGGGCCGACATCGGTGGCAAAACCTACGCCCACTTCAAACTGGTGCCGATCGGCGGGCTCAACGTTGATATCGATGGGAAGCCGAGTGTCGTCTCGGCTATGAATGCTGAGCGCACTGGCCAACGCCGCACTGCTCAACCGCGGACGCTCCGGCTGTGAGGCCGTCGCTTCATTCCACCAAGGATCGCCACTACGGGGAGGCGCAATGGTCAGCTCTTGCGCCGTCTCCAAGCGTGGCCGCACCGAGACAGAACTGAACCAGCCGGTTTCTGCCAGCCGCTGGTTATAGCGAGCCAGCGACTCGGCTAGATAGGGGTCACCCGCTTCGAAGGTTTGCATTTCGCGCAGCCGCTCGGGTTCGATATGACTGCCGGTGATGAGGGTGTCACCGAATCGATAGCGCGGTCCGCTATCGAAGGTCATGTACAGGCGGGCGCTTTCAAGATACGGGCGCACTTCCATCCGGCGGTCGGAAAACCCCCAGTCAAAATAGCCGCGTTCAATAGCAAGACCGGCAAATTGCGAGTGCAGGCTGTCCCAAGGAGCGTGACGTAAAGGGTCGCCCTCTTTTAGCGGAAAGTCGTCTAACGCGTCTTGAAACGGGGGATCGTTACTGGCATCTCCATTGAGAGCGATGTCGAGGACTTCGATTGTCACTTGAGGGCCCGGCTCAATCTGCACGTTGATCGGCGATGTGTTCAACTCCACCGTCACATCAGGCTCATAGTAGCCATACACACGCATGGCTTCTTGAGTGCGCTGACGAATTTCGCCCTCTAAACGCGACTCGGTATATTGATCCGCGTCGATGTTTTCCAAGTACGCATCGATATTCGCTGCAACTTGCTCGCTGACGCCGCTAATGGCCGCTTCGAGCGCCCAGGCGGAGGTACTGGCTGCTGATACAAGTGGTAATGCCAATACACAGGCCACTTGTTTGGCCATCGGCCATCGCCGTTGTCTTCCCATACCGTGATATCCCTAACCCCATGACCGGCTTAGTGGCTACGACACTTGACCGCATAAATGGATGCTTAATTTCTCAGCATCTCCATCTGCGCGCTAAAGGCAAGCTGCGCTTGACGAACCTGTCTGATGTCGCTTTCCAGTGTGCTCAAACGTTGAGACCACTGCGTTTCCAGTGCAGAAAGTTCCGCCTGAGTGGCGGGCTCCTCGGCGGTCGCAACGGCCGACACGTCGGCAGATAGCTGTGTGAGCTGTTGCTCGACCTCTGCCTGCCAATTTTGAAACTGTGCTTCCAGCGATTCTCGGTCACTGGATACTTGGCGCTCCATGGTGGAAAGACGCTGCCCCAAAACGTTCTCCAGGTGCGTGACCTCTTCGACCAGATTTTGCCGCCCTGACGTACCTGCCTGCTCCAACGCATCCAAGGATGTGCGGATCGACGCTAGCTGGCGGTCGCGCAGCTCGGCTTGCTCTTGCACTTGCGCCAACTGTTGAGCGAGTGGCTCCAGCGCTTCATCGGAGATGAGCTCCTCCTTGTCGGTCAACAGCCCATAGAGCTCTTCACGGGTATTGGTGAGTGCAACGGAGAGCTGTTCCTGCTCTTGAAACAGCGTTGTCATCTGAGCTTGTACAAAGGTTATCGCATCCTGCGTGTCAGTGTCACCCGAGTCCAGCCTGGCATGTAGGTTGGAGACTTCGCCGCTGACACGATGCACTTCGCCAAGCAAACGCTCTCTTTCATACCATAAGCCAGCCGTCGCAGCCCCCAGGAGAAGGAGGATCAACACTAAAACGAACCAAATGGGCCAAAGCGTTGGACCACGGCGATGGCGTAGATGATGCGCCGTTAGGCTCTGATCCACGTCGGGAACGATGCGCTGGGATGAAGTCGCGTCAGACATGATGTTTCCTTAAAGCGTCGTTGGATCGGCGCGTCGCCCAATCCCTCGGTAATGCAAGCCACAGCTCGCCACGAAAGCAGGGTCGTAAATGTTTCGGCCATCCAAGACCAGTCGTGCGTTGATCAGGGAAGCCAGACGGTGCCAGTCGGGGTTCCAGTAGGCTTTCCATTCGGTTACCAACATCAACGCATCCGCATCTTGGCATGCCAAGTAAGGGTCTTCTTCGAAGGTCAGCAGGTCCTTTCGCTGCCCAACCGCCGCATGCAGCGCCGGAATGGCAGCAGGATCGTGGAGCTTGACCATCACGCCCTGGGCCCATAACGCTTCAAGCAGCGTCAAGACTGGCGCATGATCGATACGAGCAGTCCCCGGCTTGAACGCAGCCCCCCATACCGCCACGGTTTTACCGGCTAAATCGCCCTCGAAAAATGCCCAGAGTTTCCTGAATAGCGTCTCTTTTTTCTGCTCATTGATGTCCATGACTTGCTCGAGCAGCGCAGAGTAGCGCCCGCTAGCCGACTGCACGTCGGCTAACCGCATTAGATCCCTTGAAAAATTGGGACCGCCAAAACCACAGCCGGGATAGAGATATTCAAAACCGATTCGCGTATCGGCCCCCATTCCTTGGCGGACATGCTCGACATCCACGCCGAGCGTATCGGCCAACCCGGCAATCTCGTTCATGTAACTAATGCGAGTCGCCAACATACCATTGATCGCCAGCTTGGTCAGTTCGGCCGCTCGGCTAGGCATGCATTGAAATACTTCGCTTCGCCGATTGAAGGCGCGGAGCAGCTCTCGGGCCATCTGTTCGCCTTTGGCATCGTCGCAGCCCAACAACCAGCGGACAGGCCGTGTAAACGATAGCCACGCCCGCCCCTCTTCCAATGTGTCTGGCAGCGCCACGCGGCTGTGCTGATGCCCCATGAGAGAGTGCAAACGCTCCGTCTCTCCGACTGGGAATGTCGAGTTATTGACCAATACCGCACCACTGTAAGCATCGAACATAGGGTGCTGTAGCAGGGAACTGGCCGCTTGCCGCTGGCTTGGGGAGAGCCCTAGCCACACGATATCGGGTGTTTCGCACGCCTCGGGGCTATCGATCACCCGTAAGTTGCCAGTGGCCATGGCCTGCTCTATGTGCGCCATGAGTGAGGGTTCGCGTCGCAGCCAGTCCGCATTGGCCAGCGTGGGCCATGGAACGCTATCGTGGAGCAGCCAGTCCACTCGATGCCCCACCCATGCCAACGCCGCCGCTGCCGTCGCGGCGCTAAGTTCACTTCCATGCAGCAGCACACGCATCAGTGGCTCTCCCTATCCGATAAGCGCCGATAAAATAAAGTGTTAGGCGTCATGAAGCGTTCCTTTCCATGCGTTTGGCGTCAGGAGTGGTTAGAATAACCATAATACTCAACGTTAGAGTGGATGCCACCTTGCCACGCACACTGCTGTCGGGCGCACGGACCACTCATCACCCACTGCTAATGGGGGCTACACCATGCCAGAGACACTTCAGGATAGCACTTCTGAGCGCTACCAAGACAACGTCGATGCGGCAGAAGTTGCGAAATTTGAAGCACTTGCCAGCCGCTGGTGGGATCCGAACAGTGAGTTCAAGCCGCTGCACGACATCAACCCGCTGCGCCTTGACTTCATCGACGCACGTGCGGGGCTGGCCGGGAAAAAGGTCCTGGACGTTGGCTGCGGTGGCGGCATTCTGAGTGAATCGATGGCCCATCGCGGCGCCCATGTAACAGGCATCGACCTGGGGGAAGCACCGCTTGGGGTTGCTCGCTTGCACGCCGACGAGAGCGGTGTCGAGATCGATTACCGCCATATCAGCGTCGAAGGCTTAGCAGCCGAGCAGCCGGGCCATTACGATGTGGTGACCTGCATGGAGATGCTGGAACACGTACCCGACCCTGCCTCGGTTATTCGTGCCTGCAGCGCCTTGGTGCGCCCTGGCGGCTATGTGTTCTTTTCTACGCTGAACCGTACGCCGAAATCCTATGCATTTGCCATATTGGGCGCAGAGTACGTGCTCAAGCTTCTTCCTCGCGGCACCCACGACTACGCAAAATTCATTCGCCCTTCAGAAATGGCTCACTGGGCGCGCTCATCGGCGCTTGAGGTACGTGAGCAGACCGGCTTAACGTACAACCCCGTGACACGCCATTATCGTCTGGTGGCTCATGATGTATCCGTCAATTACATGATGTACTGCCGTAGAGAGAGCGAGTGATGCGGATGCCCTCTCCCCAAGCGATTCTATTTGATCTAGATGGCACGCTGGTCGACACCGCACCTGACTTGGCGGCAGCCACGAACGCGCTACGAGCGCACCACGGGTTGGCCCCGCTGCCCTTTCAAAAGATACGCGGGCAAGTCTCGAATGGCGGCAGCGCCCTCGTTACACTGGCATTAGGGTTGGAATCGGGTAGCGACGCGCACGATAAAGCCCGGCAGTTTTTGCTGGATGCTTATGAGCAGGCCGTGGCCGTCCATAGCCAACTGTTCGCACCGCTGGATGAGTGGCTGCTCGCATGGCAGGGGGAAGCGCGATTGTGGGGCATCGTCACCAATAAACCACGGCGCTATACGGAACCGCTGATCGAAGCGTTGGCGCTGACCCCGGGCGCCCTACTGTGTGCTGACGATTTGAGTGTCAAGAAGCCAGCCCCTGAACCGCTTTGGGAAGCGGCAAAACGCCTCGGCGTTTCGCCCGAAGCGTGTTGGTACATCGGCGATCATGTAAGAGACATGGAGGCAGCCAAAGCCGCAGGAATGACGGCCGTGGCGGTGGGCTATGGCTATATCAGCGAAGAAGACGACTATCAGCAGTGGCCAGCCGACCTATGGTTTGCGACCTGCGCTGAGCTGGTGGCCGCTTTGCACGACCACCGAACGGCTTAAAAGAGATAAAAGAGAGAAACGATCAAGCGCGAGGCGGCTGGGCATCAAACTTCTGGCCGCTGACGCCTTTGCTATCGGGCCCCATGAGCCATAGGTATGTCGGCATGATCTCTTCGGGTGTTCGCAGCGTGAAGGGGTCTTCCCCAGGGTAAGCGGTACGGCGCATTTGTGTCCGCGTTGCCCCTGGGTTCAGCGTATTGACCCGCACGTTGGGCTGATTGTCCAATTCGTCGGCCAGCACTTCCACAAAGCCTTCCGTTGCAAACTTCGACACCGAATAGGCTCCCCAGTAAGCGCGCCCTTTACGCCCTACGCTGGATGACGTGAACACCACCGAAGCATCGTCGGAGGCTTGCAGGAGCGGCAGCAGTGCCTGGGTCATCCAGATGGGGCCATTGATATTGACCTGCATCACCTGCTCCCACAGCTCCGGATTGTACTGATCGAAAGGCGTGATTCGGCCTAGTAATCCTGCGTTATGCAACAAGCCGTCCAAACGACCGAACTCTTTGTCCAGCTTTTCTGCCATGTCGTGAAAATCTTTGAGCGTCGCCCCTTCGAAATTGAGCGGAAAAATGGCGGGCTGTGGGCCGCCCGCTGCCTCAATCTCATCGTAAACGCGTTCAAGCTTGGCAATCGTGCGCCCTAATAGCACTACGGTAGCCCCATGGCGGGCATAGGTTAATGCCGCCGCGCGACCAATCCCATCTCCCGCACCGGTTACCAACACGACGCGGTTTTCCAACAGATTGGGCGTTGGTTGATAGTCGATTTTACAGCTCATGAGGTTTCCTTGAGGCGTTTCTAGTCAATCTATTTAACCTGCCGACTGGCGCAAAAAGTCATTCGCCAACCCTGCGGCACTGCTCTGCGGATAGTCGTCGCGTACCTGCTCTAGAAGCTCACGGCTGCGCTCCGCTTCTCCTTTGCGCGCTTTCACCAAGCCCAGCTTGTAGAGCGCATCGGGAACTTTCGAACTACCGCTGTACTCTTCGATGACGCGAGTAAAGGCTTGATCTGCGGCGTCCAGCTCACCTTCGGCGGCGTAAAGTTCGCCTAGCCAGTAGTGGCCGTTTGCCGTCAGGCTGCTATCAGGATGGTCGGCCACGAAAGCTTCGAACGCGGCAATCGCATCACCAAATTGCCGGGCCTGCACATGGGCAAAGGCCGCTTGGTAATCTGCCTGGGCATCCTCACTAACGTTACGCGTGGAGGGGGCTTTAACGACCTGCTCTGCCGCTTCAGGCTCTACCTCCGGAGTTGCCTGCTCGATTTGGCTAGGCGCGCTGCTCATCAAGCGATCTTCGATGTCTAGATACTGCTGCTGTGTTTGGTTGCGCAGCTGCTCCAACTGATGACGCAGCTCTTCGATTTGACCACGCAACTGCTGGATTTCCTGCTGATGCTCTTGCACTTGGTTGAACAGCACCAAGTTGCCACCTGACGACTCTTGCCGCTGAGTCTGCTGGTAAAAGCCGCTGGATGAACTGGAAGAGAGATCTTGTACCAGGGGTTGCTGCGCCAAGACGGCACTGGACAAAAGTGATAAGGGCAATACGGACAGCGGGAGCACTAAGGCTCCCGCACCGCACAGCCTCTCAAAATAGCATTTGAGACTGTGATTCATGATAGCTCCGAATGATGCGAATGGCGTGCTTTCGCACGCCAATGCTATCAGTAGTTAAAGACGACGCGACGGTTTTGCGAGTAGGCATTTTCGTTTTGGCCACTCGCTGCCGGACGCTCTTCACCGTAGCTAACCACGCTCATTTGTGACGGAGAAACGCCCTGAATGTTCAGAAAACGCTGTACGGCTCCGGCACGACGCTCACCCAGCGCCATGTTGTATTCGCGTGTGCCGCGCTCATCGGTATGGCCGTGCAGAACCACACGGGCATTCGGGTTGGCACGCAGGTAGCGCGCATGAGCCATGACGACCGACTCATAGTCGCTCTTGATGGTGTCACGATCATAATCGAAGTAGATCGTACGCACTTCGGGAATACGTGAGTCAGCCTGCTGGCCAGCGCCCGAACCGGACGTTGAACCATACTGGCCACTAGTGCCCACACCCGACGTGTTAGCACCCATACTGCTGCCATCCTGGCTTCCGTACGAGTCACCGTCTTGGGTTCCGCCGGTGCTGGAACAGCCAGCGATAACTACGATAGATAACGCGACTGCCAATGAGCGAGCCAACGGCTTAAGTTGCATAATCAGACTCCTTGCCTGAAAACAGAAATTAGTGCTGTTCATCTATTAATTTAAGAAAGGTGACCACGCGGGGTCACGTACATCACCTTGTGCTGCGGGCAACCTAAATGACGAGCGGCCATCGGCTGAAACGGCACTTAGTACTCCGCTATTACCCTGTTGGGTAGCGAAGATTACCATGGTCCCGTTCGGTGCAACACTAGGAGATTCATCTCTGGTGGATTCGCTCAACACGACTAAGCGTCCGCCATCAAGATTCTGCTTCGCCACTTGGAAACCGCGGCTCGAACGGTGAATCAAAAAGATCTCTTCACCGTCTGGCGAGAAACGTGCACGGGCGTTGTAGTTGCCTGTAAAGGTCAGTCGGTTGGCCTCTCCACCGCCTAACGAAGTTTGATAAATCTGCGGGCCGCCGCTGCGATCCGACGTAAAAATCAAGCTGCGACCATCCGGAGACCACGCGGGTTCGGTATCGATACTGTTGCTGTTAGTAATACGGTCCAGCGAACGGTTGGCTACGTCCAGCACGTAAATTTCCGGCTGACCGTCCTTGGAGAGTGACATGGCGATGCGGCGGCCATCGGGTGACCACGTCGGGGCACCATTGATGCCATCGAACGACGTAGCTTGAACGCGCTGTCCCGTATTGACGTCTTGGATGTAAATGGACGCTTTGCCCGTCTCGAAAGAGACGTAGGCCAATTTACGACCATCCGGCGACCAGGCGGGCGACATGATCGGCTGATCGGACGTCAGCACCTGCTGGCTGCGACGTCCATCGGCATCGGCTACGTACAGGCCAAACTGCATGTTGTCACCCAACCCCTGTGCCGTTACGTACGCGATGCGCGTCGAGAAGGCACCGCGAATATCGGTGATGGCTTCGAAGATTTGATCACTGATGTAGTGTGCCGCACCTCGCAGATCGTTGCTGCTGGCCGTTACCGTTTCACTGATCATGGGACGCTGACCGCTGATGTCGACCAAATCGAACTGCAGCTCATATCCGCTGCCCGTCTGCTGGGCACGCCCTACCACTAGATAGCGCACATCCAACGAACGCCAGGTGCCGAACTCGACATCCGCCGCTTGGCTTGGACGGTCGAACATGGCGCTGCGCTCTAACGGCGCGAAAAATCCGCTGCGTTCGAGGTCATCCTGCACGATTTGCGCAACGTCCTCAGGCAGGCCCTCGTTACCTGCGAACGGAACGACACCGATGGGCAGCGCCTGATCGCTGCCACGGGTAATTTCAATGGTTAGATTAGCGCTTGCTACGCTGCTGATCAGTAGCAGTACGCAAAAAAGCCACACTTTGCTTAACGTTTGCATCAGCGAACATCCCCCGGGGTAAATCGCAGATTAAATTGACGTAAAGTACGCTGCTGTTCCGCTGGCAAGTCGCGTAACTCGCTGAACGGAGCCGCATGTTCAACCGCTTGCATGGCTGAACGATCAAAAGCACTGTCGCCGCTTGAAGAGGCCACGGACGTCGCTAATAGCTCACCCGATGGACCAAGCCGTACCTGTATCGTAGCACTCATCGAGTCACTCGCTGCTGGCGGGATCAGCCAGGCCTGCTCAACGGCACGGCGCACGATATTGATGAAGCTATTGGCTGCTTGCTGTGCCTGTTGAGCATTGGCGGCCGCTTCTGCTTCTCCCGCGAGCTGGCGTTGCATGGCGGCTTCCGCCGCTTCTGCTGCGCGACGCTCTTCCGCTTCACGAGCGCGCTGCTCCTCTGCTTCTCGTTGGCGACGAGCCTCCTCTTCGCGCTGACGCTCCGCCTCGGCCTCCCGCGCACGTTGCGCTTCGGCTTCTTCACGTGCTCGCTGCTCTTCGGCTTCGCGCTGACGTCTAGCCTCCTCTTCGCGAGCACGCTGCTCTTCCGCTTCGCGCTGACGTTGAGCTTCTTCCTCGCGTTGGCGCTGCTCCTCAGCTTCACGCTGGCGCTGGGCTTCCGCTTCTGCTCGGGCACGCTCTGCTTCGGCTTCACGCTGGCGCTGAGCCTCAGCCTCTTCGCGAGCGCGCTGCTCCTCGGCTTCACGGGCTTGGGCTTCGGCTGCCTGCTGTTCGGCTAACCGCTCCGCTTCTTCAGCGCGGCGCTGAGCCTCAGCTTCCGCCTCTGCTTGCGCCTGCTCGAGTGCACGGGCTTGTTCAGCCGCTTCGGCCTCCGCTTCGCGTTGCGCCGCTGCGGCGGCTGCTTGCTCCTCTGCGGAAGGCTCGTCGCTGGGCGGTTCTGGGTCGGGCGTTTCTGGCTCAGGGGCATTGTTCATGGCCGCCTGCTGCTCGGTGACTTGCTGGGCCTGATCAGTGAACGTTTCCGTGCTCACAAACGTGGCCTGCACGATCGAGGAGGAGTCAGGCTCGGCCGTCATGCTGGGTAGCTTGACCAAGCTAAACACAATGACCAGCAGGTGCACGGCAACGGCCAACACCGTTGGCCACGTATAACCAACATCTTGAGGGTCACGCGGTGGTTTCACAGCCATGTGCGACTCGCCCTTAACCATCTTGCGGCGGCTCGGAGAGCAGCCCCACATTGGCGACACCCGAGCGCTGTAGCGTGCTCATCAGCAGGACGATCTGCCCATAGGGGACGTTGCGGTCTCCCCGCACCATGACCGGTGTTCCCGGTCGGCGTTGTAGGATGGCCATGACCCGTTCCGACATCTCTTCGAGCGTCACGGAGGTCGAGTCCTCACCCAAAGTAATGAAGTAGCCGCCTTCGCGGTCTACCGAAATAATGATGGGGTCATTGTCTTCCGGTGTTTCGATAGGCTCAGAGGTGACTTGAGGCAGGTCGACCTGTACCCCTTGCGTCAGCATGGGGGCGGTGATCATGAAGATGACCAGCAGAACCAGCATGACATCGATGAAGGGAACGACGTTGATCTCCCCCATCGGCTTGCTCTTGCCGCTACGATTGAACGGACCTTGCATGGCAGACTCCCTTAACCGGCGCTAGGTTTGCCGTCACGCCCTTGCAGATTACGATGCAAAATCGCGTGAAACTCTTCAGCAAAGTCTTCGTATTTGCCCAACAGGCGGGATGCGTTATTGGATAAGCGGTTATAAAAAATAACGGCGGGAATCGCAGCGAAGAGCCCCATGGCTGTGGCAATCAGTGCCTCGGCAATCCAGGGGGCTACCGTGGCCAGCGTCGCCTGCTGCGTCATAGAAAGTGACTGGAACGATCCCATGATGCCCCAAACCGTGCCAAATAAGCCGATGTAGGGGCTGGCTGAGGCGACCGTTGCCAAAAATACGAGATGCTGGGTCAAACGATCCTCTTCGCGCGACCATGCCACGCGCATGCTGCGTTGAACGCCTTCCAGCACCGTATCTGCGCTGCGGGTCTTGGGCATGAGCCGATTGAATTCACGAAAACCTGCCTGAAAAATATGCTCTGCGCCGTGCCGTGGATCGTCCGCCGGAATTTCGCGATATAGCTCGTTCAGATCGACGCCCGACCAAAACGACTCTTCGAACTGGTTGTACTCTTGCTTGGCTCGGCGAAGCGCAATGCTGCGCTGAAAGATCACCACCCATGAGAGGATCGACCCCACCACTAGCAGCAACATGACCAGCTGGACGACCGTGCTGGCACTCATTATTAAGTGGGGAATGGACATGGTGTTATCGTTCACAGTTGCCCTCTTCAATCAATTGATGTCGTTATCGACGAAGGTGTGGTGTTAAGCGATGATGGCCACGCTTTCGGACGCAGAGTGGCTGCGTTTAGGCAGGCTATCTCGACTGTTGCGGAACACAAGAGTTCCTCGTCACGGCGCACTTGCTGCTCGAACGTCATGCGACAGCGCCCTTGTTGCGTAATTTTTGCCGTCACCGTGAGCGCCTCATCCAGCCGAGCGGGTTTGGCGTAGTGACAGGCCATGCGGTATACCACTAGCTGTGTACCTTCGTCTAGCAGCGTTTGCTGATCAAGCCCTAAATCACGTAACCATTCGCTGCGCGCCCGTTCCATAAACTTCAGGTAGTTAACGTAGTAGACAATTCCTCCCGCGTCAGTATCTTCCATATAAACCCGGACGGGGAGGCGAAACTCGTCGTTCATGGCCGACGCTCTCCTTCGACATCGATCGATTGTTCGTGGGGCGTCCGGTCGAAGTGTAGCCAAGCTTGACGGGTGACCACGCGCCCCCTAGGGGTACGCATCATTAGGCCTTGCTGAATCAAGTAAGGTTCGATGACGTCTTCGATGGTATCGCGCTCTTCGCCAATGGCAGCGGAGAGAGAGTCGACCCCTACCGGCCCGCCATCGAATTTATCGATCATGGCCAGCAGTAAGCGGCGGTCCATGTGATCCAGTCCGTGATGATCGACATTCAGCATGTTGAGCGCGGCATCGGCCAACGAGACATCGACCACGCCGTTCCCTTTGATCTCGGCGTAGTCACGCACCCTGCGCAGCAGACGATTGGCAATACGAGGCGTTCCACGAGAGCGCCGGGCGACTTCGATGGCTCCTTCACGGCTGGTTTCCACGCCAAGCAAGCGGGCGGAACGCGCGACGATTTCCGTCAGCTCTTCGAGGTTGTAAAATTCGAGGCGCTGCACGATGCCAAAGCGATCACGCAGCGGCGACGTAAGCAACCCCGCCCTTGTCGTGGCCCCTACCAGAGTAAAACGAGGAAGATCCAGCTTGATGGAGCGTGCCGCTGGCCCCTCACCGATCATGATATCGAGCTGAAAATCCTCCATCGCTGGATACAGCACTTCTTCCACCACTGGAGAGAGGCGGTGGATTTCATCGATGAACAGCACATCGCCGGGTTCAAGGTTCGTGAGCATCGCAGCAAGGTCACCCGCGCGCTCCAGCACCGGGCCGGATGTCGATTTCAACCCGACGCCCATTTCGGTGGCGATGATATTCGCCAGCGTCGTTTTACCTAAACCTGGCGGGCCGAACACTAGCGTGTGGTCCAGGCTCTCTTCGCGGAGCCGCGCCGCGCCAATGAAAATCTCTAGCTGCTCGCGAACCCGCGGTTGCCCAATATAGTCTTTGAGGTGTTTGGGACGAATCGCATGGTCGATGCGTACTTCGCCCTGTTCTGGCTCAGCGGCAATTAATCGGTCGTGTTCTAACATAGTGGCTCTTTTAAAGTGCTTGCCAATGCAGACTCATGATGTCCCCACAGATCAACCGGACATTCGCTTGGTCAATGCGGCTTTGATGAGCGCTTCGGTGCTCTGATTCGGATCAACATCAGCGAGCATTTTGGCCGCTTCGGTCAGCTTATACCCCAGGCTGACGAGGGCGGCCTCTGCGTCTGCCAACTGGTCTCTGGGCGGGGCGTGCCCACTCGTGGCTTCCATCGCCAACGGCGCGTCGCCGCCCTGCTCCCATTCGGGGAAACGATCACGCATTTCGATAATCAAGCGTTCCGCCGTTTTTTTGCCCACCCCCGGAAGCTTGGTCAGCGCTTTGCTGTCATCGTCTCGCACACAGCGCATGAAGGCGTCTTCATCCATGCCGGACAGAATCGCCAAGGCGAGCTTCGGACCAACACCGTTGACTTTGATCAACGCGCGAAACAGTGCCCGCTCATGGTCTCGCCCAAAGCCATAGAGCAGGTGTGCATCGTCCCGGATGGTGAGATGGGTATAAAGCGTTACTTGCTCGCCAGGGGCAGGTAGCGCCACGAACGTGTTCATCGACGCTTCGAGTTCGTAGCCCACTCCGTGAACGTCCACCACCATCCACGGCGGCTGTTTTTCCAGCAATAGGCCCGTTAACCGTCCAATCATGTGATGCCTCCCAGCCAATCAAAACAGCCGCCACTATAAAGCCACTCTGTACAGATGACCAGTAAGGCCTAGAGCCGCCAGCGTCCCGTGGAACGCCGTTTGCTGCGTGATGGGGTTGCCGCGACAAGCGCGCTCCCTGCGAAGGCGTGTGTGAGCGCAATGGCCAATGCATCAGCGGCATCCGCCTGGGGCGTTGCCGACAGGCCAAGCAGCGTCGTGACCATGTGCTGTATCTGGCTTTTATCGGCACCTCCCTGCCCGGTCACCGCTTGTTTAATCTGTCGTGCCGCGTATTCGGCAATACTCAGCCCATGGTTCGCCAGACAGACCAACGCCGCCCCGCGCGCTTGACCGAGTTTTAGTGCAGAATCTGCGTTCTTCGCCATGAACACGCGCTCGACGGCAACGGCATCCGGCCGGTGCAGTCCGATCACCTCGCTAATGCCTGCGTAAATTTGTGCAAGACGCTGCTCCAACGCACCCTCCGCCGTGCGAATACAACCACTGGCCACGTAGCGTGGCTTTATTCCCACCAAGTCAATCACCCCATACCCTGTGATACGTGATCCCGGGTCGATCCCCAAAATCCTGATCGTAGTGGGCGGCTGTCTCTCATCCATGGACGCTTCTCTTATTAATGCCGCAAACAAAAACACCGACGCTAGGCGTCGGTGTTTGACTTGTCAAAGCGTCACAGCGGTCTTATTCGCCCGCCGTATCTGCCTTGGCTTTTTGACGTAAACGAATGTTCAGCTCTTTTAGCTGATCGGCACTGACCTCACCTGGTGCATCGGTCATCAAGCAAGCCGCACTTTGCGTTTTCGGGAATGCAATGACTTCACGAATGGTTTTTGCACCCGCCATGAGCATCACCAAGCGGTCCAAACCAAAGGCAAGGCCACCGTGGGGCGGCGCGCCGTACTGCAGCGCATCCAGCAAGAAGCCGAACTTCTCTTGCGCTTCTTCTTGGCCAATGCCCAAAATTTCGAACACGGTGCTTTGCATGGTTTGATCGTGAATACGAATAGAACCACCGCCAAGCTCCGTGCCGTTGAGCACCATGTCGTAAGCGCGGGAGAGCGCTTTGGCCGGGTCGGCCTTCAACTCTTCCGGCGAACAAGACGGTGCCGTGAACGGGTGGTGGAGCGGGCTTAGGCGCCCATTGTCATCGGCTTCGAACATGGGGAAGTCAACGACCCACAATGGCGCCCAGGCTTGGGTGTAGAGGTCGAGATCAGCCCCCAGCTTGACGCGTAATGCGCCAATGGCTTCGTTGACGATACGCGCTTTGTCGGCACCAAAGAAGATGATGTCGCCATCCTCGGCACCCACACGGTCCAACAGCTCTTCGACAACGTTCTCCATGAACTTGACGATCGGCGACTGTAGACCATCCAACCCTTTGGCACGCTCGTTGACTTTGATCCAGGCAAGGCCTTTCGCGCCGTAGATGCCTACGAACTTGGTGTATTCGTCGATCTCTTTACGGGAGAGCTTGGCGCCGCCCGGCACTTTGAGCGCCGCCACACGACCGTCGTCTGCGCTGGCAGGACCGGAGAAGACCTTGAAATCCACCTGCTGCATGAGGTCATCGACATCCGTCAGCTCCAGCGGAATACGCAGGTCGGGCTTGTCGGAACCGAAGCGATCCATGGCTTCTTGCCAAGTCATGCGGGGGAACTCAGGAAGTTCGACGCTCAACACTTCTTGGAACAACTGACGAATCATGGCTTCGGTAATGCCCATGATGTCGCTCTCTTCCACGAAAGAGGCTTCGATATCGATCTGTGTGAACTCAGGCTGACGGTCAGCGCGCAGGTCCTCGTCACGGAAGCACTTGGCGATTTGGTAGTAGCGGTCAAAACCCGCCACCATCAACAG
Organism: Halomonas sp. LC1; assembly: GCF_030247125.1. Lineage (NCBI taxonomy): Bacteria > Pseudomonadati > Pseudomonadota > Gammaproteobacteria > Oceanospirillales > Halomonadaceae > Halomonas > Halomonas sp. LC1. The sequence goes on along the minus strand of NZ_JASSPG010000003.1, from coordinate 270,397 downwards.
CTGCTTGAACAGCTGGGGAGACTGCGGCAGTGCAAAGAAACTGCCTGCATGGGTGCGGCTAGGTACCAAGTAGTCCCGTGCGCCTTCGGGTGTGGCGCGAGTCAGTACCGGCGTTTCGATGTCCAGGAAACCCTGGTTTTCCAGGTAGGCACGAACGCTGTGCGAAATGCGTGAGCGCAGACGCAGTTTCTCAATCATGTCGGGGCGACGCAAATCGATATAGCGATGCTTCAAACGCACTTCTTCACCGACTTTGCCATGCTCATCCAGTTGGAAAGGCGGCGTTGCAGCGGTATTGAGCACCTCGACTTCTTTTGCCAGCACTTCGATCATACCGGTAGGCATGTTGGGGTTTTGCGTGCCTTCGGGGCGCAGCCGAACACGGCCAGTAATACGCAGAACATACTCGCTGCGTGCACGGTCGGCATTAGCAAACGCCTCGGCGGTATCGGGGTCTACGACGAATTGGGCGATACCATCACGGTCGCGCATGTCGAGAAAGATAACCCCACCGTGGTCACGGCGGCGGTGAACCCAGCCGCAAACGGTGACCGTTTGATCCACCAATGTTTCGTTAAGCTGGCCGCAATAATGGCTGCGCATGTCACATCCTGTTCTGTTTCGTGGCAATTAAGTTGTCTTGGGCCATGGCCCTGACAGCCGCGGCTACGCCGCGGCGCCTTTGTTCGTTGACGTACTGCTGGTATCGCTTTTCGCACTACCGGCAGCTTGTCCATCGGCAGCAAGGTTCTTTTTGCTGCCTGTTTTGAAATCAGTTTCGTACCAACCGCCACCCGCTAAGCGGAACCCGGCTGCAGAGACCAAGCGCTCCAGATCATCTTGCTGACATGCAGGGCAGCTTTTTAACGGATCTGCGCTAATTTTCTGAAGTTTTTCCATGCGATGGCCGCAGGCCTTGCACTCGTACTCATAGATGGGCATGTTGATGGCTCCTGAAAAAGCTCAACTCCAACAGGTTTCGTCTTGTCAGTATCGTGGTTAACCCAACGTTACCAAGCTGACAATATGTGGCCTGCCAGGATAAATTCCAAGACTGCGGTCGATAGAGCGCTCATTATACCCTTTTGTGCCCCCTGCCGAGCAAGGCCAAGCGGCTTTCGGCAGTTAATGGAGAGAATAATATGTCCCAAGCGGTCATACTGGATGCCCAAAGCCTTGGCCCCGATATCGATTTGACGGCGATTCGCAATGCCGTCACGCACTTAGAGATCCATCAACAAAGCACCACGGCGCAGGCCCGTGAACGTTTGGCCAAGGCCGATATCGCCATCGTCAATAAGGTAAAGCTCGACGCCGAAACGCTCGCCCAGCTACCCTCGTTGCGACTCATCTGTGTGCTGGCCACTGGGTTGAACAACATCGATTTGGAGGCCGCCAAAGCGCATGGCATCGTCGTCAAGAACGTCTCGGCTTACGGCACGGCCAGCGTCTCGCAACATACGCTCATGCTCATGCTGTCACTGGCCAACCGCCTACCCCGCTACCAAGCGGACATTGCCGATGGAAAATGGCAGAACAGCGACTTTTTCTGCTTGCAGGATCATCCCACGTTGCAGCTGTCCGGCAAGCAACTGGTGATGGTGGGCCAAGGGGAGCTGGGGTCTGAAGTGGCGCGTCTAGCCGAAGCCTTTGGCATGCAGGTCACGTTTGCCGCCCGCCCAGGCAACGAGCAGAACGATCAGCGCCCATCCTTGGACGAACTGCTACCTACCGCCGACGTCATCAGCCTTCACTGTCCGCTGAACGAAGCAACGAAACACCTTCTCGACAAAGCGCGTCTCGCAAAGGCCAAATCGTCGCTCTTGATCGTCAACTGTGCCCGTGGCGGGATCATCGACGAAGTGGCGGCGTTGGAAGCTCTGCGCAACGGAGACATTGGCGGGCTCGCAGTCGATGTACTGCCTGCCGAGCCACCAAGCGATGGACACCCGCTACTGGATGCCCTGGCGAACGCAGAACCCCTCAATCTCATCGTGACGCCGCACAACGCATGGATAACCCCCGAAGCACGTCAAAATATCGTCGCTTTAACCGCTGACAACATTCGTGCATGGCAAACGGAAAACCATTGATTCGATGTCTAGGCACACCCGGCGTGTGCCTAGTACGTCGAAAAATGGTCAGGGGCGTGATGGTCAGCCAGCGTTTCAAGCGTAACGTGCGTAGCCTGCGCCCCTTCAGGACCTTGCCATAGCCATTGAGCAAGCTCAGATACCATCGCTGACTGTCCGCACATGAGCACTTCGACTCTGCCATCGGGCAAGTTCTTAGCGTATCCGGTAATCCCCCTCAACAGCGCTTGCTCCTGCGTGGCGCGCCGATACCACACACCCTGCACTTTCCCAGTGACGAAAGCGCGTACGCAGCATTGTGACATGGCTGACTCCTCTATCTTCAAAGCAGCTCTCGCTTGACCAGCACAGCGCTATTGCGTGGCACCAACGGGCGACCTCGTCGTAGTAATAACGAGCGCGTGAACGCTGCACCAAACAGCAGGATGAGAGAACTGTAGTAAACCCAGAGCAGAATCATGACCACGGACCCCGCAGCCCCATACGTCGAAGCCGTTGCGGTATAGGCCAGATAGATCGCGATCACGCTCCGCCCAATCGTAAACAGCACCGCCGTGACTACGGCGCCAATCAAGACATCCTGCCAGCGTAGCACGACATCCGGCAGTACTTTGAAGATCGTGGCAAATAGCAGAGCCACCATGGCTAAAGAGATCAGCGACTCGGCCGTTGTCGTCAGCAGACTCGCAAAAGGGAGTAGATCGTTGGCGGCATGCAGCATCCCTCTCAACATGACACCAAGCACTAATGACACGAGCAGAATAAAGCCAATCGAAAGAACCACGGTCAAAGAGAGCAGGCGATTTTTAACGAAAATGAGTGCGCTATTGCTGTTAGGTTTAGCGGTTACTCCCCAAATCGTATTGAGTGAAAACTGCATTTGAGCAAACACGGTCGTGGCCCCGACAAGCAATGCGATAAAGCCAAGCAGCGTAGGTAACACCCCCGACTCTTCGATACGCGACTGTGCGACCGCCTCTTCGATGGCAAGCGCCGCATCCGCTCCCAAGGTACCCTGCAGCTGCGCAACGATCTGCCCCTGGGCGGCCTCTTCTCCCAACACGACACCAATGACGGTGACCGCAATGATGACGGTCGGCGCCAATGAAAACAGCGTGTAGAAGGCCAGCGAACCGGCGTAGCTGAACGCATTGCGTTCGAGCCATAGTGACGTTGCATCTTGAACCACGTTCCACCAAAACGTGAGCGTTTTTTTCATCATGATGTTTCCCTTTCACGCAGTGCACAGCGTCCTTTTGCAACGCTTATATGATGACTCATGAATAAGCATACCCAATCAAAGCGTTGAGCGCAGGCACGATAGCATTGCAGGGATGTATGACGCCCACCATAATGGCGACGCTTCGCCCACTTGCTTCAGCTTTCAAGGACACTCAATGAACTCAGATGCCGCTCGAGCTATGACGTCGTACGACTTCGATTGCTTGGTGTTCATTGGTCGTTTTCAGCCACCCCACCTGGGACATTTGGCCATTATTCGTGAGGCTCTCAAACAAGCGCGACAAGTCATCGTCATGGTCGGCTCCTCCTGGCAAGCACGCTCATTGCGCAACCCCTGGCATTTCGATGAGCGTCAGGCGATGATTCGATCAGGGTTTGACGATGCAGACAATCAGCGGCTTGAAATTACGCCCCTGTTGGATGCGCTGTATAACGACGATGTCTGGGTGAGAGACGTACAGCGAAAAGTACGCGACTTAGCCGCCCCGACCAATGCACGGCTACCGCGTATTGGGCTGATTGGCGCAAGCCGTGGACAATCTAGCTACTATTTATCGCTTTTCCCCCAGTGGGAATCGGTCAGCGTGCCCTTGGTCGAGGGGATTTCAGCCAGCCAAATCCGAGAGCGATTGTTTCGCTCCCCTGGCGCTACCGATGACTACTTGAGCACCGGTGCCTACCACGACCTGCCCCCCGGCGTCGTAAAGAGCGTTGGCGATTTTTGTAAAGGCACTGCCTACCATCGGCTTTTAGAAGAGCAGCAGCTCTTAGATCAGTATCGACAAGCCTGGGCACAAGCCCCCTACCCGCCCATCTTTGTCACGGTGAACGCCGTGGTCGTCCAGTCGGGTCATGTACTACTGGTCAAGCGCACAGCAGCGCCCGGCAAGGGGTTGTTTGCTCTCCCAGGTGGGTTCATCAATCCCCATGAGCGCCTGCTAGACGCTTGCCTAAGAGAGCTGCGGGAACGACTGCGTCTGAAAGTTCCAGAGCCGGTATTGAAAGGCTCCCTGAAGGGCCAGCGCTTGTTCGATGAACCGCACCGAAGCTGGCGAGGCCGTACACTGGCCGAAGCGTTCTATTTTGCCCTGCGGCCCGATCAACAGTTGCCTCGCCTGAAACCCGTCAAGGGCGGCGACCATGCGCGCTGGGTTGCGCTGGCCGACCTAGAACCAGAAAGTTTGTTCGAAGATCACTTCTTCATTATTCAAAACTTTCTCGGACTACCGGCCGATTTCGGCTCTCTTTAGGGCTGCGCTCAGGCTTGCAAAAAGTCTCGCGGCAGTTTCATCATCTGCCTCCACAGCCTCTCTACCCCTGGTTTATGAACCAGCGAACAGCGATAGAGGCGAATTTCCAGTGGAATGTCCCAACTCTCATCGCCTGCCCGCACGAGTCTGCCCGTCTTTAGCTCCTCGCGAATGCAGAAGTCCGGAATCCACGCAACGCCCACGCCCTGCAGCACCATGCCTTTCAAACCTTCGGCCATCGCCGTTTCATAGACGGTTCTCAGCTTCATACGGAGCGGATCGTTTTTTAGCAGCATCCTTACACTGCGGCCTAGGAAGGCGCCTTGGGTGTAGGCGAGATAAGGTATCGAGCTATCACGCTGTAGAGAGAACTGTGGTTGGCCATGCTCGTCGGGTAGCGAGACCGGCAACATTTTGACTTTGCCGATGGAAAACGAAGGAAACACTTCTGCATCCAACTGCATGGTGGCGAAGGGATCGTAGTACGCCAGCATCAGGTCGCAGTTACCCTCGCGGAGTACATGAATGGCCTCGCCGACGTTCATGGCGACCAAGCGCGTCGGCAACTCCCCCAGACCTTTTTGCAGTCTAGAGATCCACGGGGGATAGAAACTCAGCGCGAGCGAGTGCGCCGCGACGATATCCAGCGCTTCATTGGCAATCGACAAACCGCGCAAGTGGCTGAGTGACTCGTTCAGTTGCTCGACTAAGTTGCGGGCAGTCACTAAAAAAAGCTGCCCTTCTGAGGTCAACCCAATAGGGGTAGTGGATCGGTCGACCAGGGTGACGCCAACGGCCTGCTCCAAGGCCCGAATACGCCGACTGAAAGCGGGCTGGGTGACATGGCGCTGGCGAGCAGAGGCAGAAAAACTTCGTGTGTTAGCAAGCGCAACGAAGTCTTCAAGCCATTTTGTTTCTAGATTCACCCATGACTCCTATTGTTTGAACGCCTGGGGTTAGGTTATTTGGCTGGGAGAGACGTTTACTGTACGGGTGCCATTAAATAAGCAGCACGGGACACGACCTTTTTCCACATAGGGCGCTGGCTGACTTCATCGAGGGTCACTCGCCGACATTGCGCAAAATCGTTTTCCAGCATGGTGGCTACGTCGCGGGCAAAGTCTGCGCTGGGAATGAAGGCCGTGATTTCAAAGTTCAGTCGAAACGATCGGTTATCCAGGTTCACTGTGCCCACCGTGGCAGACGAGTTATCAATGAGCATGACTTTTTGGTGTAAAAAACCAGGTTGATAACGGTATATTTTAACGCCTGCTTTGAGCATGTCCGGCAAAAAAGAGAACGCCGAGAGAAACACCAGCAAATGATCAGGCCGCTCAGGAATCATGACGCGTACATCGACACCGCGCATGGCGGCTAACCGCAGAGAGTCCTGCACTCCCTGATCAGGTACGAAATAAGGGCTGGTGACCCAAAAGCGCTGGTTAGCACTATGGATCAATTGCTGGACGAGCAAACCTGCAGTGTCCTGCTTATCGGCAGGTCCGGAGGGAACAATGACCACCTGCTGATTTTGCTGTGGATGGCTTTCAGCATGCCAGTTCAGCGTGATTACGTCCCCCGTAGCCCAGTGCCAATCCTCCCAAAAGGCTTCTTGCAGCCCTAAGACGCAGGGGCCTTGAACGTATAGATGGGTATCTCGCCAAGGACCATGCTTGGCACTTTTGCCAAGGTACTCATTACCGACGTTAAGGCCGCCAACCCACCCCTGCTTACCGTCCACCACCGCAATTTTGCGATGATTCCGGAAATTGAGCTGGAAGCGGTGTTTGAGTCCGCGTGACGAGCGGAACGGGGTTACTTCGACACCACGCTCACTCAGCTCGTTCAAATAGCCGTCATTGAGTTTGCGACTACCAATTTCGTCATAAAGAAAGTAGACGCGCACGCCACGCTCGACGGCCGCGATCAAATATCGATGAAGCTGCCTACCTAGCTCGTCGTCACGTACGATGAAAAACTGAATGAGCAGATAATCCTGCGCTTGCTCGATACCGGCGAACAAACTGTCGAAAGTCGCCTGGCCATCGACCAGCAGCTCGGAGCTATTGCCTTTCGTCAGCGGCATCATGGCTAACTGCTCGACGGCTTGAATATCGGTGTTCTCCGAATAGGCCACGTGAGGTTTCACGTTATGGCGATAGCGGACGAGCACCCGACGCAGCACTGAGTCTCTAGCGCCTCTAGCGGTGACGTAGCCATAAAAACGCGGCCGACCGAAGAGCCAGTACGCAGGCACTGCCGCATAAGGAAAGGTCAGCAGGGAAATGATCCAGGCTACCGCTCCTTGCGACGTTCGACTCGACATCAATGCCATCACGGCCGAGATCAATCCCAGCACGTGAATCAACATAATCCCTGTCCCTAACAACCAAGAGGTCATTCGCTATTCCTCGCCCACCCTTCGGAGTGACTTCTTATGTCTCATACACAGGAGCCCCGCTAGAACGGGGCTCCTGTCGTCATACCACGCCTATTTCACCAGCGTATCACGCTTTTTCGGCAATGATTTCTTTCCACTTGGCCGGGCCGGTTTGGTGAACCGACGTGCCTTGGCTATCGACTGCAACGGTGACGGGCATGTCTTCCACTTCGAATTCGTAGATGGCTTCCATCCCGAGATCCTCGAACCCTACGACCCGCGACTTCTTGATGGCCTGAGCAACCAGGTAAGCCGAGCCACCTACCGCCATGAGATACACGGCTTGATTATCACGAATCGCTTCAATAGCGGCTTGGCCACGCTCAGCTTTACCGACCATACCCAATAGCCCCGTCTCTTCCAACATCGTACGGGTGAACTTGTCCATGCGGGTCGCTGTCGTGGGCCCCGCCGGACCTACCACTTCGTTGCCAACCGGATCGACCGGCCCCACGTAATAAATGAATCGCCCTTTCATGTCGACCGGCAACGGCTCCCCTTTGGCGATCATATCCACCATGCGTTTGTGGGCAGCATCGCGTCCGGTCAGCAGTTTGCCGTTTAGCAACAGGGTATCGCCTGGCTGCCAGGTTTTCACCTCTTCCGGCGTGACGGTATCCAAGTTGACGCGTTTGACGTTATCACCTGTTTCCCGGGTGATTTCTGGCCAATCTTCCAGCTTCGGCGCTGGCAGGGCCACAGGGCCCGACCCATCCAGCGTAAAATGCGCGTGGCGGGTAGCAGCACAGTTAGGAATGATCGCAACGGGTTTGTTCGCTGCATGCGTCGGATAATCTTTGACTTTGATATCCAGCACGGTGGTCAAGCCGCCCAGCCCCTGTGCGCCAATGCCGCTTTTGTTGACCTTGTCGAACAGCTCGAGACGCAGCTCTTCGGCACGGTTACTGGGACCACGGGCTTGCAGTTCCTGAATATCGATGGGATCGAGCAGTGCTTCTTTGGCAATCTCCATTGCCTTTTCAGCGGTACCGCCAATACCAATCCCCAGCATGCCCGGTGGGCACCAGCCCGCGCCCATTTTGGGGAGCTGTTCCATCACCCAATCGACCACGCTATCGGAGGGGTTGAGCATGGCGAACTTCGATTTTGCTTCGCTACCGCCTCCCTTCGCTGCCACATGGATATCGACTTTATCGCCCGGCACGATTTTATGGTGGATGATGGCGGGTGTGTTGTCTTTGGTGTTCTGACGTTTGCCGTCAGGATCGGCCAGAACCGAGGCCCGCAATACGTTATCCGGCAACTGATACGCACGACGCACGCCTTCGTTGACCATGTCGTCGAGGCTCATTTCGGCGTCCCACGTGACGTTCATACCCACATGCACGAAGACCGTCACGATGCCGGTGTCTTGGCAAATCGGGCGGTGCCCCATAGCGCACATGCGCGAATTGATCAAAATCTGCGCAATGGCGTCTTTGGCTGCCGGGTTCTCTTCCCGCTCGTAGGCCGCAGCCATGGCGTCAATGAAATCTTTGGGATGGTAGTAAGAGATGTACTGCAGAGCATCGGCAACGCTTTGAATCACGTCGTCCTGGCGAATCACGGTCATGGATTAACAGCTCCTCGGTTAACGTCTAGGCTGCAGCCTTAACGGCCGTCTAAGTGTGCGGGAAGTATACCGTATCGAGGCCCAAGGCGGCAGCCAATCCAGTGGCCTACCCGCTTGGTTCGTTTAACTCTTTGGTCGGAACACGGCGTAAAACAAGCAAGATAACGGTATAAAATTTATGACGAAGGAGACTGCTGACACCGAGGGCACCAATAGAGTCGGCGGGACCCTACCGTCATGCGCTCGATCACACTGCCACAGCGATGGCACGATAATCCAGCGCGCTCGAACACGCTGAACCGCCATTGGCGGCGAGGCTCACCAGAGGCAATGGCTTGTTTGATCCACGCGTCCTGATTGGTGACGCCTGCTGTCCGGTAAGCCGTACGGGTAATATCGATGATATGGGAGGACAACACCGATAGCTGCTCACTCGTGAGGTCACTCGGACGTTGCTTGGGATGCAACTGGGAAAAGAACAGAATTTCAGAACGCAAATAGTTACCTAGGCCGGCAACCAGCCCTTGGTCGAGCAGCAGTGCCCCCAGACTCCTGCGCCTAAACGCCGGTAATAAAAGACGTTGCTGTACGTCGGCAGCACTGACCTGCTGGCTCAGCAAGTCAGGTCCTAAACGGGATAAAAACGGATGATGCGCCAACCTCTCGTCTTCCCACAGCGACACATCAGACGCGCTGTACAGGCTGGCGGCACGCCCATCTGCTACCAAACGAACCCGTAAGGAGCGCGACGTGTTAGGAGGCTTGTCGGCGGCGTGCAGCTTCCACACGCCGTAAAGCTGGTTATGGGAATAAAGCACCCGATGATCCGCAAAACGAATCAGCATGGCCTTGCCCCACGTATCCACCGCCGAGACGTTGACACCGATCAGCGAGCTGGCTTGGCTAGCAAGCTCGGAAAAGGCAAACCAGACATCCTCGAGAATTTTTCCACCAATCTGCTTTTCAATGCGATCCGCCGCTCGGCGGATCTCAGGACCTTCAGGCATCGGTTATCCTAGCGCCAGCTGTTTTTCTTTCATTTGATGAAGCTGGTCACGTAACCGTGCGGCTTCTTCAAATTCCAGGTTTTGCGCCGCTTCGAACATGGCATCTTCGAGTTTGCTGATAGCAGCCAAAAGATCCTGCTGGCCCATGGACGCCACATCGTATCCGCCCTCTGGCTCGGCCACTTTTCGCTCACTTCCCTTACGGCGATTGCCTTTCTTACCCGGCGTTTGGGCCGCTTCGAGAATGTCCGCCACGGAGCGTGTGACCGTCGTGGGCGTAATACCATGCTTTTCATTATGCGCCATCTGCTTGGCACGACGGCGCTCGGTCTCGTCGATCGCTTTGCGCATGGAATCGGTGATTCGATCACCGTATAGAATCGCCTTACCGTTGGCATTACGCGCGGCACGACCAATGGTTTGGATCAGCGAGCGTTCGGCGCGCAGGAACCCTTCTTTGTCTGCATCCAAAATGGCAACCAGCGACACCTCGGGAATATCCAATCCTTCCCGCAACAGATTGATTCCCACCAGCACATCGAACTTACCCAGCCGCAGGTCTCGGATGATCTCGACGCGCTCGACCGTATCAATATCGGAGTGCAGGTAGCGCACTCGGATATCATGCTCATCGAGGTAGTCGGTCAGATCTTCTGCCATCCGCTTGGTCAGGGTCGTCACCAGCACCCGTTCACCCACCGCCGTGCGCAACCCAATCTCTGACAATAGATCGTCTACCTGCGAACTGGCCGGTCGTACTTCGATCTGCGGATCCAAGAGCCCCGTTGGCCGCACCACCTGCTCGACGATTTGGCCAGCGTGCTCGGCCTCGTAAGGTCCTGGCGTCGCAGACACGAAAATCGTTTGAGGTGAGATCGCTTCCCACTCCTCGAATTTCATCGGGCGGTTATCCAATGCGGACGGCAAACGAAACCCATACTCTACTAGCGTCTCTTTGCGCGAACGGTCGCCTTTGTACATCCCACCTACTTGGGGCACGCTCACGTGTGACTCGTCAATGAACAGCAGCGCATCATCCGGCAGGTAGTCGAAAAACGTGGGCGGCGGCTCGCCAGGAGCACGGCCAGAGAGATAGCGCGAGTAGTTTTCGATACCGTTGCAGTACCCCAACTCGAGCATCATTTCGATATCGTAAAGCGTCCGCTGCTCGAGCCGCTGAGCCTCTACCAACCGCTCGTGCTTACGCAACCACTCCAAGCGCTCTTTGAGCTCTGCTTTGATGGCGTCGATGGCTTCTAAAATGGTGTCACGGGGGGTCACGTAGTGAGACTTCGGATAAATCGTCATGCGCGGTACTTGCCCACGTACGTCGCCGGTCAGCGGGTCGAACAAGCGAATGGAGTCGATTTCGTCGTCGAACAGCTCGACGCGCACCGCCTCTTCATCCGAATCCGCAGGAAAAATATCAATGACGTCGCCCCGCACGCGATAAGTCCCGCGACGGAAGTCCATATCATTACGGGTATACTGAAGCTCGGCCAACCGGCGCAGAAACGCGCGCTGGTCGATCATTTCTCCACGTGTGAAGTGAAGACGCATCTTGAGGTATTGGTCAGGGTCACCCAAACCATAGATCGCCGACACAGAGACGACGATCAGCGCATCACGGCGTTCCAAGAGCGCTTTGGTGGCGGAAAGACGCATCTGCTCGATATGGTCATTGATCGAGGCATCTTTCTCGATGAACGTATCCGACGAGGGAACGTAGGCCTCAGGCTGGTAGTAGTCGTAATAGGAAACGAAGTACTCGACCGCGTTATCCGGAAAGAACGATTTGAATTCACCATACAGCTGCGCCGCCAAGGTTTTGTTGGGCGCCATGACGATGGTAGGCCGTTGCAGTTGCTGTACCACGTTGGCCATGGTGAAGGTTTTACCCGAACCAGTGACCCCAAGCAGCGTTTGATGGGCAAGACCTGATTCCAAACCGCTGATCAACCCGCGAATGGCTGCAGGCTGGTCGCCCGCAGGCTGAAATTTTGACTGCAGACGAAATTCCTTGCTCATCGTTGCTCCTATTGGCAGGTGGGCCTACACGGTATGGGTGGCTATCTCGATCGTAGTCTGAGTCATCAGGCGTTGGATCGGGCAGCGATGGCTGATCTCTTCCAGCTTAGCGCGCTGCTCTGGATCGCTGATGCCATGAAGCTCTAACGTCACGTCCAGCTTGTAGAGGCCTTGGCGTTCGCCGCTGTCATCGCGCTGCACTTTGACGGTGATTCCTTCCAACGGCCACTGCTTGCGCTTGGCGTACATTTGGACCGTGATCGCCTTGCAGGTTCCCAGCGCAATATCAAAATAGTCATGGGGGTCTGGAGCGCTTTCGTCTCCTCCTACCACCGTGGGTACATCCGCGAAGAGGTCATCCATGCCGTTGACCTCGACGCGCTGACGAAAGGCGCTATTTCGTTCACTGATCACCACGATAGGCGGATGCATTTACGATACCTTGATGCGCAGGTTAAGTTTTTCAATGGCCTTGATCAGGACGTCACGTTTCGCGCGCCCCTCCACTTCCGCGCCGTAGCGACCTACTTCAGCACTATCGACGCCATCCAGCATCATTAGGGCGGTAGTGATTTTGTTGACTTGTTCGGCGGTGGTAACACCCTGAAAACTCAATGATTGAACTGCCATGGACCATCCTTACGAAGAAAAGGGTTTGCCTACATAGCGTCGCGGCAACCGACAACGACCATTACCTATGCAAACCTGATACAAAATGAAGAGTCTAGCATGCTGTCAAGCCCTTGCAATCCAGCGAGTCTGCCCGCACTTTTACTGAACGAATGAATGAGCTGTTTTACTGACCACTCTCATCGACGACTCTTATCTACGATGCTTACCCACAATGCTCAGGAGCGACCATGACCATGGAGAAGACGCCGCCCTCCAGCGCCGTACGTTTGAATCAGTATGCTGCGCTGGATATTAAAGGGGCCGATGCGGAGACATTCTTGCAAGGTCAAACCAGTGCGCAAGTGGGATTGGCGAACGGTACGTTTGCGCCACTCACCTGTTTTTGTACTCCCAAAGGCCGCATGTTGGCCAATGGACAGCTATATCGGCTCGCGACGGATCATTTTCGACTGGTTCTTGATGCCTCGCTGGCCAACGATCTGGTTCAACATCTGAAAAAATTCGCCGCTTTCTACAAAGCAGAATTAACAGTCGCTGAACACGTCGTTTTCGCAGGCGCCAACGAGCCATCCGACGACCTGGCCCATCATCTGAACGTGACGCTGCCCGAGCAGCCATACACCCACGCCACTAGCGCGTCAGGCACGGCCTTACGCCTCCCTGGGTCTCCCCGTTGGCTATTCATGTTCGAAGACGAGCCTCAAGACGTGGTGATAGACAGCGAGGCATTGCTCAACGCCTGGAAGCTGGCAGATATTCGTAGCGGACTAGCTTGGCTCACGGCCGCCCAGCAGGATCAGTTCCTGCCCCAAATGCTGAATTGGGAAGCCCTGGGCGGAATTAGTTTCAAAAAAGGGTGCTACACCGGCCAAGAGGTCGTAGCTCGCGCCCATTTCCGCGGGCAAGTCAAGAAGCGCCTCGTCCATGCCCGCGCCAACACCGCCTCGTTGCCTGAGCTCGGTGCCTCACTGGTGGACGAGAGCGGTAAATCGTTAGGCGAAGTCGTCAGCAGCGCATCCAGCGACGATCAGCACATCGAGCTTCTGGCCGTGATGAACACCAAGGTGATGGAAGAAGCACTGACCGTATATTGGCAGGAAACACCTCTTACCCTGCAGACGCTTCCTTATCCTATCGAGCGCTTGGACCCAGAGCAGTTAGCCGCTCAGCTTGCTCAGGAGTGATCGTTTAGCCCAAATACCCGGGCGGCGTTGTCACGGCTCGATGCCGCCACGGTCGATAAGCACTGTCCTCTCAGCTCGGCCACTACCTTGGCCACTTGCGCCACGCGTGAAGGTTCGTTGCGCTGTCCTTGATAGCCACATAGCGGCATATCGGGGCTGTCGGTTTCCAGTACGAACCCATCATCAGGCAAGGCTGCTACTACACGACGCAACTTCTGAGCGCGCTCATAGGTCACCGCCCCGCCTAGTCCCAATATATACCCCGCATCCAAAAACTTGGCGGCCTGTGCGTAAGAGCCAGCAAAGGCATGAACGAGTCCCGCCCGAGGCAACGCTTGCTGGCGTAACCGCTGGCTGACTTTGTCGTTGGCTTTGACGCAGTGAACCACAACGGGCAAACGACAGCGCTTGGCGATGGAGAGCTGGGCATCGAAATAGTGCCACTGAGCGTCAAGACTGTCCGTGAAACGACCATCGATACCGCATTCACCAATCGCCACTGGACGGGTCTGAGGCGCGTCATAGAGCCGCTGATTGACCAGCGTTTCGAGAGCCGTCAAGTCATCCAAGTGATGCTGCTCAATGAAATAGGGGTGAAGCCCTAGACAGATACGAACATCGTCGCGCTCGCCAAGCGCCAGCACATGCGGCCAACGCTTACGTACCGTCGCTGGCACGATGAAACGGGAGACGCCCACCGCCTTGGCTGCATCGATGACGGCGTCACGATCCGTTTCGAATGCCACAGCGTCTAGATGGCAATGGGCGTCTATCAGCATCTAATCCCCCTTGCGGGTATTAATGCTCGCGCGTTGGCTGGAAGCGAATGTCTGGCCAACGTTCTTGGGTCATTTGTAGGTTGACCCGCGTCGGCGCGATGTAGGTCAAGTAGCCACCACCATCGATAGCCAGGTTGGCACTTGCCTTCCGCTTGAACTCTTCGAGCATTTTTGCATCGTCGCAGTACACCCAGCGGGCAGTCTGCACGTTGACGCCTTCATAGAGGCAGTCGACTTTATACTCTTCCTTCAAACGGTGAGCGACTACGTCAAACTGCAGTGTACCTACGGCCCCCAAAATCAGGTCGTTGTTATCCATCGGCATGAAGACCTGCGTGGCACCCTCCTCCGAAAGCTGCTGCAGGCCTTTTTGCAGCGCTTTCATTTTGAGCGGATCTTTCAAGCGCACTCGTTTGAAGAGTTCAGGGGCAAAGTGAGGAATGCCGGTAAAGCGCATATCTTCACCCACGGTAAACGTATCGCCAATCTGAATCGTGCCATGGTTATGCAGGCCGATGATATCACCCGGCCAAGCCTCTTCCACTTGAGAGCGGTCCGAGGCCATGAACGTCAGAGCATCAGCAATCTTAACGTCTTTGCCGATGCGTACGTGGCGCATTTTCATGTTCTTTTCGTACTTGCCCGAACAGACACGTAGAAAAGCAATTCGGTCCCGGTGATTCGGATCCATGTTCGCCTGGATCTTGAAAACGAAACCGGTAAAGCGCTCATCCTTCGCAGTGACTTCACGGGTATCGGTCTCACGAGGCTGCGGGGCGGGCGCATGCTCGACGAAGCCATCCAGCATTTCACGCACGCCGAAGTTACCCATCGCAGTCCCAAAATAGACTGGCGTCAGCTCGCCACGGCGATAGGCCTCTAGGTCGAATTCATGAGACGCGCCGCGCACCAGGTCGACCTCCATACGAAGCTCTTCCGCCTGCTCTTCACCCAGGATGGCATCCACTTCCGGGTTATCCAGCCCCTCGATGCGCTTGTCATCCGGTATCCGGCTGCCTTGACCTTGGGTATATAGATGGATCACGTCGTTGTAGAGGTGATACACCCCTTTGAAGTGGCGCCCCATCCCGATTGGCCACGTCATCGGTGCGCACTGGATATTGAGCACCGTCTCGACTTCATCCATGACTTCGATCGGATCGCGGATGTCGCGATCCATCTTGTTGATGAACGTCAGAATGGGCGTGGTACGTAAACGACACACTTCCATTAGCTTGATGGTGCGATCTTCGACGCCTTTTGCGCCATCGATGACCATCAGCGCAGAATCCACAGCCGTCAGGGTGCGATACGTATCCTCGGAGAAGTCCTCGTGACCTGGCGTATCCAGCAGGTTGACGATCCGACCGCCGTAGGGGAACTGCATGACGGAGGTTGTGACCGAGATGCCCCGCTCCTGCTCCATCTTCATCCAGTCAGACGTAGCATGGCGATCATTACGTTTGCTTTTCACCGACCCCGCCAACTGGATGGCATTTCCGAACAACAGCATCTTTTCCGTGATCGTGGTCTTACCGGCGTCAGGGTGCGAAATAATCGCAAAAGTACGGCGCAGCTCGGCTTCGCGCGCTATTTGGGCGTCAGACATGGAGTTCTCTAAGATGGTACAACGTGGTGACTTAAAACGTAGCGCCAAACCCTCGGCGTCGTATGCCTATGGTAACGCAACTCGGCTGCGACGGCATACCACCGCGTGCATGCCGCTGCGTTGTCAGGCCAGTGCTACGCAATCATCCATTGGCTTATACCGTGCATAAAAAAACGCCGACAGTGTCGGCGTTTGAGGGCGACTCAATACAAGCCAAGAACGAGCCTCAGGCGTAGGTGTTGACCTGCGTGCCGACGCTGCCCTCTTGTGCCAGGCTTGGCTGAGCGCCGGTGTCAGCAGATGCCAATACTTCGGTGATTTGCTCGGCTTGAACGTCCAACGCTTCGCGGAACATTTGCATCTGCGCTTGCTCAGCGGTTTGCGCCTGATTCATATACAGCGCCGTACTGACTGCATTGCTTGCAGCTACATCCATACTGCACCTCAGTCTATTGAATGACTCTCTTAGCGTAGCAAACCCACACCCCTGGGGCCACGTTTGTCGCTTGTCATTGTGTTACGAAATGAGACAAGCCGTTTAAAATCGATCTGCACGGAACGGCGTCATGTCGATGGCGGTTGGCTTCTGTTCCATCATGTCGGCAAGCAGCTGACCGGTCGCAGGGCCTAGTGTAAAGCCCTGGTGACCGTGGCCGAACGCGAGCCAGAGGCCGGGATGACGCGGCGCTGGGCCAATCACCGGCTTCATGTCTGGCAAACACGGGCGTGCGCCTTTCCAGGCGGCGCTGTCCTTGCGCTCACCTAATGGAAAAATCGTCCGCGCGACGTTTTCAGCGGCACCCAGCTGCTCTTCATCGGCCGGCGATTCTAAGCGATCCAATTCAGCCCCGGTGGTCAGCCGTACGCCTGCATTCATGGGTGCCAGCAAATAGCCAATCTCGGCATCCATCAGCCAATAATTCAATGTCGCCCCTGGCTGGGTCGCGTAGTGCATGTGATAGCCGCGCTTCACAAACGTCGGGAAGTGATAACCCAGCGGCTTCATCCATTGCCCCGCCCAAGGCCCGAGCGCCATGACCACTTCATCGGCTTCGAACGTCGATTCCTGGGTCGTCACGCGCCAGCGCTCATCGATTTGAGTGACGCCCGTAATATCCGCCTGCACTAAGTTTCCGCCCATGGCCTCAAAGGAGGCCGCATAGGCGGCCACCAATCCACCCGGATCGGCGACCGTCCATGGGTCAAGCCAATGAATAGCACCAATGATCTTATCGCCCAGTTGTGGCTCCTTTTCAATCAACGCAGCGCGATCGAGCACGCTGAATTCGACGCCATAAAGCTCGCGCGCTTCCTCGGCCTCCTTGATGCGTTTGGCAAGCTTCTCTGGGGTACGATAGATCTCCAGCCAACCCTCTTTGCGCACCAAATGCTCTGCCCCCGATGCTTCGATCATGGGTCCATGCGCCTCTAAACAGAGCTGAATCAACGAGGCGTACTCAGGCACAATTTTTTTATACAGCCGTGATGAGGAGTGGTGCCAATAGCTCAATAGGGGTGACGCCGCATTGACCATTCCAGCGGGACGATAACGGATATCGACACGGCGGTTTGGCAGTACGCTCAAGATAGTCTTCATATCACGAGGAAAGGGGTAAGGCCTCACCGCTTCACGCTGAATGATACCGGCGTTGCCAAACGAGGTTTCTCGTCCAGGCTGACGGCGGTCCACCAGCGTTACTTGATAGCCACGTTTTTGTAGCTGCCAAGCAACACTGACACCCACCATACCTGCCCCCAACACCACCGTTTGACGCGCCATTTTGATGCACTCCTATCGCTCTAAAAATCAATTCGCCTCATGCCGCCAGCAGCACGGATAACGTATTGAAAAATATCACCAATCAAAGCGCTTTTGCATAGTCACAAACACTGTTTTAACTCATTTTTTTAGTTTTTTATCTCGCATAAAGCGTAATAAAGGATGACTTTGCTAGCCACGGCATAACATTTGCTTAATGATCATTAGGCCCGTTTTGTTAGATCCAACGTTTCGCTGCGCAGCAGGCCGAACGCTGCATTTACAGGCAGCATCTCGCGATTCCCTGCACCAATTAAGTGCCTGCATTGCACCCAATCAACACAAGGAACACACCCATGATCGATAGCTTTGACACCACTCTGATCGACACGCTTTGGGTGCTTTGGGCGGCCGCGTTGGTATTCGTGATGCAAGCCGGGTTTCTCTGCCTGGAGGCAGGCACCACACGAACGAAAAACGCCATCAACGTCGCTATGAAAAACCTAGCGGATTTTGCCATTGCCGTCAGCGTTTTCTGGCTAGCCGGCTTTGGCATGATGTTTGGCGCCTCTCAAGCGGGATGGTTGGGCAGCTCGCTGTTTGGTTGGCAGCTCGAATCGACCGACACCTGGCTAATGACCGTTTTCATCTTCCAAGCGATGTTTTGTGCCACCGCCGCGACCATCGTGGCCGGCGCCGTCGCTGAACGAATGCCGTTCCTCGGCTATTTATGGACCGCGTTTTGGATTGCGCTCTTGATTTACCCCGTTTTTGGCCACTGGGCCTGGGGCGGCTTGTTAGGAGGCGCGCCGGGCTGGCTGGCGTCGCTTGGATTCATCGATTTTGCCGGTGCGACCGTGGTTCACAGCGTTGGCGGCTGGGTGGCACTCGCGGCGGTACTGGTCATCGGCCCCCGCCGGGGACGTTTTCAAGTCGATAAGCCACCCACTGCATTTCCAGCAGGTAATTTGCCACTGGCAATGCTTGGGGCGCTGTTCATGGTACTTGGCTGGTTTGGCTTCAATGGTGGAAGCACGCTCGCTCTGGATGGCTCGGTGCCTGGAATTATTGCCAATACCGTGCTGGGCGCCGTGGGGGGCATTTTATCGGCCATGCTAGTGGGCTGGCGGGTTCGGCGCTATGCCGATGTGATGTACGCCATCAATGGCGCCATTGCTGGCTTGGTGGCAGTCACGGCAGGTGCCCATGCGCTCTCATTGGCCACGGCATTTCTCATGGGCGGCGTGAGCGGTGTGCTCATGGTGCTGGCCAACGAATGGCTGTTGAAGAAGCAGATCGATGACGCGGTGGGCGCGATTCCTGCGCATTTGGTCAGCGGCATCTGGGGCACGCTTGCCCTACCATGGCTGGCTGACCTCTCTCTCCTCGATCACCCCCTCGGTCGCGCCGATCAGTTCGGTATTCAGCTATTGGGTGTGGCGGCCTGCGGTGTGTGGAGTTTTGGGATTGCATGGCTGCTGTTTAGCATCACTCGCCGCTTCCTGCCTTTGCGTGTCTCGAAAGACGCGGAAAAAATGGGGCTCAACCTTGCAGAGCATGGCGCCAAAAACGAGCTGCATCAGCTGCTCGAGCACATGCGTCAACATGAACGGCAGGGGGACATGCACCAGCGCATCGAGGCAGACCCGTTTACCGAGGTAGGTGAAATCGCCGCTAGTTATAATCGCGTCTCGGCAGCGCTGGAACGTGCAGTCGGACATACCCAGGTCATGCTGCGTAACCTTCGTGATGGCGTCGTTACCTGGCAAGCCGACGGCACGCTGACGGGACTGAACCCAGGCGCAGAAGCACTGTTCGGCGTGGAGGCGAAGCAGTGGGTCGGGCGTCCTGTCAACACGCTACTGCCCAATAAGCTGCTCACGCCTGGCGCAAAGCATGAAATCAAACTGCGTCTGCATGACCAGCAAGTCCGCTATTTAGAGATCCAAGTAAGTGAAGGCGCTGCGGGCTCTGTTTCTGAGTGCTCGGGCATGGTCCGGGACATCACCGAGCGTAAACAGCTTCAAGAACAGTTGAACCGGGAGCGAGATTTGGCACGCACCACGCTAGCGTCTATAGGCGATGGTGTCATCACGTGCGATGCCAGCGGCAGTGTGACGTTTCTTAATGCCGAGGCAGAGCGGCTCACGGGGTGGACGCTTGCTGACGCCACCAACAAACCGATTCAGACAATCTACTCACTTCGTGATGAGCTAAGCGACGAGCCCATCAGCAATCCGGCGCGGCAGGTACTCACCCAGCATCGGGCCGTGCACTTCAGTGAACACTGCCAGCTGCTGCACCGCAACGGCAAACGTTTTCCCATACAGCATAGCGCCGCGCCCATTCGTTCTCGAGGCGGCATCACGCTGGGCGCAGTAGTGGTGTTTCAAGACGTCAGTGTGACACGGCAACTCTCGGAGCAGCTCAATTATCAAGCAACCCACGACAACCTCACGGGGCTAATGAACCGGCGAGCCTTTGAGGCACTGCTGACCAAATTGCTCGCCCAGGAAGAGGAGTACCATCATGTGCTCTGCTACTTGGACCTGGACCAATTCAAGATCGTCAACGACACCTGCGGCCATTTGGCAGGCGATGAACTACTTCGTCAGGTCTCCATGAAGCTGAAAGCCCACGTGCGCCACAGTGATACCGTGGCTCGATTGGGCGGGGATGAATTTGCCCTGGTGTTGCCCCACTGCCCACTGGACAAAGCCAAGATCATTGGTGAGGCGGTTCGCCGAGATATCGAGCACTTTCGCTTTGCATGGCAAGGACATACCTTCGGTATTGGCGTGAGCATCGGCTTGGTCACGATCACCTCGGAAAATCCCATGCGCTTGTCGGACACGCTGCACGCAGCAGACGCCGCCTGCTATACCGCCAAAGAGGCGGGCCGAAACCGCCTTCACTGCTATCAACCCGACGACCATGCACTATTAGAGCGCCATGGCGAACTGCAGTGGGTTCAACGTCTGCAAAATGCCCTGGATAACGACACGTTTCGGCTATTCGCACAACCCATCAGCGCGGTATGCGGCCAAGGCCCAGGTTATCGAGAGATTCTGCTACGCCTGGAGGAAAGCGGTACTCTCATTGCTCCCGGCAGTTTCCTGCCGGCGGCAGAGCGCTACCATTTCATGCCGCGTATCGATCGCTGGGTGGTTCGCAATACGCTTGCCTGGCTCGGCGATCGTCATCGCTGCGCAGATGGCCAAAGCGTGGGCCACTGGGGAATCAACGTATCGGGAGACTCTCTATCGGACAGCGATTTTTGCCAAGAGCTGATTCAGCAAGTGCGCCGGGCCAATCTTCCTGAAGGCACGCTGTGTTTTGAGATCACCGAAAGCGCTGCGATTGCGCAGCTCTCGAAAGTAAGCGAATTAATTCAGTCACTGAAATCGTTGGGCTGCCGTTTTGCCCTCGATGACTTCGGCACCGGGCTATCATCGTTTAGCTACTTGAAGCAGCTTTCCGTCGACTATCTCAAAATCGATGGCAACTTCATTCGTAACATTCACCATGATCCCATCGACCGCGCGATGGTAGAAGCGATTCATGCCGTCGGCAAAGCCCTGCATATCGATACGGTCGCCGAATACGTCGAGAATCCATCGACGTTAGACATGTTGCATTCGCTGGGGATCGATTATGCGCAGGGATACTTATTGGGAAAACCAGAGCCCATCACCGATGCCGCCAATGGACGTATTAAAGTCATGCCACGATAAGAAAACGGGGTAAGAGATAATAAGAAAATAAAACTACTTAGGGAGGGATTAAACAAAAAAAGAATAAAAGAGAAGTCAGGTTAATGGGGTGGATGATGGGGATCGAACCCACGACCACCGGAGCCACAATCCGGGGCTCTACCACTGAGCTACATCCACCACAACCTGTAAACCGTGTGCTAATTGCCAATGGGGTGGATGATGGGGATCGAACCCACGACCACCGGAGCCACAATCCGGGGCTCTACCACTGAGCTACATCCACCACTGACAAAAGCAAGCTTGAAAATATCCAACTGGAAACAAACACAGAGATGTATTTGATTGGCACGCCCAGCAGGACTCGAACCCGCAACCTACGGCTTAGAAGGCCGTTGCTCTATCCGGTTGAGCTATGGGCGCACATGATGTATCCAGAGAATACGGATGAGCACTTGACCACAACCAAAGTTTGGAGAAGCAGATTAACACCTTCCGTGCCAGGTACATGGTCGGGATGGAGGGATTCGAACCCCCGACATCCTGCTCCCAAAGCAGGCGCGCTACCAGACTGCGCTACATCCCGATTACTTACCTTAGACGTTGCTGCGTGTCCCGTCTCAAGCGAGGCATATATTACTATTTCTAATTTTAAAGTCAACACTTAAAGTGATTGATTCGATAGGCGCTTTGCCTTGTCGCCCTACCATGCGAAAATTACTCCCACTTTAAAGCGCGTCCTGTGACTGCGCGTGTCGTTTGCTTCGCTTTCCAACCTCATAGGGATTTCACTACATGACCGCCCAACTCATCGATGGTAAAGCCATCGCCGCTAATGTCCGTCAACGCGTGGCCGAGAAAATTGCGGCACGCCAGCAAGCCGGCGCTCGCGCCCCCGGACTAGCCGTTGTTGTGGTCGGTGAAGACCCCGCCTCACATGTGTATGTCAACAACAAGCATCGTGCTTGCGAACAGGCGGGTATCCTCTCTTTTCAACACGCTCTTCCTGCCGATACGACGCAAGAGGCATTAGAAGCGCTGGTTGATCAGCTCAATGCAGACGCCACGGTAGATGGCATTCTGGTACAGCTCCCCTTGCCAGACCATTTGGATGCTCGCCCCATTCTCGAGCGTATCCGTCCGGATAAAGACGTCGATGGTTTTCATCCCTATAACTTGGGCAGGCTGGCGCAGCGCCTTCCTTCTCTGCGCCCCTGCACGCCCAAGGGCATCATGACCATGCTGGCGCAAAGTGGCATCGCCGTGCGCGGCATGGATGCCACCATCGTAGGCGCTTCAAACATCGTCGGGCGGCCAATGGCGTTGGAACTGATGCTAGCGGGCTGCACTACGACAGTATGCCACCGCTTTACCCAAGACTTGGCCAGCCATGTCAGTCGCGCCGACTTGGTCGTGGTGGCGGTGGGCAAACCGGGGATCGTCAAGGGTGAATGGATCAAACCCGGCGCCGTAGTCATCGATGTAGGTATCAATCGTCAGGAAGATGGCACACTGGTGGGTGATGTCGATTTTACGGCGGCGGCCGAGCGCGCCAGCCACATTACGCCGGTGCCGGGAGGCGTTGGCCCGATGACGGTCGCCACCCTGCTTGAGAATACGCTGGAAGCCGCCGAGCGTCACGATCAGGCGTCTTGAAGAACGCCCCTCACCGAATACTCATTCGCACCACGATGGAGAAGCCCGTGCAACGCATTGGAATTATTGGCGCTATGGCGCAAGAAGTGAAGCTTCTAGCGGGACAGCTCGAGAACGCAGAACGCTACGAACATGCCGGGTTCGTCTTTCATACCGGCACGCGACATGGCCTCGACATCGTCATTCTGCAGTCGGGTATCGGCAAAGTGAACGCCGCCGTCGGCACGGCGATTCTGTTGGAGCGTCATCAACCGGACGCCATCATCAACACCGGCTCGGCAGGCGGTTTTGCCACCGACCTAGCCATTGGCGATGTCATCATTTCCGATGAAGTCCGCCATCACGATGTGGATGCAGTGGTCTTTGGCTACGAAATTGGCCAGGTGCCGGGCATGCCACCGGCGTACCATGCCGACAAGCGCCTGCGTGACATCGCTCGTGGTGCCATTGCCGCCCTGGGAGAAGTCAACGTGCGCGAGGGCATGATTGCGACGGGCGATGCGTTTATGTCCGACCCTGAGCGGGTAGCCGCCACGCGCGCGCAGTTCCCTACCATGCTCGCCGTCGAAATGGAGGGCGCCGCCATTGCCCAGACGTGCTATCTCTACGACTGCCCGTTCGTGGTCATTCGCGCCCTTTCCGACATTCCCGGAAGCGGCGATAACCACCTCTCTTTCGAGCAGTTCCTCGATATGGCCGCCGACCACTCTTCCCGCATGGTAGATCACATGTTGCTGGCATTAGGCGGTCAGTAAATCCTACGCGCTCGTGGAGTCATCGCCACGATCAAAAAAACGGAGCCTCATTGGCTCCGTTTTTTATGACGCACTCACACGCTTATGGTTACTTTTTCATCGCCCAGGCAAGTGTTTCACCTGCCAGTAACGGCACGATGGTTTGACCAGACGCATAGGGATAGCTCGCCGGCAGCGTCCACTCGCGCCGCTCAAGCGTAATGGCGTCTGCGTTCGGCGAAAGGCCATAAAAACGCGGGCCGTTAAGACTCGCAAAGGCCTCCAGCTTATCCAGCGCCTGCATCTCCTCGAAGGCCGTCGCATATAGCTCGATGGCGGCAGGCGCCGTATAAGCACCGGCACAGCCGCAGCTCGACTCTTTGTCACCCTTTGCATGGGGAGCACTATCGGTGCCCAGGAAGAATTTGGGGCTACCGCTGGTGGCGGCTTTCAACAAAGCCTGTCGATGCTGTTCGCGCTTGAGGATGGGAAGGCAGTAATAGTGAGGGCGAATACCGCCTGCCAGCATTTTATTGCGATTGAAGAGCAGGTGGTGGGCAGTAATCGTGGCGGCTACGTTGTCAGACGCGCTGGCGACGAACTCCGCAGCCTGCTGCGTGGTGATGTGCTCGAACACCACTTTCAGTTCGGGGTGTCGCGCCAGCAACGGCTTCATGACACGCTCGATGAACACCGCTTCCCGATCGAAGATATCGATCTCGTGGTCGGTGACCTCGCCATGTACCAGTAGCGGCATGCCCAGCTTTGCCATCATGGCAATGGTGGCATCGCAGTGGGCAATGTCCGTCACTCCCGAGGCAGAGTTGGTCGTGGCCCCTGCCGGATAAAGCTTCACGGCTTTGACGATGCCACTCTCGACGGCACGCTCTATCTCCTCGGGCGGTGTCGTATCCGTGAGGTAGAGCACCATCAGCGGCTCAAAAGTACTGCCTTCGGGTAGCGCGGCCAAGATGCGTTCGCGGTAAGCTACTGCCTGCTCTGTCGTGGTCACCGGTGGCTTTAGGTTCGGCATGATGATCGCACGACCCATTTGCGCAGCGGTATGTCCCACCACGGCATTGAGCGCCTCGTCATCACGTAAATGCAGGTGCCAGTCATCAGGGCGGGTCAGGGTAATAGCGTCCACGGCAAATCCTATTGGTCTTGGGTGAAGGGGGCTGCGAGCTGCCACAGTATACCCAATACGCCGATCGGATAAATCCGTGCGTGACCCCCACAGGTCCGCGCAAGTGTCGTATCATGGCGGCACGCTGTAAGATCAAGGATTCGGTTGTTTATGCAGAACGTACGTCGCTATGCGGATTTCATCGCCAGCTTGGAAGGTTTGGCGTGGCTGGGACTCGCATGGTCCATCTCCTTTTCGATGCATCGACAAAGCACCGAGCCAACGCTTGCGGTGCTGTTCATCGTGGCTACGCTGGTACTCTTTAGCTGGGCACATCGCCCGATGCGCTACTTGCTGCGACGCTATCACATTCGCAAGCGCCGAACCGATATGTGGATCCACACGCTCGCTCTGCCGCTTTTGCTGGCCATGTTTTTTCATATCATGCTGGAGGCGCTACTAGGTTCGGCTTGGCTGCCTCCCAAAATGCTGCTGTTCAATCTGTTAGCGTCTGCCGGCTGGATGACCTTTGTCATGACCCTCTTCATCAAATTCGTCATTCATAGCGTCAAAACATCGAGCAAATAAGCCAACCCATGCCCACTGCCCTACCCTTACCGCTCTCTACACCCAATCGAAACCTGGTTCGGCTCACCATCGTTCGGGGGATTACCTGGACGGGTTTTTTGATGGCGATCATTGTCGGCATCGAGCTACTCGCTTTCGACCTTCCCGTCACCGCCGTCGTGAGCGTCGTGATCGCAATGGGGCTGCTGAACATTGCCACTTGGTGGCGTTTGGGGCGCCCCAAAGCCGTTGGCCACGGTGAGTACTTGTCTCACTTGCTGGCCGATATTGCCGGGCTCACCCTGCTGTTTTACTTTTCGGGCGGTTCTACGAATCCGTTCATTACGTACTACTTGGTGCCCGTGACCATTGCAGCCGCAACGCTGCCTTGGCGCCACGCCTGGATCATTGCGGCCTGCGCCATGGGTGGTTACAGCTTCTTGATGTTTGACTACCACCCCATTCCACAGCTGGGTCATATCAGTAGCGAAGGTCCGCTCAGCCTGCACATCCTGGGCATGTGGCTCAACTTCGGGCTGTCGGCTGGGCTTGTCACGTTCTTTATCTATAAAATGGCTCACGCGCTGCGCAGCCGCGATAAAGCCCTCTCCCGCACGCGGGAAGCCGCTCTGCGTAACGAACAAGTGCTGGCCGTTGCCACACAAGCGGCGGGCACGGCCCACGAACTTGGCACCCCGCTGTCGACGATGGCGGTGCTGCTCAAAGAGATGCAGGCCGACGCAGCAAAAGGCAGCGCGCTGGAGGAGGATATCGCGCTCTTGCGACAGCAGGTCGATATCTGCAAATCGCGTTTGCAGCACCTTGTCACCAATGCCGATCGTCGCCGCATGGCCGAACCAGAAGTGCTGGATGCCGAAGTGTGGCTTGCTGGGGTGGTGCAGCGTTGGCTGGTGATTCGACCCGACGTGAGCCATCGCTTCGATGTGGCCGAACGGCGCGGCCGCCCCTGGCTCGCCGTGGATGCGACGCTCGACCAAGCGCTGACCAATTTATTGAACAATGCTGCAGACGCCAATCCAGAACACATCGCCATACGCTTGGATTGGCAAGATGAGAGCGTCATTATCGATATCCGTGACCACGGCCCAGGGGTGGCCATGTCGATTGCGGACCAGCTAGGCGACACGTTCGTCTCGACCAAAAGTAAAGGAATGGGCATCGGCCTGTTCCTCACGCACGCCACGATCAACCGCTTCGGCGGAGGCGTAAGCCTCTATAACCATCCCGAGGGTGGAACGTTGACCGAGGTCACCCTGCCGCGCTGCTCAGCACCCAGTTAAGCTGAGACAGCAGCGATTCAGACTAACGAGGGTAGTATGCAGAACCAAGAGCAGCGTCTGCTAATCGTCGATGACGATGAAATGTTTTGTCACGTATTGAGCCGTGCCCTGGCCCGGCGAGGCTTTGACGTCAAGGTGGCACACGATGCCGATCAAGCGCTGAGCATCGCGTCGCACTTCATGCCCACCATGGCCACACTGGATTTGAAGCTGGAACATAGCTCTGGACTCAAGCTGTTACCCGACCTCCTCTCCACTGTGCCTGGCTGTCGTATCGTGGTGCTGACCGGCTACTCGAGCATTGCCACGGCGGTCGAAGCCATCAAGCTGGGCGCCATCAATTATCTGTGCAAACCAGCGGATGCGGATGATGTGATGGCGGCCTTCGAACACCCCGACGCCGACCCCAACGTCGAGCTTGCAGATAATCCACCCTCCATCAACCGAATCACCTGGGAGCATATTCAAAAAGTGCTGCAGGAACACGATGGCAATATCTCGGCCACCGCCCGCGCGCTGGGCATGCACCGACGCACCCTTCAGAGAAAGCTACAAAAACGACCGGTACGTCGCTAAGCAACATCGCCTGCCACCTTAGGTGGCAGGCGAGTCGGCTGGCTCAGTGAGCGGTCCAACCAAGATCGATGTTCCAGCTCGCACCGGTGACCGCGCCCGCCGCATCGGACGTGAGGTAAGCCACTAGTTGAGCCACTTCGGAAGGTTCGATTAGCCGCTTGACCGCCGCATTCTTGAGCATGATCTTCTCGATGACTTCTTGCTCGTCCATTCCATGCAGCTTGGCCTGATCGGCAATTTGGTTGTCGACCAAGGGTGTTTTCACATAAGCGGGACAAATGGCATTGGCCGTAATACCCTGCTCGCCCCCCTCCAGTGCGGCTGTCTTGGTCAAGCCGATCATGCCGTGCTTCGCGCTGATGTACGCCGCCTTGCCCGGTGACGCCACTTGGGCATGGATCGAGGCAATGTTGACCACGCGACCCCAGCCTTTCTCGCGCATGTAGGGCCACGCCGCTTGGGTGAGCAGGAAAGGGGCCGTCAGCATCAAATCGATGATTTGACGCCACTTCTCTTCAGGGAAGGTCTCGATGGACGCGACATGCTGAATACCGGCGTTGTTGACGAGAATGTCCACGCCGCCAAACCGCTTGACCGCATCGGCAATCGCGCCTCGACACGCGTCAGGATCGGTGAGATCCGCTTGATAAAATGCGGCGCCAGCTGCTTCTGCAATCTCTTTACCAGCGGGGTTGAAGTCGACGGCCAGTACTTGATGCCCCTGCTCACAAAAATGTCGAACGACGGCCTCACCAATACCGCTGCTCGTCCCTGTCACCACGGCAACCCGCGGTGTTGAAGCTGTTGAAGATGACATTCAGGCTTCCTTTTTTGACGTACATGGGAATGAAGAAATAAACGTTCATGAGTATAGGAGCCGCCAACCGCTTCTGCCTACTCGGCCGATGAGGTCGCGTCCGGCTCCGCCAACAACTGCTGCATCATACGCTGCGCAAGTCGCGCCGATTCTTGCAAGGAGTCTAGGTCGCTCAAGTCATCCAATATCTTTCGCTTGTAAAGCTCGATCCCGGACGTCAAGCGCTCTAGTTCCAAGGCATAGCGGCCGGATGGAAGCACCAACACGCCTTCTGAGGGCAGCGGCGCCTGCAGCGTGGCCTGTTCAGGCAATGCGACCAACCACAGCTCGCAGGGGGTGATCAGAGCTCCCGCCATGACACTGGCGCCGCTGATGCGCGTCTCCAAATGCTGGAAACAGAGCGCATCCACCCCCAACCTCGGGTTGAAATGGGACTGCTGTCTTAGTGCTGTCCAGTGTTCGTCACGATAGCACTGGGCCAGCTCGGCTAAATAACCGTACTCATGCGGCGCCAACGTCTGCATGGATTCTCCTTGATGGATGGCTCATTGTGACGCTTTATAGCACGCGTAGCGTGGTGCTATTGGCGAAAGCCTGCGCCCTACGCCACAATGGGCGCTGATTGCTCACTCAACTACCAATTCGCCCCTATCGTAAAGGAGCCACCTCATGTTCGTGGTTATTTTTGGGCGCATGTCGTGCCCTTTTTGCGTTCGCGCCAAGCATCTCGCCGAACACTTGGAAAACAGTGGGAAGATCGAGGGTTACCGCTATGTCGATATGCCCTCCGAGGGCGTTACCAAAGAGGATATCGCTAAAACAGCGGGTAAACCGATCCACACCGTGCCACAAATCTTCGTCGACCAGCAGCACGTGGGCGGCTTTACCGAATTCGATCAATTTGTTCGCGACAAACAGTTGCTGGCCTCTTAGCGGGCGTTAAATTCGCCGTTAAAGCCCGTTGAACCTACTAACTCCTTGCTTGCCTATACTGACCACTCAGTTAACCGTTGACTCACGGACGTCTTTAGGCGGCGAGGAACCCCCATGCAACGCGAGGAGTTTGTACAACAGCTATGGCTGGACTATGTCCATACCCACCCCGACATCGGCGGCCTGCGGCTATGGCCACTCCACACCGCGGCGGAATATCTGACGCTGGTCACCCTGAATTACGGCCCGTTCGCAATGCATGCCCTGAGCCTGCCGCTATCACGCATGGGGTATCGTTCGGTCGGGCACTATGCCATGGCAGACAAAGGCTTGCTGATCCACTTGATGGCACCAAGTGACGACAGCAGCTGGCTGGTGCTCGCCGAGCTACAAATCGGTACGCTGTCAAAAGTGCCTCGCGAAGCGTTAACCTCGCTCGTGCATCAAAGCCACCCCGCCGACTGCAAAGGTCACAACCTGCTTTGCCGTGGCCGCCCTTGGCCGATGCCTTCTTGGGAGCTCTATCAGCAGTTACAAAACGCGCACCCACTGGCCGCCTGGCTTGCCGTCATGGGCCCTCGCTTGCATCATGCGGGTTTCGATTGTTACCGGATGCACGCGTCGATCGACACACTGAGCGAGCAGTTGGAAAACGCCGGTATGCCGCCGCTCAGCGGTCAGCAAAATGGCGTTTTCTCTGTGTCCAATTTACTCGAGCACCGTTTTTACCCGGCAACGCCACAGAAAATGGTCTTCCGCGATGGAGACGAACACCGCTTGTGCCTGGGTGGATTAGCCCTGACCCAAAAACAGGTCAACGATGCCCATGAGCGGGTGGCGGAGATCTTGCTGCCTTTTCACACTCGCTGCGAAATGGCGTGAGCCACCAGCCCACGCCCTCCGCCTAACGGTCGTGCTTATTCCTCGAAAGTCATTTCGGGGACGTGGTCCGGCACGATGAGTTTGCCTGCGGTTTTCTCGACAATCTCTTCGACGCTCACCCCTGGCGCACGCTCTTTAAGGATGAACGCGCCATCCTTGATCTCCAGGTAAGCCAGATCGGTCAAGACCCGATTGATACAACCCGCTCCTGTCAGCGGCAGGTTGCACTTTTCGAGCAGCTTGGATTCGCCATGTTTGGAAGCGTGGGTCATGGTGCAAATGATGTTGTCGGCCCCGGCGACGAGATCCATCGCGCCCCCCATGCCTTTGATCAATTTGCCAGGGATCATCCAAGAGGCAATGTTACCTTCTTGGTCGACTTCGAACGCACCCAGCACGGTCAAATCCACATGACCACCGCGAATCATGGCAAACGACTCAGCGGAGGAGAAAATCGCCGCGCCAGGGCGAGCGGTAACGGTCTGTTTACCGGCATTGATCATATCCGGGTCGACTTCCTCCTCGGTAGGAAACCGCCCCATACCTAGCAGCCCATTTTCGGACTGCAACATCACATCCATGCCATCAGGAATGTAGTTGGCAACCAGAGTGGGAATACCGATACCCAAGTTGACGTAGAAGCCGTCCTGCAGTTCACGCGCGACGCGTTGGGCCATTTGTTCACGAGTTAAAGCCATGGTGCCACCTCTTGTCTTAGTAAGGAGTTGGTTGTGGACGTTGATACGCTCAGCTACGAACGGTGCGCTTCTCGATACGCTTTTCAAACGTGCCTTGAATGATGCGATCGACATAGATACCCGGCGTATGAATCTGGCTTGGCTCCAGCTCTCCGGGTTCCACAATCTCCTCTACTTCGACAACGGTAATTTTGCCTGCCGTCGCCGCCATGGGATTAAAGTTCTGCGCAGTATGACGATACATGACGTTGCCATAGCGGTCGGCCTTCCAACCTTTGACGATCGCGAAATCGCCTTTGATGGCCTCTTCCAAAATGTAGTGACGACCATCGAATACGCGCACTTCCTTGCCTTCACCAATGGGCGTGCCGTAACCGGTCGCGGTATAAAACGCGGGAATACCTGCACCGCCTGCGCGCATTTTCTCTGCGAGCGTTCCTTGAGGCGTCAATACCACTTCGATTTCGTTGTTCAACATCTGCTGTTCAAACATCGCGTTTTCGCCCACGTAAGAGGCGATGATCTTGCTGATTTGGCGATCTTCCAGCAGTACACCCAAACCAAACCCATCTACACCACAGTTATTGGAAACCACCGTAAGGTCCTTGACTCCGCGACGCTTGATCTCCGCGATCAGGTTTTCAGGAATCCCACACAGACCAAAGCCACCGGCAATCACGGTCATACCGCTTTCGATGCCTTCCATTGCTTCCTCGTAAGAAGCCACACACTTATCGAATCCTGCCATTGTTATGCCTCACGTTGTTGTTGAGAACGTATCGGTGTTGGACGCTCGTTAAAGTAGTGTAAGCAGCGTTTGCTGGCGTGTCGCGCTATCGCCAGTGTTGTCCTAGATGATATATTTGTTAAGTTTGTTTTTCTTATCAATTCATTTTAATAACTTATAAAGAGATACCATGACCGTCAAACAGCTTCGCGCTTTTTTGGCCGTGGCACAAACGCTGAGTTTTACCCAGGCCTGCGAGCGCCTGCATCTTTCACAACCCGCGCTGAGCCTTGCCATCAAAGGCTTGGAGGACTCCCTAGGCGGCAAGTTGCTCATCCGCAGCACACGGAGCGTACGATTGACCCCGGAGGGTGAGTCGCTTCTACCACTGGCCAAGCACTTGCTGGCGCAATGGGACAATACCGAAGAGCGCCTGCGCCAACGCTTTACGCTCCAGCTTGGGCGGCTCAGTGTAGCGGCCATGCCCTCCTTCGCCAGTAATTTGCTTCCTAGCGCGCTCGTCAAATTTCGTCAGCAGTACCCCAAGATCAATGTCACCGTCCATGATGTCATCAATGAAGACGTCATGGAGATGGTGCGCTCTCGCCAGGTGGAAATTGGTATCGCTTTCTCGCCGGAGGGGGTCGGCAGTTTGAACTTCACCCCTCTTTTTGAAGATCGATTCGTGGCCGTGATACCGCGTCACTCGCCGTTGGCCGAGTGCGACACGCTCTCTTGGGAGCAGCTGCTAGCGTACGATTTCATGACGCTGCAACGACCCTCCATGGTCAGACGGCTTTTAGAACAAGCACTCGGCAAACGCCAGATGGCGCTTCCAGTCGCCTTCGAGAGCCACCAGCTCTCCACCGTCGGCCGCATGGTCGCCGAGGGATTAGGCGTCAGCGCGGTACCATCGATGTGTATTCGACAAATGCAGGAGCTGGGCGCTCGCTGTGTGCCGCTGGTGGCGCCCAGTATCGCGTGTCGCGTGGGAATCCTCACTCAGGAAGAACTCTCCGTCGCCGCCCATGCGTTGCGCAGCGTTTTGATGGATAACGTCAAAGCACCCTCGCTCTTTGCGCCCTTCTAACGTATTGATGCGGTTATGCTGGGCAGCGTGACGCGGATCTATTAGCATTTGTCGTCAAGCGCGTGCGTAGCGACGCTAAACACGCTGTCAGATAGCTGTGAGGATCGTGGTATGCCAATCATCAAAGGGGGCGTTAGCATCGTGCTGCTAACGTTGAACACGCTGTTTTGGGGTGTTCCCCTGATTCTGTTGACGCTGCTGAAGGTCATCGTCCCTGGGCGGCGGCAAAAGGAGTGGCTCCTGAAAGGCCTCTGCGCCGTGGCGCTCAATTGGATCGGCGTTAACTTGTGGTGGATGCAACGCTGGCTGACACCTAACGTGTCGATCAAGGTACCGGACACCTTGAGCCCAGAGCAGTGGTGGTTAGTGATCTCTAACCACCGGAGCTGGACGGACATTTTCATTCTGTTCATGGCATTGCACCGTCGGATCCCCATGCCCCGCTTCTTCCTCAAGCATCAGCTCATTTGGATTCCTATCGTGGGGCTCGCCTTTTGGGCGCTCGAGTTTCCTTTCATGCGTCGGTTTAGCCGAGAACAGATCGCGCGAAACCCCAAGCTCGCCACCGTCGACCGCGCCTCCACCGAACGGATGTGTCGTCAGGCGCGACATGCGCCCATTGCGATCTTCAATTTTGTCGAGGGCACCCGCTTCACCGTTGCCAAACGCGAAGCCCAACAGAGCCCTTTTCAGCACTTGCTGCGCCCTAAAGCCGGTGGCATTGCCCAAGTGCTGAGCCTGTTGGGGGATCAATTGGATGGTATTTTGGATGTCACCATCAGCTATACCCACCCTTCGCCTACTTTCATGGGCTTTTTATGCGGTAAAGAAGCCCCCATTACGCTTGAAGCTCGGCAGCTCGCCATTCCTGAGTGGATGCAGACTGCTAACTACCATGACGAACCGCAGCACAAGGAACGCTTCCACGCATGGATCAATTCACTCTGGCAGGAAAAAGATACCTTGCTAGACCGACTCAGCGACCACGACTAAGCCACTGGCTGACGATGTGCGTACTGGCAAGCATGTTGGCTGGCTGCGCCAGCTCCACACCCACGTCTAGCCAACGCGTGCCCGCGGCCAGCACGGCGAGTGCCATAGGCGGCAACTGGGTCGCCGTTAGGCGAGGCGATACGTTAGGTCAGCTAGCGGCACGAGCCAACGTGCCACTCGAAAGGCTCGAGCGCTTCAACCCTGGCGTCGACCCACGGCGTTTGGCCGTGGGCCAGCGTCTGCTGATTCCTACCCAACAAGAGCGCGCGCCCTCCGGTGGCCCTTACCGCTATCAAATTCGCCCTGGCGACACTTTTTCAGGCGTCGCTCGCCATTTTGGCACCACCTCCGGGCGCATCCAAAGTGCCAATCAGGGCACCTCGCCGACGGCGCTGCGAGTGGGTCAAATCATCAGCGTCCCGCTCAGCAGCACGGCTAGGCCCCCGTCTAGCAGCTCTAGTAGCCCCACACGGAACACTCGTTCTTCGAGCGCTTCCACGTCGACTTCTGCGCCAACCCCCAGCGCTAGTCTGCCGGCCTCTGCGCGCCGCTGGCCTTGGCCGCTAGAGGATTATCGCGTCGTGCGTCGCTTTGGCGCTGATAGCCGAGGCACTCTACAACCGATGCTACTCGCCACACAGGCAGGCGCACGTGCGAAAGCCGTGGCTCCAGGCGAAGTGCGTTTCGCAGACAGCATGCGCCAGTTGGGCGATGTCGTCATCGTGCATCACGCGGATAATTTGCAGACCGTCTACGCGCTTTGCGAGCAAATTCTGGTGCGTGTTGGCGACCAAGTGAGTACGGGTGACGAGCTCTGCGAGGTGGGGCAAAGTAACGCGACACAGCGTTATGACCTGCTGTTCGATTTGCGCCAGGGAGGCAAACCCATCGATCCACGCCAAGTATTGCGCTAACTCAGTATTGCGCTGCCAGGCGCGTCAGCGATACCTGTTTATGACTTTCCTAGCGGCTACTTCTAAGCGAGCCGCTGGGAAAGTCTCGCTACTTGAGGGGCGTATTCGGATACGCAGAATCGTCACTATCGAGGACGGCCAGTTGCTGTCGGCCACGGCCCCCTTCGATGATACGTAGCCGTAGTGTGCCGCTATACAAGTCCTGTTTGACCAAACGGGTCCGTGCGCGCCAGCCACGGCTACGATATACCCCATCCAGTGTTTTAGCGGCGGCATGTATCTGTTCGAGCCCCAACGGCTGGTTTAACCAAGACGCCAGATGATGGGTCAGCTCTCCGGGTGAAATGAGACTCGCTCCTTCGATTTCGATGCGCTGAAAGACGGTTTGGAGGTCTCCGCCTTGAAGGAAGGCCTGAGGAGAGGCATCCAGCGACAAAACCGTCAACGAGACCTCCTCCTGCACAATGCGGTACAGGTCACCGCTATCTGTGGCACTTTGCGCTTGCGCCGAAAGTGTATACACGATGCCGCTCAGCACGAGCGCCGCCATCCACCCCAAACCGTACTGACTGACGTTTCTGAATAGTGGGGAAAGTCGACTTGGGTGTTCATCTGCAGCAAACACCGTATCGATATAAGAAGTGTCTTCGTGAGCCATGAGACCGTTAACCATTCGTTAGTGGAGATGAACGAGAAACTTCACGTGACGCTAGGGCAGGCAACTGATGGTGAATAGTCGGTAAGTGTCTAGCGCGTAAGCGAATTGTTGGTTCATCTCTCCACTGCTCGCAACCGCTTTTGTTACCATTGAGACACACTGCTTACAAATTGAGACGTTTTGCACAAAACGCTGGGATTCGCTGATAATCAATCCACGACATCGCCATCTGAGAGCGATAGGGGAATCTTAGTGACCATCTCTGAACGTATCGTGCGCACCACCTCCCAACAATTATTGCCGGGCATGACTTGTTTGGATGAGTGGCAACTTCGCATGCAAGCCACCCTCAACTTCGCGACCTGCTTCTCCAAAGAGCAGGTCGCGCGCTTAGCTTGGGACGTGACGACGCACCATTTTGCTGGTTTGATCGGGGTCGTCATGCACTTGTCGCCCCAGCGTATTCTTCGTCAGGCAGCGAGCTTGAGTCAGGGGGATATGGACTATCTGATGGTCGATCTAGTGCTGAACGGAGAGCTACTCTGCGTCACGCCGTTCGGCGAAGTCACCGCCTGCTCTGGCGACATTCTGTTACTCGACCTACTGCAAGAGAGCGCTGTGTGCATCGAGCGGCCCGCCTCGATTCTCTCCTGGATTTTGCCCCGGGCAGCCTGGCTCGAAGAACCTTCGGCCCTGCACGGCCAAGTCATCGATCATCGCCAGCCCGCTGCTCGATTACTCGGCGTGCATCTCAAGGAACTCATCGCGTGCAGTGACACGTTACATGCCAACGATGTGGCGTTCTACGGCGAGGAGAGTACGCATCTCTTAGTACGCGCCCTCTCCCAAACCCTTGGCAGCGGGACACAGCATGAAAAGGAACACCCGCTACTGGGCCGGCTGTGTCTCTATATCGAGCGTCATCTGCACGATCGCTCCCTCTCACCACTTGCCTTGTCACAACGCTTTGGGCTGGCGCGCGCCTCTCTATATCGGTTATTCGAGCCAATGGGTGGGGTGGCTGGCTACATTCGCAAGCGACGCCTCATCAGAGCACGTCGCTATCTATTGGAACCGCGCTATCGCCATTTACGGATCTCCCAGGTCGCCGATCAGTGTGGCCTGGAGGCCGCGAGCTTTAGTCGGCTGTTCGTGCAAGCGTTCGGCTTGCCCCCTCGCCAAGTGCGTGAACTATGCCTGTCAGCGAAGACGCTGCCTTTCGAAGAGGAAGCCGATATACAGAGAGCCCATTTAGGCTGGTTTCGGCAGCTGTAAGACCTGTGATGGTATGAACATAAAAAAAGCCCTTGCGTGGCAAGGGCTTCTTTCCAATATGACTTAACCTCGATAGTAGCCAGGCGTCACAAACGGCATGGGCGCGACACTCATGGGGAGTTGCTTGCCACGCACCAGTGCATAGACGGTCGTGCCCGGAGCTTCCCACTCCCGAGACACGTACCCCATGGCCACGGGCTTGCCGACGCTAGGCCCGAAACCACCGGACGTTACCACGCCGATCTCTGTCCCAGCTTCGTCGACCAGCAAGCTCCCTTCACGTACCGGCGCTCGCCCTTCCCCTAGCAAGCCAACCCGCTTGCGTGAGTGATCTTTAGCTTCCACTTGGTGCAAAATCACATCGGCGCCAGGGAAGCCCGCTGACCGCTCACCGCCTCGCCGACGGGGTTTACCAATAGCCCAGATCAAACTGGCTTCGACGGGCGTGGTATGCGGGCCCATATCGTGACCATACAAACATAGGCCTGCCTCCAGGCGCAGTGAATCTCGAGCGCCCAAACCAATGGCCTCCACTTCTGGCTCAGCCAATAGTGCCTCTGCTAACGCCTGACTTTCCTCCGCCGCGACCGACACCTCGAAGCCATCTTCGCCGGTGTATCCACTGCGACTGATCCACACCTCACAACCCGCCAGCGTGTAACGGCCATGTTGCATGAACGTCAATTCGCAGGCTTGCGGGCAGAGGCGCTGCATCACGTCACGCGCTTGGGGTCCTTGAAGCGCCAGCAACCCCCGGTCCAGTACGTCGATCTGATGGGTGCTACCCAAATTGGCGCGTAAATGGGCGATATCCTGCTCTTTACACGCCGCGTTCACTACCAAGTAGAAGTGATCCCCCGCGTTGACGGCCATCAGGTCGTCGAGAATACCGCCGTCAGTACTGGTAAAGAGACCATATCGCTGCTGCCCTTTTTCCAATCCCACCAAATCTGCGGGAATCAGGCTTTCCAGCGCTTCGGCGACCTGCTCACCGGACACCAAAATCTGCCCCATGTGCGACACATCAAAGAGTCCGCAGCGCTGACGGGTGTGCTCGTGCTCTTTTTTCACACCTAACGGATACTGCACCGGCATCTCGTATCCAGCGAACGGCACCATCTTGGCACCGAGCTGAATGTGCAGCGCATGAAGTGGCGTTCGGTTCAGATCAGTCATGGCATGTCCTCTATCAAGAAAGAGAAACGGGAAGCCTGACAAGGCTTCCCGGCTCTAGTACATCGTGCATCGCCTGCTAATGAGCAGGCCTTATTTATCATGATCCAGGGCTTCGCCCGGCAGCACGTCCTTACCTGCAAAATAATCCCGAGTCAGCTTAAAGACAACCGGGGACAGCAGTGCCAAGGCAATGAGGTTGGGAATCGCCATCATGGCATTGAAGGTGTCCGCCATCAGCCAGATAAAGCCCAGCTGTGCAATGGCACCCAGCGGAATGGCCAGCACGAACAACACGCGGTAAAGCATGATGGAGCGAGTGCCAAACAGGAACTGGCAACACTTCTCACCGTAGAACGACCAGCCAAGAATCGTGGTGAATGCAAAGATCGCCAGCGCAATGGCCACGATTTGATTACCAAAACCAGGCAGTGCCGCATCAAAGGAGAGCGCAGTGAGCGAAGCGCCCGCTTCGCCTTCCATCCAGACCGTCGAGGTCAAAATGACCAGCGCGGTGATGGTGCAGACGATGATAGTGTCGATGAACGTCCCCAGCATGGCAATCAAGCCCTGGCGGACCGGATTCTTCGTCTGAGCCGCCGCGTGAGCAATAGGCGCACTCCCCAGACCAGCTTCGTTGGAGAAGATACCGCGCGCTACACCGAAGCGAATGGCGGCCATCACAGCGGCACCTGCAAAACCACCGGCTGCGGCCATGGGATTGAAGGCGTAGTAGAAGATCAGTCCAAAGGCATCGCCAATTTGGCCCGCATTGACGATCAGCACCAGCAGGCCAGCAATGACGTACGCGATGCCCATTACCGGCACCAGTTTACCGGCCACCTTGGCAATACGTTTGATACCGCCCAGAATTACCGCCCCAGCGAGCACCATGATGATGACACCGGTCAACCAGTGCGGAACACCGAAGGTGGCATCCATGGCGTCCGCCACGGAGTTGGACTGTACGGTATTACCAATCCCGAAGGCCGCCACTGCGCCAAAGAACGAGAACAGCCCGCCTAGCCACAGCCACTTACGGCCCAAGCCATTCTTGATGTAGAACATCGGCCCGCCCACGTGATAGCCGGTACTGTCGGTTTCCCGATAGCGTACCGCCAGCACGGCTTCAGCGAACTTGGTCGCCATACCCACCAGCGCGGTGATCCACATCCAGAACACGGCTCCAGGGCCACCGAGCGCGATGGCGGTCGCCACACCGGCGATATTACCGGTACCAATCGTCGCAGACAGCGCCGTCATCAGCGCGTTAAAGGGAGAGATTTCCCCCTCATCGCTTGGCTGAGACGGGGTTTTATCGGACGGCTTGGCATCTCGGCCTTGCCACATTAGCTTGAAACCCATGCCGAGTTTGCGGATCGGCATCAGTTTCAAGCCAATTTGCAGGTAAATACCGACCCCCAATAGCAGGATCAGCATTAACGGGCCCCACACGATCCCGTTAATGGCCCCTAATAGGCTGGTTAATGTTTCCACGCGACTCTCCTTACCCAATTGATTCATGCATTTGTTATGAAGGTTAGGTTGTTCATCCACTCACCGGCAGATGAAATCACCAAGCGTCTCTACCATAGCGCTTAATTCACGCTGGAAAAACGCATGATGGGTATGTTTTACACCATTTTATAAGAGCGCTTCCACGCCAATGTCGCTTGATGGCAGAGAAAGCTCCCCTTTATGAAACTCACCAGACGCCTGAAACCCAGGAAAAAGAAGCGCCCTTCCTCGCCTTTGGGCGACAATGAAGAAACTTGTTTCCAATAAGAAACACGGTACCATAGGCGCATTCACGCGCGCTGTTGCGCGGGCCGCAGTCGCCAAGGCGAACGACAAACGCTAGTATGCCGTTGTTCTGTCCACTGACTTGAAAAGGAATCACCATGAGCAATCTTCCTGCCAATCTTCGTTACGCCGCCAGCCACGAGTGGGTGCTGGACAACCAAGACGGCACCGTGACCGTTGGAATCACCGACCACGCGCAAGAAGCGCTGGGCGACGTGGTGTTCGTCGAGCTGCCCGAAGTGGGTCAAGCTCTGACGAAAGGTAAAGAGTTCGGTGTCATCGAGTCCGTGAAAGCCGCTTCTGACCTTTATGCCCCCGTCGATGGTGAAGTGGTGGAAGTCAACGAAGCTCTCGAAGACGCTCCTGAAACGGTCAACGAAGCCCCTTATGAAGGCGGCTGGATCATGAAGGTTCGCGTTAACGACCAAGCCTTCGAAGGTTTATTAGACGCCGATGCGTATCAAGCGACGCTGAGCGCCGACGACTAAACGACGTCGTTGAAGCGCCTGCCCTGTTGGCAGGCGCTTCTTGATCGCCTCTGCACGGTTTTTTCATCACGTCCGGAATCTCCCCATGCCTTTTGAATCACGCCGTTTGGCCG
Organism: Halomonas sp. LC1; assembly: GCF_030247125.1. Lineage (NCBI taxonomy): Bacteria > Pseudomonadati > Pseudomonadota > Gammaproteobacteria > Oceanospirillales > Halomonadaceae > Halomonas > Halomonas sp. LC1. Next base: position 230,563 of record NZ_JASSPG010000003.1, on the reverse strand, counting down.
AACTGGCCGACCACGATGCTTTTATCAAACGTCATAACGGGCCTAGCCCCGACGATGTCGCCACCATGTTAAAAGCGCTCAACATGCAGCGCATGGAAGACCTGATTGAGCAAACCGTGCCAAGCGACATTCGCCTTGGCCGTGAACTTGACCTCGACGACCCACGCAGTGAAGCGGAAGCGTTGGAGTACCTGAGCCAACTCGCCCGTCAAAATCGTGTCACTAAAAGCTATATTGGTCAGGGTTATTACAATACCCATATGCCTGCGGTGATTCAGCGCAACGTGCTAGAAAATCCCGGCTGGTATACCGCTTATACACCTTATCAACCCGAAATCTCTCAGGGTCGCTTGGAAGGCCTTTTGAATTTTCAACAGGTCATCATGGACCTGACCGGCATGGAGCTTGCCAATGCTTCTCTGCTGGATGAAGCCACCGCCGCCGCAGAAGCCATGGCGCTATGTAAGCGTGGCAATAAAAAGAGCAAGTCAAACGCTTTCTTCGTAGCAGACGACCTTTTTCCGCAAACGCTGGACGTCGTCAAGACCCGCGCCGAGTTCTTTGGTTTCGAGCTGATTACCGGCCCCGCCGAGCGTCTTGCCGAGCACGATGTGTTTGGTGCCTTAGTGCAGTACCCGTCTGCCAGCGGCCGCATTACCGACCTCGCGCCGATGCTCAAGGCGGCCCAAGAGCGCGGCATCATGACGTGTGTAGCGACCGATCTGCTCAGCCTGGTGTTGCTGAAAGAGCCTGGCGCGATGGGAGCCGATATCGTCGTAGGTAACTCCCAGCGCTTTGGCGTGCCCATGGGCTTTGGTGGGCCCCATGCCGCTTTCTTTGCCACCTCCGACAAACTCAAGCGGTCGATTCCCGGGCGAATCATCGGCGTCTCCAAAGACAGCCGAGGCAAAACGGCACTGCGCATGGCTATGCAGACCCGCGAGCAGCACATTCGCCGTGAGAAAGCGACCTCGAACATTTGTACTGCGCAAGCGCTGCTGGCTAATATCGCCGGCTTCTACGCCACGTATCATGGCGCTGAAGGGCTACGCAAGATCGCGGGTCGCGTTCACCGCCTGACCACCGTGCTGGCTACCGGCCTGCAGCAGGCCGGCGTTCAACTCGCTAACGAGACTTGGTTCGATACGCTACGCCTCACCCAGGTAGACGCCGGCAAAATTCATGGCCGCGCCATGACCCACGACATCAACCTGCACTACTTCGCCAATGGTGATGTGGGTATTAGCCTGGATGAAACAACCACTGCCCACGATGTCGCCGCGCTATTCGATGTGCTGCTGGGCGATGAGCATGGCTTGGCAGTGGCCGCGCTGGACGAGCAGGTCATTGCCGACCGACTAAGCGGCATTCCAGCGGCTTACCAGCGGAACAGTGACTTCCTCACTCATCCCACGTTCAAGCGCTACCGCAGTGAAACGGAGATGCTGCGCTACTTGAAGCGCCTGGAAAACAAAGATCTGTCGCTGGCCCATGCCATGATCCCGCTAGGTTCGTGCACCATGAAGCTCAACGCGACTAGCGAGATGATTCCTGTCTCCTGGCCTGCGTTTGCCAACCTGCACCCGTTTGCGCCTCGCGACCAAGTAGCGGGCTACCATCAGATGATTGATGAGCTGGCAGCTTTCCTGGTCGAAGTGACCGGTTATGACCATATCTCTATGCAGCCCAACTCGGGTGCCCAAGGGGAATACGCGGGTCTGCTGGCGATTCGCCGCTATCAGGCTGCGCAAGGTGAAGCTCATCGCGACGTGTGCTTGATTCCTAGCTCCGCTCACGGCACGAACCCAGCCTCCGCCGCCATGCTGAGCATGGACGTGGTCGTCGTCGAGTGCGACGCGAACGGTAACATCGACTTGGACGACTTGACCCGCAAAGCCGAGCAGCACAGCGAGCGGCTGTCAGCGGTAATGATTACCTACCCGTCGACCCATGGCGTATTCGAGTCGCACGTTCGGAAAGTGTGTGAAGTGGTTCACCAACACGGTGGTCAAGTGTACGTCGATGGCGCGAACATGAATGCTCAGGTTGGCCTCACTCGCCCTGGCGACTTCGGCGGCGACGTGTCTCACCTAAACCTGCATAAAACGTTCTGTATTCCCCACGGCGGCGGCGGCCCCGGCATGGGCCCGATCGGCGTAAAGGCACACTTGGCGCCGTTCGTTTCCAATCATGTGGTGACCCCCATCAACGGCGTCAACCCTGAGAGCGGTGCCGTGTCGGCAGCAGCCTTTGGCAGCGCCTCCATCCTGCCGATCTCGTGGGCGTACATCAAAATGATGGGAGCCCGTGGCCTGCGCGAAGCCACCGAGCTGGCCATTCTGAACGCCAACTATATTGCTAAGCGTTTAGAAGCGTCCTATCCGATTCTCTATCGCGGTCAGAACGGTACGGTTGCCCATGAGTGCATCATCGATATCCGCCCGCTAAAGAGCGCATCTGGCATCAGCGAAGAGGATATCGCTAAACGCTTGATGGATTACGGCTTCCACGCGCCGACCATGTCGTTCCCGGTGCCGGGTACGCTGATGATCGAGCCGACGGAGTCTGAATCGCTCTACGAAATCGATCGTTTCTGCGATGCCATGATTGCCATTCGGGAAGAGATTGCACGGGTAGAGAGCGGTGAATGGCCGCTGGATAATAACCCGCTGGTCAATGCGCCCCACACCCAAGCCGATCTGATGGATAGCGCCTGGGAGCGTCCTTATGATCGTCAGCTAGGCGCTTTCCCCACTGAAGCGGTGATGGCCTCTAAATACTGGCCTTCGGTCAACCGGGTCGATAACGTCTTTGGTGATCGCCAGTTGATCTGCTCCTGCCCCAGTATCGATGAGTATCGCCATTAATCGATGACGTTAGCGATGTAAATAACGCCTCTGGTCTCTCTCATTCGGTGACCAGGGGCGTTTTTTCTTGCAAGCGCTGATCATGAAAACCGTTGAGCAGCTTCTCATAGCGCTTGGGCAAGACGGAGTCTTGGCGGCGAAGAAGATAGAGCACTTCGTTGATCGCTTGCGGAAGCGCCAACGCCTTTACCTGCCGCTGCCAGGGTGACGTTTCGAGCACTAAGCGCGAGACCACCGTAAAGCCCAGCCCCCTCGCCACGGCATCCAACACCATGCTGACTTCGTTGGTGAACCCCTGGTGGCGAAAGTGCGTCATGGAGCGAAACTCATCGGGATAGTTGGCTCGCAACAGCGCATTGGCGTGATTGATGCCATCGTAGTAATTGATGAAGCCAATGCCCATCAGCTCCGACAGCGTGCTGCCTGCAAAATCGGCAGGCACGACCAAGCAGAGTGGCTCTTTATGCCACACCGTACAGGTGAGTTCCGGGTGATTGACCTGCTCGGTCACGATACCGATATCGTAGCGGCCTTCAAGCAGGTCGTTGACGATCTCATGGTTGAACGCAAAGCTATAGTTGACCGTGAGATTAGGGTGCATTTGCTGCTGCCCCAAAATATAGGGGTAGAACATCAGCCCGACGCTACCGGGAGAGGCGATTCGGCACTCGCCGCTGTCCAGGGAATCGTCATCTAAGCCATGGCGAAACTGCTCATGTTCGGCGAATAGCTTCAACGCGTAATCGTAAGCACGGCGCCCCGATTCGGTTAGCGTAAAACTTCTGCCACGGCGCTCTAACAGCGTTTTGCCAAGATAGCTTTCCAACTTACGAATATGCTGGCTAACCCCAGGCTGCGTCATCTCTAGACGACGCGCCGTTCGTGTGAAACTGCCGGTTTCCACTAACGTTATAAACGTCCGAAAATATTGGGCATTAAACATAGGGTTTGAGTAACATCCTCATTATCCATCATCGTAAGACGCTGATATGGGTCGCTAACGCCACCATCCCGACCCGCCTACCGTGCGCACTTGCAGGCCCCTAGAGTAGCACAAACGCTACCAAGACGGTCGCTTAGCCCCATTGCTGAACCGCACCCAGCAGCGTGCTAGTATGCAGTTTCGTTACGAACACTCTTAGGGATAGCCAGACTAATGACGCAGACCCCAGCGCCTCGTGCCACGATTTCCAGCATTATTTCTCCTGAAGGCAGCCTCGAAGTTCTTTCACAGCATGAGGTCAACCGGCTCAAGAGCACGTCCAAAAGTGGTTTGCACGATTTATTGCGCCGATGCGCGCTTGCCGTCCTCAATTGCGGCAGCCCTACCGATGACAGCTTGGCCATCCTGGAAGCCTACAAAGATTTTGACATCGAGGTACTGCAACAAGATCGCGGCATTCGGCTGAAACTCACCAATGCGCCCGCAGAGGCCTTCGTAGACGGACGCATGATTCGCGGCATTCGTGAACATCTCTCGTCGATCATTCGCGATATCGTGTATGTCTATAACGAAATTCAACACCACAACCGTTTCGACCTGACTACGGGCGAAGGCACGACCAACGCGGTGTTTCACATTTTACGCAAGGCAGGCACCCTCAAACCGGGCCGCGACCCAAGCCTCGTAGTGTGCTGGGGCGGTCACTCCATTTCCCGCGAAGAGTACGAATATACCAAGGATGTGGGTTACCACCTGGGCCTGCGCGATCTGGACATTTGCACTGGCTGCGGCCCTGGAGCCATGAAAGGACCCATGAAGGGCGCCAACGTGGCGCATGCCAAACAGCGGCGTAAAGATGGCCGCTACTTGGGCATTTCAGAGCCTGGCATCATCGCCGCCGAAGCGCCCAACCCTATCGTCAACGAACTCGTAGTCATGCCAGATATCGAGAAGCGTCTGGAAGCGTTCGTCCGCCTGGGCCACGGCATCATCGTCTTCCCTGGCGGCGTGGGTACCGCCGAAGAGATCCTCTACCTACTAGGTATTCTGTTGCACCCCAGCAACCAAGAGATCCCCTTCCCTCTCATCTTCACCGGTCCAGCGAGCGCATCCGCCTACTTCCAGAAAATCGATGAATTTCTGGTGTACACCCTGGGCGAAGAGATTCGCCGCTACTACACCATCATTACCGGCGACCCAGTGGCCGTGGCCCGCAAAATGCGCGACGGTATCGACCAGATCGCCGACTTCCGCCGCCAGCATCAGGATGCCTTTTACTACAACTGGCGCTTGACCATTGCCCGCGAATTTCAGGCCCCCTTCGAGCCTACCCACGAAGCAATGCGCGGTCTAGCGCTGCACCGTCAGCAACCCACGCATGAACTAGCGGCCAATTTGCGCCGCGCCTTCTCGGGCATCGTGGCGGGTAACGTCAAGGAACCCGGCATCCGCGCCATCGAAGCGCATGGCCCCTTCGAGCTCACTGCCGAACCAGAGCTCATGCAGCGGCTGGATGCTCTGCTGAGTTCGTTTGTTGCCCAAGGCCGCATGAAGCTGGATGGCCAGCCCTATACGCCCTGCTACGTTCTGAAATAGCCTTAACCACCTGGCAGGCACTTCAGTGCCTGCCTGAGAGTCCATGCCGTGATCATTGCACTGCTTACGCTTGTCATTGCGGGCATCATCAAAGGCGCGATTGGTTCCGGCGTGCCGGTGGTGGTCGTGCCAGTGTTGACCATGCTTTACGACGTCAAACTGGCCATTGCAGTCTTGGTCGCCCCTAATCTGTTCAGCAATGCCCTTCAGGTATGGCAATACCGCACCCATCTGTTGCCTTGGCGTTTCTTGATGGCATTTGCCATGGCCGGTGGCGCTGGCATCGTTTTGGGCACCTGGGGCCTTGTCGTCCTGGCTCCGGAGTACCTGTCGCTGGGGGTCGCAGGCGCCATTGTGCTGTACCTAGCCGTCAAGCTCTCGCGACGAGCGACCGCATTGCCTTTATCCATGGCCGAGCGCATCGTCCTACCCGTCGGGGTGTTAGCCGGTGTTTTACAAGGCGCTGCCGGCATGTCGGCCCCGGCATCGGTCACGTTCTTGAACGCCATGCAGCTGGAGCGCCGCGTCTTCATCGGCTCCATTTCGGTGTTTTTCGTCGCGATAACGCTGGTACAAATTCCCGCTCTTCTCAGCGCAGGCATCCTCACAGCTGAGCGCTTCGTCTACAGCTTGGGGGCGCTACTGGTGATTCTTGTCGGTATGCCTTTAGGCGCTCGCTTAGGACAGCGCCTGCCGCACCGCTGGTTCGACAATATGATCATGTGCTTGTTAGCCAGCATTGCCGTGAAAATCATCGTCGACGCATGGCTGGCATGATCAACGACCGGGCCTCTGCACGATGGCTCATTAACCGCTACACTGAACCGACACATCGCGCCGCAGACATTGGCGTGCAGACGATGCGTATCACGTATTGACAAGGAAAGGAGCACGACATGGAAATGATCGACCAACTGCAAGATGGCAAAACCAAAGCTTTCGCCAAGCACTGTTTCGAGCGCTACTCTCCCGAGGAGCTCAACAGCGCGGCAGAAGGCGCGCCAGATCAAGCGGAAATGGAGCACTGGGGCATCACTGCCGGACAGTGGGAAGAAGCCGTTGCAGCAGCGCTCGCCGATCATAAAGCGCAAGGGTAACATCGCATGCGGTTACGCTTGGCTGATGAAGGAACATCAAGCAGGCGGGTCAGTCAAAGATACAGATTCGGCGCAATGGAACCAGGAGGTTCACATGAGAAAATGGATAGTGATGGCCCTCTTCAACTGGCTTCGCAAGCCAGCTAATCGTCAAAAGGCCAAAGCTGCCTGGAACGACTTACGCGGTCAACAAAAGCGCCCTTCAGGTGCGTCGTCGCCATCTTCAAGCCGCAATGCTTCACGACATCCCCATTCTTCCCGCGACCACCGCCGGTAACTAATATAAGTCTGGCTTTGAGAAAGGCCAGTTTTTATCCGTGACACGACACAAAAAAGCCGCTTCGATGAACGAAGCGGCTTTTCAGTATTGGTCGGAGTGACAGGATTCGAACCTGCGACCTTTGCAACCCCATTGCAACGCGCTACCAAGCTGCGCCACACTCCGATGTCTTCTTGGCATTTGCCTCAAGACGGTGCGTATACTAGCGCTTTATTAGCCAAATGAAAAGCCCTTTTTGCGCTTTCTTTTCAAATGCTTGCCGTTAGGCACGCTAAAGCGTTAGCGATCCGCCTGTTTTAGCATTGCGGCCATGGCGTCGTATACCTTTGGGGTGGTGGCCAGTAGCTGCTCTGGGAAGAGATCCGCTGGAACATCCGCGGGTACATCAATGAGATGCCCTACTTTCGCCCCTGCTTCCCGAGCAATCACCCAACCCGCTACAAAATCCCACGGGGAGACGGTTTCGTAATAGGCGTCCAACCGGCCGCAGGCCACATCGCAAATATCCAGCGCCGCTGAGCCGTTACGGCGTACGTCCTGACAATGGGTTAACGCCGCTTCAAGTCGGGGTAGCAACTGTTTACGGGCCGCTTTGTCGTAGGGGAAGCCGGTGCCTACTAGAGTGCTCTCCAGCGCATCGGCATTACTTGGCGTGATTGGCTGTTGATTACAAAATGCGCCTAACCCTTGCGCAGCGCTAAAGGTGTCGTTCAGGAAGGGAGCATGCACCACACCGACCTTACCGACTCCTTGCTCAATCCAACCGATGGAGACCGCCACGTGGCGAAGGCCTTGCGCAAAGTTCACAGTGCCATCGATGGGGTCCACGACCCACAGCTGCTCAGCGGGGTTACGCAACGCCTCTTCAGGGCTTAGCTCTTCGCTCAGGCGCGCCTCCCCTGGGAAGTGCTCTTCTAAACGCTGGCCAATCAGTTGATCGACGGCTACATCCACATCGGTGACTAGCTCGATGCCTGCCTTTAATCGCTGGCTGAAAGTTTGCTGCTCGCGGGCATCACGAATCATCTGCCCCGCCTCTTCTGCAATACGCACTGCTAGCGCTAAGCGCTGTTCCAGAGTGACATTCGCCATAGGTGCTCCGTTTTATTGGGTCAACGTCATCGTTCACCCAGCATAAACGCTGCCCTGATAAGGCGCTAGCGCAGAGCATCTACCAGCACATCGACCACCACTCGGGTCGCAGCTTCGATCAAGACCACGTCTGCGCCCACGCGCTCCCATTCGTAACCGGGATAACGCGGCAATTGGTTAGCAATCGGGCCATCAAAGCGCTTGGCAATCCCAGGTGGCAACGGCTTACCGCGTTCTAATTGGCGCTGGATGCCTGGCGGCAGCGGCTCTGCTCGAGGGGCTTCGTACTGACTCAACAAGCGCAGCAACTCGCGCTCATTGATTCTGGGCAGATCGACCGAGCGATAATCACGCTCATCATGCTGACGCGGTGTCTCATGGTGAGGTGAGCGCTGATGCGATGAAGAGTCGTTGTGGTGATGACGAGCCCCATGGGCAGGCGCGTGGGAAGGCTGAGCCATCGCAGAGGGTTGCCAAACCAGTAAGGCGATTACAACGGCTAGAGTGATAGGTTTCATATCGAGCTCCTTGAGGTTTTAAATCCAGCTAGGAGCTTTGAGTGTATATAGCAATTGCGCAGGGAGTGTGGAAGAAGAGTGAGTTATAAAATACAACCCAAGAACGAATATCTAGCCAAGCAACTTGCCTAAGGCACAACAAACCGCTCAATTTGGCCATTAGCGGTAATCTGGGCCTGAACACCCGTGCGCTGAGTGTCGAGCAGCAGCGAAGTTGCTTCGCCACCATCTTCGTTTGCAAATACGCCACGAAAAGCTGACGCCACCGCAGCTTGGTCTGGCTGACCTTCACCACCTACACCACACGCAGCAAAGCTGAACGGCCTCAGCACTTCACTCAGGTTATCAGTAGCTAATACTTGTGTTTTAAAGGTTCTTAGCTCCTGCTGGCAGGCACCAAAAGCAGAGCGATCAAGGTAGGCTATATAGGTCGGTAGAGTTAAGCTTGTCAGCACTGCAATGATCGCTATGACAACCACTAACTCAACTAAAGTAAAACCGAAACTCCGTATATTCAAGCCAGTAGCCTCTCCTAATACTATAAAATGCTGCCTTCTATAAATAGAAGGCAGCAAGTACTAAAGCAGACCAATCAATTAGCTTGGTTCATCGCCACCATCATTTTCATCTTCATTTTCTGTTTGAACAACGATATTTCCTGATACAACATTCAGAGTTCCAGCATCCGACCTTGCGGTAGGAATAGCTACCGCTGTATCACTAGGTGTAATAAAAGCTTCGGCAAGAGCTTCTGGGTCACTAACAGTACATGCAGTAAAGCTTATATCTACATTACTTACAATTTCAGCTGTTGTAGCCGATGAGTTGAAAGAGCTATCCGCCAAAACCGCACTACGGAACGAAGAAAGCTCGCCCTGGCATGCACTCACGGCTGCACGATCCAGATAGCTACCATACTGCGGCACGCCCACAGCCGCTAGCACGCCAATAATTGCCACCACAATCAGCAGCTCAATGAGGGTAAAGCCCTGCTGCTTGAAGCGGCGGGGTTGGTTAGGTTGGGTAGTTTGCATTGCGAGGTTCCCTTGCGGTGATGAGGTTATGAGTAGGCTAGGATTCACTAAACCGTCGCCTAACATACAGCTTACAGTAGCTTACGAACCCGGCTATGGCAACTAGCTTTCTCATCCGTTTAGAGCCTCAATTTCAGCCTATGTCATCGCTTAGGCTCAGCTTGGCAGGTACCTCACGCGAAGTAGATGTGGTACAACGCACATATATCGATGATGAGCCAATGAGTGACCCATGAACCAGTCTAGCCCGGAGTCTACCCTCAGCCACGCGGCCCTAAACGGGGGGCTGCGAGGCATCGCCAAGCGACTCGTCAAGCACGGGCTTCTCACCGATGCTCAAGCGTCTGTTGCAGAAAGCACCTCCTCGAAGTTAGAAATTTCGCTTTTGCAGCATGTCGTCGATAGCGGCTTAGTAGATGCTCACGATGCCGCGGTCGCAGCAGCTTGGGAATATGGCTTACCCGTTATCGATTTAGAAGCGATCAGGATCAATGCTCTTCCTCCAGCTAGCGACTACCCTATCAAAATTTTACAGAGGCTGAACATTTTGCCTCTGGCCCGCCATGGTCATCGGCTAACCGTAGCTGTTCCCTATCCAGCCACTTTGACACAGCTAGACGAGCTGCAGTTTGCAACAGGCCTGAGTGTGGATGGTGTTCTGGCACCTGCTGACCAGCTAAGCAACGCCTTGGCACTCTATTTAGCACAGAACGAGCGTAGCATTCTCGAAGAACTGGAGAATGTTGATGACGCCGTTAGCGGGCTTAATATCATTCAAAATGCTGATGGCGATGAAGTTGCCCTTGATCAATCGGATCAGAGCAACGAAGACGCACCTGTCGTTAAATTCGTCAATAAAATTCTGCTGGATGCTATTAGCCGAGGCGCTTCCGACATTCATTTTGAGCCGTATGAAAATCAGTTAAGGGTACGGTTCCGCGTTGATGGGATGTTAGTCGAGGTTGCCCGGCCACCGTTTACGCTGCGTGAACGCTTGGCTGCTCGTTTAAAAATCATGTCCCGCCTTGATATTTCAGAGCGACGCTTGCCGCAGGATGGTGCGCTGAAACTGCTTCTATCCCGTACGCGTTCCATAGATTTTCGCGTCAACTCGCTACCAACGGTTTGGGGCGAAAAAATCGTTTTGCGGATACTCGACCCTACTTCAGCTCAGCTCGGTATCGACCAGCTAGGGTTTAGCCCTGAACAGCAGGCCATGTATGAAAGTGCTTTGAAAAAGCCGCAAGGTATGATTTTGGTTACGGGACCCACCGGGAGCGGCAAAACAGTCACGCTGTATACGGGTATCAACATTCTCAATCAAACGCAACGAAATATATGTACCGCTGAAGATCCGGTGGAAATTAAAGTATCAGGCATTAACCAGGTCAACGTGCTTCCCAAAATTGGATTAGATTTTGCCAGCGCTTTGCGCGCTTTTTTACGCCAAGACCCTGACGTGGTGATGGTGGGCGAAATTCGTGATCTAGAAACGGCGGAAATTGCGGTTAAAGCGGCTCAAACCGGTCATTTGGTACTCTCCACCGTTCACACTAATTCAGCGGCTGAAACGCTGACCCGACTTGCAAATATGGGAGTGGCGACCTACAACATTGCCAGCTCGGTGAGCCTAATCATTGCTCAACGTCTTGCACGAAAGCTATGCCGTAAATGTAAAACGCCTGCAGACATTCCTGTCGAAGCACTTCGCAAAGCGGGGTTTAGCCAGCAAGATATACGTAAGGCGACTATTTACAAAGCGGTTGGTTGCAAACAGTGCACGCAAGGGTACAAGGGGCGGATCGGTATCTATGAAGTCATGCCGATTACCGATGACATGCGTCAACTGATCATGCGCGACGGCAACGCCATCGAGATCGACCAGCAAGCGCGTCGCGAGGGCTACCCTAGCCTTTACCAAAGCTGCCTCAGCCGAGTCTTGGATGGCAGCACCAGCCTGGAAGAAGTCAACCGAATCAGTAAGGAGTAACGCCGCCCATGGCCAAAGCCAAGGCTCGCCGCGCCAAGCCCGCCCCGCTGCACCGCTGGAAATGGGCGGGCAAAGGTCCTCAGGATCGCCCCATGCGAGGCGAGCTGATTGGCCGCACCAAAGCCGATATCGTCGAGCAGCTTGCGAAGCAGCGCATCGTTGCCAGTAAGATTCAAAAACGCAGCAGTTTCAGCGGCCGCGGTAAAGTGACCAATGTCGATATCATGGTGTTCGCACGCCAGATGGCGACCATGGTGCGTGCAGGCATCCCTATTTTGCAGGCACTTCAAGCCGTGTCGGAAAGCTTGAAGAAACCCGCCATGGTCGCGCTGACCCAGCAAATCATGGAAGACGTGTCGTCCGGCGATAGCCTTTCCAGTGCCATGGCAAAACATCCTCGTCAGTTCGATCGTTTATTCGTCAACTTGGTGGATGCAGGAGAACAAGCCGGCGCGCTCGATCAAATGCTCGAACGTATTGCCAGTTACAAAGAAAAAGTCGAGTCACTCAAAAACCGCGTCAAAAAAGCGCTTTGGTATCCGACTTCGGTCATGGCGATTGGTGTGGGGGTAACCATGCTTTTGCTCATCAAAGTGGTACCTGAGTTCGAGAGCATGTTTCAAGGCTTTGGCGCCGAGCTGCCCGCATTGACACAGTTCACCGTCAATCTCTCTGACATGGCCCAGCAATATTGGCTGCATGCACTGGGCTTCTTAGTCGGTAGTGTGATGCTGCTGAAAACGGCCGCGCGCCGTTCACCCAAGGTCGCCTATCGGCTCGATGGCTTATTGCTCAGGTTACCGGTAATTGGCGACATCATGCATAAATCGGCAGTGTCCCGCTTCACTCGAACCCTCGCGACGACCTTTGCCTCCGGGGTACCATTGATAGAAGGCCTAGAAACCGCTGCCGGCGCCGCCGACAATCGCGTCTACATCAAAGCAATCAATGAAGTGCGCCAGGATGTCACCACTGGGCAGCAGCTTCATTTTGCGATGCGGATGACGAATCGCTTTCCTGCGCTGGCCGTTCAGATGGTAAGCATCGGCGAAGAGGCTGGATCCCTCGATGCCATGCTCAATCGGGTGGCGGATTATTACGAAGAGGAAGTCGACAATAAAGTCGATGCGCTGACATCACTCATGGAGCCCATCATTATCGTCGTGCTCGGTGCCCTGGTGGGAGGCGTGGTAGTGTCGATGTATCTCCCGATCTTCGAAATTGGCACGGCGCTATAGAGCAGGCCACTCAATCCATTAGGAGTATCATGGGCTTACCGCCACTATTATTGTCAGTCTTCGCAGGGGTCATGGGGCTGTGTTTGGGCAGCTTTCTCAATGTCGTGATCACGCGGCTACCGGTCATGCTGATGCGCCAGTGGCGTAACGAAGCTCTCGCTTCGTTGGAGCAGCCCACAGAGCCTACCCCTCGCTTCAATCTTGCCTATCCACCGTCCATGTGCCCTCGCTGCGAGCACGCCATTGCCTGGCACGACAACCTCCCTGTCCTCGGGTGGTTGAAGCGTCGCGGGCGCTGCGCCCATTGTCAAACTCGTATCAGCCCTCAGTACCCGGTGGTGGAAATCATGGGGGGCGTACTGGCGATTGCCGTCATGGCGCTGCATGGCTGGCAACTTTCGAGTTTGTGGATATATGCCGCCTGCATGACGCTACTCGTGTTAGCCGTCATCGACCTGCGCACATACCTTCTACCGGACATACTGACCCTACCGCTGCTGTGGGCGGGTTTGGCCTACCAGCTTCTGTTTCAGCCCGTCATGCTATCTGGCGCCGTGTTAGGGGCCATGGCGGGGTATCTCGTCTTGTGGGGCTTTTACTGGCTCTTCAAGCTCGTCACGGGAAAGGAGGGCATGGGCTATGGCGATTTCAAACTACTGGCAGCGCTAGGTGCTTGGTTAGGCTGGAGCATGCTTCCGCTACTGCTGATCGTGTCTGCCGGGTTGGGCGCACTCATTGGCCTGATGGTACAAGCGACACAACCTCGTCTGCGAGGCCAAGCCATGCCGTTTGGCCCCTTTTTGGCATTATCAGGCTGGGTGGGGTTACTCATGGGCGATGACCTCATGGCACTCTACCTGTCACTGGTATACTGAATCATTTATCGGTTCTGTCATTTAAGGGTTAACATGATCATTGGTGTTACCGGCGGTATTGGCTCAGGAAAATCCACCGTTGCTCGTCTATTTGGGGAGTTGGGTATCGGCTGGGTGGATGCCGATGACGTGGCAAGAGAGATTGTCGCCCCTGGCGAACCAGTACTCGATGCCATCACTGAGCGGTTTGGCATGCAGGTGCTGAATAATAACGGCAGCCTAAACCGAGCCACCCTGCGCGAGATTGTATTTACCGACCCCAGTCAGCGTGCTTGGCTGGAGTCCGTTACCCACCCGCGTATCCGCGAGCGGCTACTCGAACATCTGCGACAGCTTTGCACCCAATCACCCTATGTACTGCTGGTTTCCCCACTGCTTTTCGAATCGGGACAGGATGCGCTGGTAAAACGTACGTTGGTGGTGGACGTTCCCGAAGCAGAGCAGCTCGCGCGAACGTTGGCCCGTGATCACGTGAGCGAGCAGCAGGTGCGTGCTATCCTCGCGGCCCAATTACCACGCGATGTGCGACTCTCACGTGCCGACGATGTCATCGACAATAGCCGAGGGCGAAATCATACCCAACGGCAAGTGGCCGCACTCGACCAACAGTACCGTAATAGCATAACGTGAAGGAGCTTTCACCGATGACGATTCCCGCTAACGATGCCCCGCTCGAAGTGGATTGCCCACAGTGTGGAACACGCGTGACTTGGGGGCCTAGCAGCCCTTTTCGCCCCTTTTGTAGCAAACGTTGCCAGTTACTGGATCTCGGCGCTTGGGCAGAAGAGTCTCACCGTATCTCGGGAGAGTCCGCCATGGATGAGGCCGATATCGAGACGCTTCTAGCTCAAGCGGATAAAGACGCTCCACTCTCTTGAGACGATGCCTCACTGATGTCTGACGCCTTACGACCCCACTATCGGTTATTGCATGAGCTGGATGAACGCTTCGACCAACTGACTGCAGCCATCCACCGTGCAGCAACGCTTTATGAATCAGCGCCTCCCGCCACGTGGCGTTTGTCAGGGTCAGGCGATGCCACTTGGCTGAGGGATGCGCTTCTAGACATGTGGCATCAGCAGCATCAAGACGGCCGAGAAACGCGTAATTACATTGCCGTCATCGCCGCCGACGAGCCGCTGATTGAGGCCTTTCAAGAGGTCAACGCTGCCAAAAGTGCCATCAGCACACTTTTGCAACGCATCAAGCAGAGCGAGCCGGGCGGACTCAGTAACGCCAAGCAGCGCCTCCCCCAGCGTCATCCTGATGTCGAGAAAGTGCTCCGCACCGGGGGAATGGCGCGACTGCATTTGAAACAGTGCTGGCGTCAATTGCCTATCGTCGAAGCACCGGTCGCACGAGTGCGGCTCGCGTGGTACAGCAGCGGCCGCTCCATCAAACGCATCACCGTCCAAGAGGCAGAGCAAAAGCTATTACAGCTGGATAGCGATGCTCCCCATGTCCGCATACAGCTGCGAAAACTCGCTGGCATACCCAGCAGCGAACCGTTGGCGCAGGTACAAAACCAAGCACCGCTCATGCGCGCCAACCTTTTCTTCACGGAACCGCTGATGGATGGCCAGACACGGCGAGCGTTAAATATTGCCATGCCGCTGGTGGTACCCGCGCATGAAGGCCGCTTGCCGCATATCAAAGTGCCCCCTATGGAGCCACCCGCACAACGAACACGCGCCAAGCGGCGGGATGAAAAGCTAGAAAGTGACGCTTTTTTGCCCAGCTTACGCGTTTATCGCTACCGCTAGCGGATCGTTGGCAACCACCGGTAACCGGTCCTTTGTCCATAAGCCGTAAGCCAGCAGCGTTTCAATGAGCGCTCTCACTTCCTGCTCGGACTGATCGTATTCATTCATGAGAGCCCTCAGACGCTCTGCAAAATGCGCCTCCTGTGCTTTTTCATGCGCCTCTTGGTCGTCAGCTTCTAAGGATGCTAAAGAGCGTACAGGCGGCCCGGTGGGAATATCAAAATCACTCTCAGGATCGTCCAACTGACGCAATGCTTGCGCAAAGGCGTCATCCAGCTCACGAAATTTACGTAGCTTTTCACGCTCATCCAGTTGTTTTTGAACCTTTTGATATTTCATTGATGTTTCATTTACACCTTACAAAAAATGGTCGATACGCCTGCCAAACAGGCCTTTTTAACGAAAAACTGTGCACAAACGCGTAAACATACAGAGCAAACTTGCCTTTGCTTGAGCTTAGCAGCATAAAGACAACATCGTGATGGCAACACGAATCGGTAACAATGGTTTACCGCTATCGTATGGACAGTGACACTACGCCATCACACGCCAAGGATGTTAGCTCACTCGACGATACTCCCTATTGATAGGCAGTGAGCAGAGCTATGGGCTGCCAGCACTTGTACCATACGCACCGGGAGGGTGCTCTACAGGCAAGATATCGACCTGTATGACTCACGCATAGGAGGCCAGATAATGTTCAATGCAATGTCGCGAGCTGAGATCTGGCTACAGGACACGCTTGATCAGTCATTGAGTATCGAAGACCTAGCGAACCACTTGGGGTATTCTGCCTCGCAGGTGCGCAGACAGTTTCGCCAATGCTTTCATACATCCCCAAGCGCTTACCGAGAGCAGCGTCGCCTAGAGCGTGCTGCCGTTCTCTTATCACTGACATCACAAAATATAGCGCATATCGCCTTACGCTGTGGGTACGTCAATCACTCCTCTTTCTCACGAGCCTTTCAAAGGCGCTACCAGCTAACTCCGCGGCATTATCGCCAAGCGCTAAGTGGTATGCGCCATTTAGCCGCACCTCAAAGACAGTTTACGACGACCATCGAGAAGAGCCGCCCGCGACAGGCTGTTTTTATGCGTATTTATGAAGCACCTGACGCTATTGATGGGCTGGGCAGCAAAAAACATCATGCTAACCATCTTAGCTGCTTTGAAGCACAATTAGGGCGAGCCACACCGACCGTTGCCTTGCCTGACTTATTAGCCAATACCGTTGCCGCTTTAGACACTTCTCAACCGCAAAACAAGTTGAGAACCGATATTGGACTTTACTTAGAGCCTACGGCTACCACGGAGAATTTAGCACTGCCAGTGGCTTATCGCAGGGTAGACTCTCCCGCTCAGCACTTTGCCACGACACGTTTCGATCAGTTCGATGAGCTAGCGGATGCGCTAGCCTCCACGCTCTTGCGCATCATTCACCAAGAAGATACGTTTCAGATTAGTGGAGATTCTCCGCGAGTACTGTGGCATCCAAATCACTTGGAATTACGCGTCCCGCTTCAATATTGAGCAATGTTGACTGGAAACTCTTCTCTATCGCTGTTTAAAAAGAATTCCGGCACTTCTTTGCAGAAGTGCCGGAATGATTTGTTTAGTCTTCCATCCGCACGAGCCAAGACTCGACAGTGTCATCGCCGTGCTCGTCTTTCCAGCTACGCAGGCCTTTGTGATTGCCGCCACGGGTTTCGATAACCTCACCAGTGTGCGGGTTCTTGTAGATCTTCAGACGACGCTTGCGGCGCGTAGAGGCAGCAGGCGCTTTAGTGCTGACACGCTGATCGGCAGCAGGGTCAAGCAATGCGACCACGTCTGCCGGGCGCTTACCAAACTCGTTCATCAACGCTTCCAGTTTGGCTTTAAACTCTAGCTCGCTTTTAAGGCGCTGATCGCCTTCTAAACGCTGCAGTTCTTCTTGTAGCTGCTTAAGCTGCTGTTCTTTCTGGATGTAATCGTTTAACAAAGACATAGGGAGTCCCTTTTTTGCTTTAGATGTAACGGCAATGGTATTCAGCTGGACCACTCAATACCGATCAGTTCAGGATGCGGTGACATTATTGCCTTAATTATGCTAATTGACAACAGTCTAGTTGATTTTGATCCATTTACTAAACATTTTTTTAAACGCCAACTTGCCAAAGCCCACAACGATTAAAGCCACTCTTCAAACAACACGAGCACTGCTAATACAGATTAAGAAAGTAAATCGAAGTGATGTAAATTTTTGCAAAAAAAACGCCGCCCTAGAGGGCGGCGTTTTTATAGGCGTCAGACTAATAACTTAGTCTTGACCCATCTGCTGCTTGATCAGATCACCGATAGTGGTCGGGCCACCGGCGGCTTCTGGCTCTTGCTCACGCAGTTTCTTCAGGTTTTGACGAGTATCGTCTTGCTCTTTCGCTTTTACCGACAGATTGATCTGACGGCTCTTGCGATCGACGCTCACGATACGCGCTTCAACGCTGTCGCCTTCGTTCAGAACGTTGCGTGCATCTTCAACACGGTCAGCGCTGATTTCAGAGGCTTTGAGGATAGCGATAACGTCTGTCGCCAGCTCAACGTGTGCTTCTTTGGCGTCAACTTCTACAACGCGGCCAGTCACGATGCTGCCCTTGTCGTTCACAGACAGGTATTCAGCAACCGGATCGGAATCCATTTGCTTGATACCCAGGGAGATACGCTCGCGCTCCGGGTCGATAGACAGAATAACTGCTTCTGCTTCGTCACCCTTCTTGAAGTTACGAACGGCTTCTTCGCCTGTTTCAGTCCAAGAGATGTCGGACAGGTGAACCAGACCGTCGATACCGCCTTCAAGGCCGATGAAGATACCGAAGTCCGTAATGGACTTGATGGTACCGGAAACACGGTCGCCCTTGTTGTAATCGGCGTTGAAGGTTTCCCACGGGTTAGCAGTGCACTGCTTGATACCCAGAGAAATACGACGACGCTCTTCGTCGATATCAAGAACCATCACGTCAACGTCATCGCCCACTTGAACGACTTTAGACGGATGAATGTTCTTGTTGGTCCAGTCCATTTCAGACACGTGAACCAGACCTTCGACACCCTCTTCCAGCTCAGCAAAGCAACCGTAGTCCGTCAGGTTCGTGACGACAGCGTGTACTTTGGTGCCTTCCGGATAACGGTCTTTGATGTTGACCCACGGATCTTCGCCCAGCTGCTTCAGACCCAGTGAAACGCGGTTGCGCTCACGATCGAACTTCAGCACTTTGACGTTGATTTCGTCGCCAACGGCAACGATTTCAGACGGATGCTTGATGCGCTTCCACGCCATGTCGGTGATGTGCAGCAGGCCATCGACGCCGCCCAAATCAACGAAAGCACCGTAATCGGTCAGGTTCTTGACGATACCTTTGATCTGCTGGCCTTCTTGCAGAGTGGCCAGGAGCGCTTCACGCTCGGCGCTGTTCTCTGCTTCCAGCACGGCACGACGTGATACGACGACGTTGTTGCGCTTCGGGTCGAGCTTGATGACTTTGAAATCCAGCTCTTTGTTTTCCAGGTGCGCAGTGTCGCGAACCGGACGAACGTCCACCAGAGAGCCCGGCAAGAAAGCACGGATAGAGTCGACGTCGACAGTGAAGCCGCCTTTGACTTTACCGTTGATCACGCCCTTGACGATTTCGTCTTTCTCGAAGGCTGCTTCCAGAATCTTCCAAGCTTCTGCGCGCTTGGCTTTTTCACGGGACAGACGTGTTTCACCGAAACCATCTTCGACGGCTTCCAGTGCAACGTGAACGTCATCACCGATGGCGATGGTCAGTTCACCGTTTTCATCGCGGAATTGTGCCGCAGGGATTTGACCTTCGGACTTCAGACCAGCGTTAACGGTAACCCAGTCACCGTCAATGTCGACAACCTGAGCCGCGACGATGGCGCCTGGCTCCATGTTGATGTCGTTAAGAGACTGTTCAAACAGTTCAGCAAAGCTTTCGCTCATGGTTTTCCTACGTGATCAACGTTGTTGAGGCATAACTGCCTTCTCCGTACCACCAGCGAGTACGGGCCTAATGTCACTCAGCTTTTGGAGGCGTTAGCGCTGGTTAGACCTGACCGGGCTCACTGAGATGATGCTGTCGCCCTGCCACGTCGTGACACCTTTCCAAAAACGCCGCAAGGGAGAATCAAATGCCGTTAGACATGCCGCGTTGGGCAAGCAGTTCGGTCAGCCGATCAACCACTTCCGGTATGCTCAGGCGCGTGGTATCAAGCGTGATGGCATCGTCTGCCGGCTTGAGGGGAGCCACACTGCGTTGCGTGTCGCGTGCATCGCGTGCCTGAATCTCCTTTAAAAGACTCGACAGACTAGCATCCACCCCAGCTTCCTGCAACTGTAGATGCCGTCTGCGCGCCCGCTCTTCGGCACTGGCCGTCAAAAAGATCTTCAAGGGAGCATCGGGGAACACGACCGTGCCCATGTCGCGACCGTCTGCCACGAGCCCCGGCGCTTGACAAAAATCGCGCTGCCTCTGGAGAAGCGCCGAACGCACTTGTGGTAAAGCGGCCACCTTGGAAGCGCGTTCACCGGCTTGTTCGGTACGGATGGCGCGACCAACGTCCTCACCCTCTAAGAGCGTGCAGGGTAAGCCATCCGCCACCGGAAACGCGACATCGAGCGATGCCGCAATGCTGGCGAGTGCCGCCTCATCATCCAGCGAAACGCCATGCTTGACGGCGGCTTGCGCCGTCAAACGGTAAAGCGCCCCACTATCCAGCAGGTGCCAACCCAACCGTTCGGCCACGAGGCTGCTAATCGTGCCTTTGCCGGCACCGCCGGGGCCATCGATCGTCAGCACAGGTACCTTAGCGGTCATTGGCACCCTCCACCTCGACGCTCATCCCAATTCGTTGAGCCAGTGCGACGAAATCGGGGAAGGAGGTCGCCACGTTGGCACAGTCATCAATGATGATTTCGGCACCGGCACGCAGCGACGCAATGGCAAACGCCATGGCAATGCGGTGATCGCCCAGGCTATCGATACGACCACCGCCATAGCTCGGTTCGCTATCGTTGCCGTTACCCACAATGTCGATGCCGTCCTCTACCACCGTATGCTCGACACCCAGCACCGCAAGGCCATCGGCCATCGCCTGAATGCGGTCAGACTCTTTCACGCGGAGTTCTTCTGCACCGCGCAGGCGGGTCGTGCCGTGCGCATTGGATGCCGCAATGAAGAGCGCCGGGAATTCATCGATAGCCAGCGGCACTTGATCGACGGGGATATCGATACCTTTCAAGGGCGCGTAACGAATACGGATATCGGCAACCGGCTCGCCCCCCACTTCGCGCTCGTTCTCCAGGGTTAAATCAGCGCCCATCAGGTTCAAAATATTGATCACCCCAATCCGCGTCGGGTTGATGCCCACATGTTCCAGTGTGATATCGGAACCCGGCGTAATCGCAGCCGCAACGAGAAAGAACGTCGCCGAGGAGATATCGGACGGAACATCGATGGGTCCAGCGGTTAACCGACCGCCGCCTTGTAGCCAGCAGGTATCCCCTTCACGGGATACTTCGTAACCAAAACCATTGAGCATACGTTCGGTATGGTCACGGGTAGGCGCAGGCTCGCGCACACGGGTTTCGCCTTCGGCATACAGCCCGGCGAGTAGCAGACAGGATTTCACCTGAGCACTGGCCATGGGCATGTCGTAGTGAATACCCTTTAGCGCTGCGCCACCCTGGATTTTCAGCGGCGGACGACCGCCTTCGGCCGTATCGATCGTCGCCCCCATAAGTCGCAAAGGATCCGCGACGCGACCCATCGGGCGCTTAGTCAGCGACTCATCGCCGGTCAATTCGCTGTCGAAGGATTGACCGGCCAGCAGGCCAGCAAAGAGACGCATTGCCGTCCCGGAGTTACCCACATAAAGAGGCCCTGCTGGCGCTTTCAAACCGTGCATGCCGACGCCATGGATCGTCACGCGGCCTTGATGCGGCCCCTCAATCGCCACTCCCATCTCGCGGAACGCCTGCAGCGTTGCCAGGCTATCTTCACCTTCGAGGAAGCCTTTGACCTCCGTCACCCCTTCTGCCAACGCTCCTAGCATGATCGAGCGGTGGGACATGGATTTATCGCCCGGCACACGCAGACGCCCCTGCGCCTGGCCGCCCGGCTGCACCCGATAAGTCACTTTACCGTGTGGTTGCATATGATATTCCGCCTGATAACTGGTTTTGTTCAATAACGTATCGAAATAGTGACGCGCATGACTGGCCCGATCAAAAGTGGCGATGAGTGCATCGCTATCCCCCTCCTCCACGGCTTGACGCAGACGCGTTAGACCGGCCTCAAAATCATCCAGCGACGATAGCACTGCCTCTCGGTTGGCAATGAAGATATCCCGCCACATGACCGGATCGCTGCCCGCAATGCGCGTGAAGTCTCGGAACCCGCCTGCCGCATAACGAAAAATATCCAGCCGCTCATCTTGACGCGCTAGGGTGTCCACCAGGGAAAAGGCCAACAGGTGCGGCAAATGACTGGTTCTCGCGAGTACTTGATCGTGGCGTTCGACACTCATGTGGAGCACCTGTGCACCACAAGCCTGCCACAATGCCTCTACGCGTTTCAGCGCTAGTGCATTGACGTTGGCCTCAGGCGTCAAAATCACCTTGTGGTTCTCATAGAGCAAGGGGTTGGCCGCAGCTACACCACTCTTTTCGGAACCCGCAATGGGATGACCCAGCACCATGTTCGGCGGCACGCAGCCAAAGACACGCTCGGCACACTCTCGAATCGTTGCCTTGGTACTACCCACGTCGGTGATGACCACATCGCTGGCTGCGTCGGAAAGCGACTCGGCCAACTGGGTCATGACGCGCTCCATGGCCAGCACAGGCACCGCCAGCACGACCATGGAGACATCCTTCAACAGCTCGCCGAGCCTAGTACCGCCCGAATCGACGAGACCAAGCTCAATGCCCAGAGCCACTTCGTCATGATTAGGGTCGCAAGCGACGATGTGGCCGTCATAGCCAGCGGCGCGCAACCCAGCAGCCAGCGAGCCGCCAATCAACCCCAACCCAACGATCAAGATCCGCGATTCATGACACGACGCACGTTTGTTCGTATGCCCTGACACCGTCACAGCACGCCCTGGGGGTAAGAGCCCAACACGCGCAGCTCGGAGGCCCGCAAACGCACCTCTTCCAAGACCGCCGCCACCTGAGGCTCGTCGCGATGACCTTTGAAATCGATGAAAAATACATAATTCCAAACGCCGGTGCGTGACGGCCGCGTTTCAATACGAGTCAAATCGATTTTGTGGCGATGGAACGGCTCAAGCAGATCGTGCAGCGCCCCCGGCTGGTTACGCATCGCCACGACGATGGACGTCTTATCCTCGCCTGACATGGGCACGTCTTGGTTGCCAATGATCAAAAAGCGCGTGGAGTTATCCGGGCGATCCTCGATCTTGTCGGCAATCCGCTCCAGACCATACAGCTTCGCCGCCATGTCACCCGCTATGGCGGCGCTATGCCATTCGGTCTTTACCAGCTTCGCAGCTTCTGCGTTAGACGACACCGGTACACGCTCAGCGTGAGGATAGTGTGCGTCCAACCACTTACGGCACTGGCCAAACGACTGCGGATGCGAATAAATGCGCGATACTTTGTCTTTACGCGTGGTTTCGCTGATCAACAGATGATGATGGATGCGTAGCACCACTTCGCCGCAAATCTTGATGGAGGAGTCCATGAAGGTATCGAGCGTGTGATTGACAACGCCTTCAGTGGAATTCTCCACCGGCACGACGCCGTAATTCACCGCGCCCGCTTCTACTTCGCGGAACACCTCGTCGATGGCGGCCATGGGCAAGCTGACCGCGCTTTCCCCAAAGTGCTTCAGCGCGGCTTGCTGGGTAAACGTGCCCTCTGGGCCTAAATACGCCACTTTGACCGGCTGCTCCAGCGCGAGACAAGCAGACATGATTTCGCGGAACAGACGGGCCATCTCTTCGGAGTCCAGTGGCCCGTTGTTCAGCGCCATGATGCGCCGCAACACCTGCGCTTCCCGTTCAGGGCGGTAGAACACGGCATCTTTATCTTGGGCGAGCTTAACGTGAGCCACTTGCTGAGCGCAGGTGGCTCGCTCACTGATCAAGCGCAGAATATCGCCATCCAACTGGTCGATACGTTGACGCAAGTCGTCTAAATGGATCGGCGTATCGGACATGATGGTTAGCCTCTTCGTTGTTCGAAATCCGCCATAAAGGCAATCAAGGCATCGACCGCCTCTTCGGGAACGGCGTTGTACAAGCTAGCGCGCATGCCACCGACGCTGCGATGACCTTTCAAATTGAGTAGCCCCGCCTCATCGGCTTCTTGTAAGAACGCGTTATCCAAACGCTCGTCGGCCAGTACGAACGGTACGTTCATCCTCGAACGGTTCGGTATGGCGATGGGGTTGCGGTAGAAATGACTGGCATCGATAGCCGCATACAGCTTTAGCGCTTTGCGCTGATTCATCGCCTCCATCGCTTCCAGGCCACCCACGTCGTTTTTCAGCCATTGAAAAACGAGACCCGATAAGTACCACGCGTACGTAGGTGGCGTGTTCACCATGGAACCCGCTTCCGCCAGCAGCTGATAATCGAATAGTGACGGAATGGAGCTTGGCGCGCGTCCCAGCAGGTCATCGCGCACCACAACGATGGTCAAACCTGCCGGACCAATGTTCTTCTGAGCGCCAGCATAAATGACGCCATACTCACTGACATCAATGGGGCCAGAAAGAATGTTCGACGACATGTCGCACACCAGCGGCACGGCTTTGCCATCTGCCCGAATCGCCTGCGGGATATAGTCGAACTCCAAACCGCCAATGGTTTCGTTGGAGGTGTAGTGCAAATAGGCAGCGTCATCGCTGATAGCCAGCGAGGCTTGATCAGGGACGGCCGTTTGCCCATTTGCCTCACTGCTGGCCGCTAGATGGCACTCAAAGCCAAGGCGTTTGGCTTCGCTCAGCGCCTTCTTCCCCCAAATACCGGTTTGGATGAAGTTTGCGCTTCCCCCTTGCCCCAGCAAGTTCATCGGCAGCATCGAAAACTGCATGCTTGCGCCGCCCTGTAAGAAGAGCACCCGATAATCGCTCGGGATCGCCAACAGCTCGCGCAAATCTGCTTCGGCGCGCTCTGCAATCGCCACGAATTCATCGCTGCGGTGGCTCATCTCCATGACCGACAAGCCGCGCCCTTGATAGTCAAGCAGCTCGTCACGGGCGCGCTCGAGTACGGCGCTGGGCAGGGCCGCAGGCCCTGCGCAAAAATTATAATGACGTGTCATCGGTTCCCGGTTCCTGTGCGCCATTGTCTGCGTCTGCTGGCTCGCCCGTGTCTACGTCATCCGTCTCTTCAGGCTCATCCACGCGAACGGTTTTCACCAATTTTTCTTCTTTACCCAAGCGAATCAACATGACCCCTTGCGTATTGCGCGAAGTGGTCGAGACCTCCTCCACGCGGGTGCGCACCAACGTGCCGCGATCGGTGATCAGCATCATTTCGTCGCTGTCGTACACCTGCATCGCAGCCACCAGCGAACCGTTCCGCTCACTGGTCTGCATAGCGATAACACCCTGGCCACCCCGGCCACGCAGCGGGAACTCTTCGAGTCGGGTGCGCTTGCCGTAGCCATTCTCACTGGCTGTCAGGATATAAATTTGTCCTTCGCCCTGAGCGGGGGTCGCAGCGTCTGCTTGAGCATCTATCTCGGCATCGGTGTCGGCCTCAGCATCGATCTGCTGGCTCTTGGGAATGATCAAGCTGATCACTTCCGCATCGCCTGCCAAGCGCATACCGCGCACACCGCGAGCAGTACGGCCCATGGCGCGCACATTGCCCTCTTCGAAACGGATCGCTTTACCATTGGAAGAGAGCAGCATCGCGTGATCGGAACCCGAGGTAATCGCAGCACCCACCAAGCGATCACCCTCTTCCAGGTCAATCGCAATCAGGCCAACGCTACGCGGGCGCGAGAACTGCTCGAGGCTGGTACGTTTCACCGTGCCCTTCGCGGTGGCGAAGAAGATGTAATGTTCGGGATCATAATCCCGAACCGGGAGAATGGCGTTGACCGACTCGCCCTCTTCCAGCGGCAACATGTTCACCAACGGCTTGCCACGAGAGCCGCGGCTGGCGTTCGGCATCTCGTACACTTTCAGCCAGTAGACCTTGCCACGGTTGGAGAAGAGCAGCACGGTGTCGTGGGTCGAGGCCACTAGCAGGTGCTCAATGACGTCCTCGTCTTTCATGGACGTCGCCGACTTGCCACGGCCACCGCGACGCTGCGCTTGATAATCCGATAGCGGCTGTGTCTTCGCATAGCCAGAGCGGGACACGGTCACCACCATGTCCTCTTCTGCAATGAGATCTTCAATGGAGAGGTCCAGATGGCTGGCCTGAATCTCCGTACGGCGATCATCACCGAACTGTTCACGCACCGCGTGCAGCTCTTCGCGGATCACGTCCATCAGGCGATCGGCAGACGCCAGAATCTCCGTGAATTCGGCGATCTTTTCCAGAATCGACAGATACTCATCGAGCAGCTTTTCGGTTTCGAGCCCGGTCAAACGGTGCAACCGCAGCTCTAGAATGGCCTGCGCCTGCGCGGGAGAGAGTCGGTACTCAGTAGCAGAGGGATTGAGGCCAAAGCCCTCTTCCAGATCTTCCGGCTTGCAAGAGGTTGCACCGGCGCGCTCGAGCATGGCGGTGACTTGGCCCGGCTTCCACACCTTCGCCAGCAGTTTTTCACGGGCTTCCGCTGCGTTGGGGGATGCCTTGATCAGCTCGATGACTTCATCGATGTTGGAAATGGCCACTGCCAAACCTTCCAACAGATGGCCACGCTCACGGGCTTTCTTGAGTTCGAACAGCGTACGGCGAGTAACGACTTCACGACGGTGACGAATGAACGCTTCGAGCATCTCTTTGAGATTGAGCGTCCGCGGCTGGCCGTTCTCCAGCGCCACCATGTTGATACCGAACACATTCTGCAGCTGGGTTTGGGCAAACAGGTTATTGACGACTACATCGCCCGACTCCCCCCGTTTGATCTCGATCACCACGCGCAGGCCGTCTTTATCCGACTCGTCGCGAAGCTCGGCGATACCCTCGATCTTTTTCTCTTTGACTAGCTCGGCAATCTTCTCGATCAACCGCGCCTTGTTCACCTGATACGGCAGCTCGGTGATGATGATGTGATCGCGGCCGGTTTTATCGTCGTGCTCGATGGTGTGGCAGGCGCGTACGTAGATACGCCCACGCCCGGTACGGTACGCATCGAGAATGCCCGCGCGGCCATTGATGATGCCACCGGTAGGGAAATCCGGCCCGGGGATGTACTGCATCAGATCATCCACTGACAGCGTGTAGTCGTCGATAAGGGCCAAGCAGCCGTCGATCACTTCCCGCATGTTATGGGGCGGAATGTTCGTCGCCATACCGACCGCGATTCCCGACGATCCGTTGATCAGCAGGTTGGGCACTTTGGTCGGCAGCACTTCTGGAATGCGCTCGGTGCCGTCGTAGTTATCGACCCAGTCGACCGTGTCTTTTTCAAGATCCGCCAGCAGCTCGTGCGCCAGTCGCGCCATGCGCACTTCGGTGTAACGCATGGCGGCCGCGTTATCACCATCGATGGAACCAAAGTTGCCTTGACCATCCACCAGCACGTGACGCATGGAGAAGTGCTGAGCCATCCGTACGATGGTGTCATACACCGCACTGTCACCGTGCGGATGGTATTTACCGATGACATCGCCGACGACACGCGCCGACTTCTTGTACGGTTTGTTCCAGTCATTGCCCAGTTCGTGCATGGCAAACAGCACACGCCGGTGAACGGGCTTCAAGCCGTCGCGCACGTCAGGAAGCGCGCGGCCAATAATGACACTCATCGCATAGTCGAGGTACGACTGCTTTAGCTCGTCTTCAATATTGACGGGCAAGATTTCTCTGGCGATGTCACCCATGAAAGTCAGATCCTTTGCACTGCATTGGCACTGCGAGAGTTGAAAGCGCTTGAAAATGCCGCCTTTCGTCGTACGAGACCGAGTACACGAAGGCTGCGCGCAGATACCGTGTCATCATACCACTGCATGCGCATCAAGGGCAGTCGGTGACACTGCCATTGCTATTTAGGCCGTAAACGCCTCCTTGGCCACGACCATCCCCTGCAGCACCTCGCGTACTTCCCCCTCAATGGCGGCAGCTTTGTTGGCCTTGACATCCAACAGGACGAAGGTGAGGTCGGCCTGAGCGATCAGGGTACCGTCGGCCCGCACGATGCGGTGGTGGCACAGCGCACTGCGCTCACCCACGTCGACGATGCCCGTCAATACCTGCAAATCGTCCCCCTGGACGGCCGCGGCGCGATAGTCGATGTTCAAATTGACCACGACGAAGGCTCGCCCCGCACTATGAAGCTGCTGGATGAGCCGTGGGTGCTCGTCGAAAAATGCCCAGCGCCCCTCCTCCATGAACTCCAGATAGCGCGCATTGTTGACATGACCATAGCCATCCAAATGGTAACCACGAACCCGCATACCAACCTGTGAAATTGACTCAGACATAGCATCCTCTTGTTCACTGCTTATAAAAATGGGCAAGGAATCATTAACACCTTGCAAATCAAACACAAGTTTAAAACCAGTGCAACAACAAGTCGCCACGCCAAGGTGCTGGTAGGAAAGGCTTGGTTTCGACATAATGTGCCACCTTTTTCATAGGATCGGTGACATGTGGTTTAAGCACCTGCATTTATATCGCCTGCACGGCGCTCCCGAGCTAGATAGCCAAACGTTGGCCAACGCACTGGATGAGCATGCGGCCAAGCCGCTGGGTAATGCGGATGCACGCCGTTTAGGCTGGACGGCTCCTGCCGGGCGGCTAGGCGGCGACCGGCGTGTCCATGAAATTCAGGGGCACCGCCTACTCTCGGCCCTGCGCCAGGAACGCCTGCTTCCCGCCTCGGTCGTCAAAGAGGAAGTCGATGAAAAAGTCGCTGAGATCGAGGCCAGCGAAGGGCGCAAAGTAACCCGTAAGGAAAAAACGGCGCTTAAAGAGCAGGTCACCGAAGCACTCCTGCCCCGCGCCTTTGTCCGCAGCCAAAAAATCGACCTCTGGTGGGACACCAAACGCCAGCTCATCGGTGTGAATGCCAGCTCGCGCACCCGCGCCGAGGATGTCTTGGACCTGCTGCGCGAAACCTTAGGCAGCTTGAAAGCCACGCCGCTTAGTAGCCAGACGCTGCCCATTCGCGCCATGACCACCTGGCTTGGCGACCCGGCCAGCCGTCCTGCCGACCTCCAGCTTGGCGACCAAGTGGAGTTAAAGGCTAAAGGCGACGACGGCGTACTGCGTGCACGCCAGGTCGATCTCGATAGCGATGAAATCCAGCAGCTGCTCGAAAGCGGGCGCCAAGCCAGCAAACTCGCCATGAGTCTCGAAGGCCGCCTAAGCTTCGTGCTGCACGACGATCTAGCGCTCAAATCGCTACGTTTTGGCGACGCGCTCATCGAAGAAGCGGACCATGCCGACGACGGCGACGATGCGCTCGCCCGCTTGGAAACCGACTTCATCCTAATGGCCCAAGCGCTGTCTGACGATATTACCCGCCTGCTCGAATGGTTAGGTGGCGAAACTCAGCGGGAACCGACGGCCCAGCCAGACGCCTAAGCCACGAGACAGATAGCCGCCGTAACCCGATTATTTTGCTGATATCCAACGGATCGCATGACTCATCACAATAACGCACCCAACGCTGACTCACCGAATGACCCTTGGGCGGATATTCGCCCTTATATGGATCACGAGGTGGCCGATGTTCTTGAACGGCTTTCCCGCGATAGCGAGCTGCTCGATGCGCTGACCCGCTTCCGGCTGCCACGCATGGCCAAGTGGGCGCCGCCAGTGGCGCGCGCATTGGCAAGCCATGCCGTTCGGCGCGAGGTAAAGGGGGTCACCAGCGTTCGCGAATTCCAAATGCGTATCGCCAGCTATATGGTGCGCATGATCCGCACGACGACCGATGCATTCGACGTCTCGGGGCTCGACAAGCTCGACGACCATAGTGCCTACCTCTTCATTGGCAACCATCGCGATATCTCACTGGACCCTGCCTTCGTGAATTACGCGCTCTACGAAGCGGGTCGGGATACCGTGCGCATCGCGATCGGTGACAATTTGTTAAAGAAACCTTATGTCACCGACCTCATGCGGCTCAACAAAAGCTTCATCGTACCCCGCAGCGCTCGCGGCAAACGAGCCATGCTGGCAGCTTACCAGCAGCTCTCGTCGTACATCCGTCACTCGATTACCGACGACAATCACTCCATTTGGATGGCTCAGCGCGAAGGCCGTGCCAAGAACGGCATTGACCGCACCGACCCCGCCATTATCAAAATGCTCACCATGGCCAAGCGTCACGCCGAGCGCGACATGGTGTTTGGCGATGCCATTGCCGAATTAAAACTCGTGCCGGTATCCATCAGCTACGAATACGACCCTTGCGATGTGCAAAAAGCCCAAGAGCTTCACGACATTGCGAAACAAGGCAGCTACGCCAAGGGGGAGTTCGAAGACATTCGCTCGATCGTCGCGGGCATCACAGGCTCCAAAGGTCGCGTACAGCTCAAATTTGGTACGCCCGTCGGTGCCGATATGGCCACGCCCGATGAAGTCGCCGCTGAGATCGACCGCCAAGTCATTGGTGGCTATCGCCTCTTCCCCAGTCACTATCTTGCACTGGAAACATTGGGCGAGTCGCCGGAGCTGGTCGCCCGTAAAGCGATTACTCGCCAGGACCGGGAGCGCTTCAAAGCGCGCCTAGCCAGCGTGCCTGAAGCGCTGCGGCCTTACTGGCTCGCACAGTACGCCAACCCGGTGAAGCACAAGGCTGGGCGTCTGAGCCTGTAGCGACCAATCTGCGCATGCTCACGGTTAGAAAAAGTGCTATGGTCAAGGCATTCATTGGTCTCGCTTGGTAGCTTCACCAAGCGCGGTCTTAAGGAGACTCCCTATGTCCGCATCAGAAATTCAAAAAACACGTATCATCAACGAGCTACGCGGCTTCATTCGCAAGTTACTGCAGGACCCGAAAATTCTCGAGCAGTCACTGGCCATTGCCCGCACCCAGCTCACCGAAGGCAGCAGCCCCGCCATCATGGCGCGTATTGCCAATGAAATTTCAGACACCACCAGCGTGCATATTCCTGAAGACCCGGCCGAACACTCCGAGGCAGACAAACTGTTTCTAGAGCTGTTACGCGAAGTGGTGCAAGAAGAGCAGGCGCTGTACTAAGCCTCGGCCACACTCCTGGGTACGAGCACGCACTCAACATGACGTTACCGGCGAAGCACCTCCCCTTCGCCGTCTTTATTTGTATTGTCTAACCGGAATTTTCATTCACCATGTCCAATACTGCCCCGCGCAACATTCTGGTGACGAGCGCCCTTCCCTATGCCAACGGCGCCATTCACCTCGGCCACCTGCTGGAATACATTCAAACGGACATCTGGGTACGCTTTCAAAAAAGCCGTGGCCAGCAGTGTTACTACGTCTGTGCCGACGATGCTCACGGCACCGCGATCATGCTACGCGCCGAGCAGGAAGGGATTTCCCCAGAAGCCTTGATTGAACGGGTTTCTCAAGACCACCAGGAAGATTTCGCCCGCTTTGGTGTGGGGTTCGATAACTACCACTCCACTCACTCGGATGAAAACCGCTACTTCAGCGAGCTGATCTACACTCGCCTGCGGGACAAAGGTCATATCGCGACCCGCGATATCGAGCAGATGTTCGATCCGCAGAAAGGGCTGTTTCTTGCCGACCGGTTCATCAAAGGCACCTGCCCAAAGTGCCACGCAGACGACCAGTACGGCGATAACTGCGAAAAATGCGGCGCGACCTACACACCGGCGGATCTGATCAACCCGGTGTCCGCCATCTCGGGTGCGACGCCCGAGGTGCGCAGTTCGACGCACTACTTCTTCAAACTGCCGGACTTCGCTGACTTTTTACAGCAGTGGATCAATGATGGTCACGTACAGCCACAAATCCGCAACAAGCTGATGGAGTGGTTCGAGTCGGGCTTCAACGAGTGGGACATTTCCCGCGACGCGCCCTACTTCGGTTTTGAAATTCCCGATGCGCCGGGCAAGTACTTCTACGTATGGCTAGACGCGCCCATCGGCTACCTCGCCAGCTTCAAGCATCTGTGCGAACGCGATGGGATCGATTTCGATAGTTTCTGGAAAAAAGAGTCGGACGCCGAGGTCTATCACTTCATTGGCAAGGACATCGTCTATTTCCACGCGCTGTTCTGGCCCGCCATGCTTCACGGTGCCGAGCTGCGCACGCCGACGGCAGTCAACTGTCACGGTTTCTTGACCGTCGATGGTGCAAAGATGTCGAAATCGCGCGGCACCTTCATCAAAGCCGCCACTTACGCCGAACACCTCAACCCTGAGTATCTGCGTTACTACTTTGCTGCCAAGCTCACGTCGAAAGTAGACGATCTTGACCTCAATCTTGACGACTTCGCGGCCCGCGTCAATTCAGATCTCGTCGGCAAGGTCGTGAACATCGCCAGCCGCTGTGCCGGCTTTGTCAAAAAACTCGGGAACGGCACGCTCTCAGGGCACTGTGCCGAGCCGCAGATGGTTGCCCGCTTTATCGCTGCTGGCGACGACATTGCCGCCGACTTTGAAGCACGCGAATTCAGCCGCGCGATGCGTAAAATCATGGAATTGGCCGATGAAGCCAATACCTATATTGCCGAGAAAGAGCCCTGGGCACTCGCTAAGCAAGAGGGCCGCGATCAAGAAGTGCTGGAGATCTGCTCGGTGGGCATCAACCTGTTCCGTCAGCTGATGGTCTACTTGGCACCGGTTGTCCCAGCCATGGCCGAGCAAGCCCGCGAATTCATAAATGTTGACACTCTGAATTGGGAAAGCCGTGGTAACGTACTGGTCAACCACCCGATCAACAAGTTCAAACCGCTGATGACACGGGTAGAGCGGGACAAGATCGACGCCATGATCGAGTCCTCGAAGGAAGATTTGGTAGAAGAGCAGAAGCTAAAGAACGCCCCGAAAGGCCCACTGGCCGACGAGCCCATCGCGGCAGGCATTAGCTTTGACGAGTTTGCCAAAGTCGACCTGCGGATTGCCCGAATTGCCAAAGCGCAATACGTCGAGGGGGCCGACAAACTGCTTCAGCTCACTCTAGATTTGGGCGGCGAAACCCGCAACGTTTTCTCGGGGATCCGCTCGGCTTATTCGCCAGAGGCGCTGGAAGGTCGATTGACGGTGATGGTGGCTAACTTGGCACCCCGCAAAATGCGCTTTGGCGTTTCCGAAGGCATGGTGCTGGCCTCTGCCAACAACGATGGCATTTATTTGCTTTCGCCCGATGCTGGCGCTGAACCGGGTCAGCGTGTAACGTAACGCCGCCGTTCACGGACGAAAGGGGCAAGGCGCGCAGCCTGCCCCTTTTGTGTTTAAGCGACGTCCATTCTTATCGTTAGTGGTCGTCATTCACTTCAACATGAGTGTGTTTTATGGGCCAGCGCCTCTCCGTGTCATTGCGTTTTCGTTTCTTTGCCGTGCTTGGCGGGTTATTAATCGTCGCAATGATAGCGCTCGCGGTCATCAGCAAATGGCTGATATTTCCGGCGCTACAGGCCGAAGAGCGCACCGCCGTTCAGCGCGAACTGGACCGAGCGACACGCAGCCTGATGCTCAACCAAGAGAACCTGCTGGCACAAGCACGGGACTGGTCACACTGGGACGATACCTACCGGTTCATCGAAGGCACTAACCCTCGCTACCGCGACGTCAACTTTAGCCAACAGATGTTCGAGGACATGAACTACCACCTGATGGCGTTTTTTACGCTGCAAGGCGACGTTCATTTCTTGGCAGGGTTGGAGCCAACCACTGGGCGTTATCAAACTTGCACCGCCGCCGTTGACCGCTGTGCGTGGATGGCTCCCTGGGTCGAGACCATGCAATCGGCAATGGCCGAGCACGTCG
Source organism: Halomonas sp. LC1 (assembly GCF_030247125.1). Lineage (NCBI taxonomy): Bacteria > Pseudomonadati > Pseudomonadota > Gammaproteobacteria > Oceanospirillales > Halomonadaceae > Halomonas > Halomonas sp. LC1. Next base: position 197,195 of record NZ_JASSPG010000003.1, on the reverse strand, counting down.
ACCCAACGGCGCTGTATATCGAACAGTGGCCTGCCATCGTGGCTGCCAGCCAGATCTTACACACCGACGAAAGCGGTCCGCCCAACGGCTGGCTGTTCAAAGTGCGTGCGATGGATGACGCTTGGCTCGAACGGATGGTCGATTACACCGGACTTCCTCTTTCACTCGATGTCACGCACTATGACGCCGACCAACCGACCGAACTTACCTTCTCTGGCGACCAGGTACGTGCCTCTCAGCAATTTCCTGCCTTCGGCACGAACGAGGCCGTCTCGCTAGGGATCGAATTAAATCGTGTGCAGTACTTAGCAAGTCTCACTACTTTTCGCTACATCCTGGCCTGGACAGCCGGTTTGATGCTGCTCGTCATTGGCATGGTACTATTACTGTTAGAGCGTATGGTGCTCAAGCCTCTGCGCCAGCTCACGGCGTTGACACAACCTTCATGCCCCTTCCCTGACAGTGATCACTTGACCCTGCGTCGGGATGAAATCGGCCTGCTTGCCAGGGCATACCTGGAGCAGCTCACCTGTCAGCAACAGCTCAATGCGGAACTGCTGCGCATGTCGACCCACGACTCTTTGACGGAGCTTCCCAACCGGCGGCTGTTCGATCAGCGCTTGATCGATGGCGTAAGCCACGCCAACGAACACAACGTACCGCTGGCCGTCATGATGCTGGATATCGACCACTTCAAGCTCTACAACGACGACTACGGTCACCAGCAAGGCGACGAGTGCTTGAAGAAAGTCGCCACGGCATTGCAAAACGAGGCCATTCGCCACGACGTACTCATTGCCCGCACCGGCGGCGAGGAGTTTAGCGCCCTGCTCCCGGGAGCCACGCCCCAACAGGCGAAAGCATTTGCCCACGCGCTGATAGATGCCGTCGACCAGCTCCGCTTACCCCATGGGACCTCGCCGGTGAGCCACTACGTGACGATTAGCGTCGGTATTGGCATGCTCAGCGATAGCGAGACACTGCTGCCCAGCGCGGTCATGGCCACCGCTGACCAAGCGCTCTACCTAGCCAAAGCGCAAGGACGACACCGTGTCGTGCTCTTCGAGCCCCCTCTAGCCAGCTGCCCTGTTTCTAAGCAAAATACGCCGTCATGAATGAACTCTTCGTTATTTTGGTCAGCACCGCGCTGGTTAACAACTTTGTATTGGTCCAATTTCTTGGGCTATGCCCGTTCATGGGTGTCTCTAACAAACTCGAATCGGCGATGGGCATGTCGTTGGCCACCACGTTCGTATTGACGCTAGCCTCCGCCGCTAGCTACGTGGTCTATCACGGCCTGCTGGTACCGCTGGATATTACCTACCTGCGTACCATTAGTTTTATCGTCGTGATTGCCGCCGTGGTGCAGTTCACCGAAATCATGGTGCGCCAGCTCAGCCCGTTACTGCATCAGGTGCTGGGTATTTTTCTCCCGCTGATCACCACCAACTGTGCCGTCCTCGGCGTGGCCCTGCTGTCGCTGAACCGAGAGCTAAGTTTTTTCCATACCACGCTGTATGGCCTGGGCGCTGCGTTAGGCTTTTCGATGGTGCTTGTACTGTTTGCCGCCATGCGTGAGCGCTTGGCCAGCGCAGATGTGCCCAAGCCCTTTCGCGGCGCCGCGATTGCCATGATTACCGCCAGTCTCATGTCACTGGCGTTCCTTGGATTTTCCGGACTCGTACAGGGGTAACGACCATGAGCGATTCATTTTCATGGTGGGGCGTGCTCAGCGCCGTCGGCGCGCTCACCGGTCTGGGCATCGTGTTTGGCGCGCTACTCGGCATGGCGAGCGCGCGCTTTAAAGGTGAAGAGAACCCGCTGGTTGAGAAAATCGATGCACTGCTGCCACAAACCCAATGTGGCCAGTGCGGCTATCCCGGCTGTCGCCCCTACGCTGAAGCGATCAATCAGGGCGATGCCATCAATAAATGCCCTCCCGGCGGTGAGGCTACCATTCTCGCCCTAGCGGATATGCTCGGCCGCGACCCTGCCCCGCTCGATGGGGAAGCAGCCAGTGAAGATACCGTGGCGTATATCCGTGAAGCCGAGTGTATCGGCTGCACCAAGTGCATTCAGGCGTGCCCGGTAGATGCCATTATTGGCGCAGCCAAACAGATGCATACCGTAATCGAAGACGAGTGCACCGGCTGCGACCTCTGCGTAGCCCCCTGCCCGGTGGACTGCATCGACATGCTGCCCAGACGCAAACCGCTGACACAGTGGGAGCCCATCGTGAGCGACCGCCAGCCATTGAGGAGCGCGCATGCCAGCCTATGAGTTTCCCGGCGGCATCTACCCGCCTGAACGTAAAGAGCGCTCCAATCAAGCGCCGCTGCGCACCGCGCCGTTGCCCAGTGAGGTAACGCTACCGCTGTCGCAACATACCGGTAAAGCGGCGCTTCCCTGCGTCAACGTGGGCGATGCGGTCAAAACAGGCACACTAGTCGCCCGCCGAGATGGCATGGTCTCAGCTAATGTGCACGCCAGTATCAGCGGCACCGTGATCGAGATCACCGACCGCGCGATCATCATTCAAGGCGATGGCGAAGATCGCTGGACCACGCTGCCACCGCTGGATTGGCGAACCGCAGAGCGCGACGCGCTGCTGGAACGGCTTGATGACAGCGGGCTTATTGGGCTGGGTGGTGCGGGCTTTCCGACCTATATCAAAGCTCAAGTCAACGAGCACCACGCCATTGATACGCTGGTGGTCAATGCCGCCGAGTGCGAGCCTTATATTACCGCCGATGACCTCACGCTTCGCCACTATGCGGCGGATGTGCTTGAGGGGGCTCAATTGCTGGCTCGCCTATGCGGAGCCGCGCACATCATCGTCGGCATTGAAGATAACAAGCCTGAGGCTGTTCAGGCCCTACAAGCCCTTCTTACGATCAGTGCTGACAGCGAACCACTGGCGGACGTGACGCTGAAGATAATCGAAACCCGCTACCCCAGCGGCGGAGAGCGCCAGCTGATTAAAAAGCTGCTGAACCGCGAGGTGCCTAGCGGTGGGCTACCGGCGGATATCGGCGTGCTATGCCACAACCCCGGCACGCTGCTCGCGGCGCTGCAAGCGGTACGCGACGGACTACCGCTGGTCGCAAGGGTCGTTACATTAACCGGTGACGCCATTACCCAGCCCGGCAACTACTGGGTTCGTGTAGGGACTTCGATAGATACGCTGCTGGCGCAGGTTGGCGTAGACGACGAGCGGCTTCATCAAGTGGTGGTCGGGGGGCCGATGATGGGCACGCCGCTTACGTCATTAGAGGCCCCCGTCACCAAAACGACCAACTGCCTGATTGCCGCGACAAAAGAGGAGCTGCCGCCAGCACCCGTAGAAGCCCCCTGCATTCGCTGCGGCGCTTGTGAAAGTGTGTGCCCTGCTCAACTGCTTCCCCAGCAGCTGCACTGGTACGCCCGCGCCGAAAACGATGCCGCCCTTGAGGCTCACCATCTGTTCGACTGCATTGAGTGCGGTGCCTGCAGCTACGTTTGCCCCAGCGCGATCCATTTGGTGCAGGACTACCGCTCCTCCAAACAGCGTATTCGGCATAAACGCATCGAAACCGCCAAAGCGGAACACGCCAAGCACCGCTTTGAGTTCCGCCAAGCGCGGCTGGTCAGGGAAGAAGCGGAGAAGAAGGCGCGCCGTCAGGCACGGCTCGCCCAGCAGCAGTCCGCTTCCAGCGACGCTACGGGCACTCAAGCTGATCCCGCGGCAGACCTTCGCAGCCTGCGCATCGCTCAAACGGCCGCCAAAGCCGCCGTGCGAAAAGCGGAGAAAGTACTGGCACGGGCCGCCGCTCAAGACCCGCAGCAGCACCACGACGATTTGGAGACTCAGCTCGCCACTGCCCAAGAGAATTTCAAAGCGGCAGAGGCACGATTGGCCGAAGCCCGTGCCGCCAGTGAACAGAAGGAAGCGCCATGAGCATGATGCACGCCCCCCAGCTGGGTAAAGCACCATCAACAGCCCATGTGATGCGCTGGGTCATCGCCGCCACGCTTCCGGGCCTTGCGGTGATGACGCTCTATTTTGGGCTAGGGATACTCAGCAACGTACTGATCGCGGCGCTTTGGGCCGTCGCCGCTGAGGCGCTCGTTCTACGCCTGCGCCACCGCCCCATTTGGCCGACGCTCAACGACTCCAGCGCCCTGCTCACTGGCGTGTTGCTAGGCGCCTCGTTGCCACCTGCGAGCCCCTGGTGGCTAATGGGCGTTGGGGTGATCGCCGCCGTCGTCGTCGCGAAGCAGCTCTATGGCGGCTTGGGCCACAATCCGTTCAACCCTGCGATGGTGGGCTATGCACTGCTGCTGGTGTCGTTTCCCACCCATATGACGCTCTGGGCACCGCCCCAACCACTTTGGCCCGACTCCCTCTGGCCACAAATAATGGGAACACTACCCACGTCAGCGCTCGATGGCCTGAGCGGAGCCACTCCTTTAGATGCTTTCAAACACAAAGGTGACGCCGTGCTCGCTAGCGAGTTCTGGGCATCGTCACCGCTCCCTGACGGCACGCTGAATGCTTGGCGCAATATCGCGCTGGCATGGCTGGCAGGGGGCGTTGTGTTGATCGTCAAGCGGCTAATAAGTTGGCATATTCCAGTCGCTATGCTGGGCAGCATGATAATGCTCTCCGCGCTGTTTTACGCCAGCGACACTAGCCACTTTGCCTCACCGCTGTTTCATCTGCTCACCGGGGCGACGCTGTTTGGTGCCTTCTTTATTGCCACCGACCCGGTCTCAGCGGCCACCAGCCGCCGGGGGAAGCTGCTGTACGGTGCGGGCATTGGCGTGCTGGTCATCCTGATTCGCAATTTAGGCGGCTACCCGGATGCCGTCGCCTTTGCCGTACTGCTGATGAATCTCTGCGTGCCGCTGCTGGACATGGTCAGCGTGCCACGCCCGGTCGGTCAAGCTACCGCTCGGCCGGATGAGAGGAAGAGCGCGCCATGACCACTCAACACGCCATGCTGCGCGGTGCGCTGGCCCTTGGCCTGTTTGCTCTGGTTACTGCCGGCAGCGTCGCCCTCACCCGCGCCGTGACCGCCGAGCGCATTGCCGCGCACCAGCTTGCTTATCAGCATCGTCAGCTGCAGGAAGTGTTGCCCGCCTCACTGGCCTCGGTGCCGGTTCAGGCCGTATTAGAAAGCGCGTTTTCGCTACCCGACCCAACGCCGCTGGGCCATCGCACGCCGCAAGAGGGTTGGCGGGTACAGCAAGGTAGCGAAGCCGCCACCATTCTGCCGGTCGTGACACGCCAAGGGTATAACGGTGAAATTCGCCTGCTAGTCGCTATCGACCAAAGTGGGCAACTCACCGGGGTGCGGGTGACTCACCACCAAGAGACGCCTGGGCTTGGCGATGATATCGAGCGGTCACGCAGCGACTGGATTACATCATTCAACGGCCTTAGCCTCGAGAGCCTGCCCCCAAGCGGCTGGGCCGTGAGCAAAGAGGGCGGCGCATTCGACAGTTTCACCGGCGCAACGATTACCCCACGGGCCGTCATTAACGCCGTTCATGAGGCGCTGCGCTACTATCAGCGCGAACTCGTTCAGCAGGAGCCCACGCCATGAGCCAGTGGAGACAGCTTACCCGAGAGGGGCTTTGGTCGAATAACCCGGCGCTGGTGCAGCTACTGGGACTTTGCCCGCTGCTGGCCGTCAGCGCCACGGTGGTGAATGCGCTGGGCTTAGCGCTGGCCACGCTGCTGGTCTTGGTAGGGGCCAGCACAACAATCTCACTCATTCGCCATCAGGTGCCTAGCGCCGTGCGGCTCCCCGCGTTTGTGATGGTAATTGCCGCCTTTGTGACCTGCGCCGAGCTGTTAATGGCCGCGTTTGCTTACTCGCTTTACCAAATTTTGGGGATTTTCATCCCGCTCATCGTAACGAACTGCGCCATTTTGGGCCGTGCGGATGCGTTTGCCTCTCGCCAACCCGTGCTGCCTGCCGCCGTCGATGGGCTGATGATGGGGCTGGGCTTTGGTGCGGTATTAGTGCTGATGGGTGCGATCCGCGAGCTGGTGGGCCAAGGAACGCTGTTTAGCGACATGGCGATGCTGTTTGGGCCGGTTGCCGCTCACTGGCAGATCACCCTGGTGGCGGATTACCAGTTTCTCTTTTTCATCCTGCCCCCCGGCGCGTTCTTCGTGGCAGGGCATCTGATCGCGCTAAAAAACGTGCTGGATCAGCGTCGTGCTGCCCGCGCTCGGGCCGTCGACGTCGCACCGCGAGCCGAGCGCCGTGTGCGGGTCACCGGCACTATTAAATAAGCACCATTCAATAACCAAGAGAACACGCCATGAATGCTCAAAAGCGTCATGAGATATTTGCGCGCCTTCAGGCGGAAAACCCGCACCCGACTACCGAGCTCAACTGGAGCACGCCATTCGAGCTGTTGGCCGCGGTCTTGCTCTCCGCTCAAGCCACGGATGTAGGCGTCAATAAAGCAACGGCCACCCTCTTTCCGGTCGCCAATGCGCCCGAGGCCATCATTGCGCTGGGCATCGATGGACTGAAGCAGCACATCAAAACCATTGGGCTCTTCAACACCAAGGCAGAGAATCTGATGAAAACCTGCCACCTGCTGGTCAACCAACATGGTGGCGAAGTGCCCAACACTCGCAAAGCGCTGGAAGCGCTGCCCGGCGTCGGGCGTAAAACGGCTAACGTGATTCTGAATACCGCCTTTGGCCAACCCACCATTGCGGTAGATACGCATATTTTTCGCGTGTCGAACCGCACCGGTATCGCCAAGGGTAAAGACGTCGTCGAGGTCGAGCAGAAGCTGTTGCGCCACGTGCCCAGCGTGTTCAAACAAGATGCCCACCACTGGCTGATTTTACACGGGCGATACACCTGCATTGCGCGAAAACCTCGTTGCGGCAGCTGCATCATCGAAGATCTGTGCGATTATAAAGAAAAGACCGAGCTTGCCTAACGGCATGCCAATGCCAGGACCGCCCCATGCCTAGCCCCGCCGCCCTGCTTCACCGCCAGCCGATTGCCCAACGCATCGACGCGCTACTCGACCTTGCCAAACAGCACGCCGAGCGCTTCTGTAGCCCCGACGCTTGGCTTGCTCGTCAGCGCTACCTGGCACAGCACCCTACGTCGATCGTGGTGATGAAGTGTATGGATGGGCGGATTCACATTCCCCATGCTACCCGCACGCCGCTTGGGATCATTACGCCGTTTCGTAATTTGGGGGGTATTTTTGATCTGGGCTGGCCGTATCTAGGCGAGCTCATCACCGAGTCGGTACTGCAAGCGGCTGACCGTGGCCGCGCCACACTGCTGCTGATTACCTACCACTTCTCTAGCGGTCATCACGCACGCGGCTGCGCCGGGTTCAACTGCGATACCGAGGCTGCCAAAGCCCACGCGTACGCCATAGCTCAGCAAGCGGGAGAGCTGTTTGGTCACGACCATCAGCAGGTGTACCCACTGGTGTGCGGCTTTGAAACCGATAGCGACGCCATGATCCTTCACGGCCAAGGTGGCGAGATGCTCGACATACGCGACTGGATCGACCGCCAAGCGAGTGATTTACCCGCCACGTTAGCCAGCGTTTGCCCCGACATGCCCGATGATATTCAACGGGATCTACTGCCGCTGCTGGTGGGCAACATGGCCCATGTGAGCGAGCTAAGCGGTGTCACCCGGGCGCTTGAGATTGAACACCGCGAATGGGTCATTTGCATTGGCCGTGGGTTCGATTTCTTGCACCTTCCCAACACCGCGCTGATTATCGGCCCCTACGGCCCGGACTTGGCCGCGCCCATTGCAACCGCCGCAAGCATCATCGACGCCAACATGCGCGCCGGGCGGATTCCCGATGATGGCTTTATGCTGCTGGCCTCCACGCCCTACCAATACAGCGGCGTGGATCGGGCGCGGGCCGCGCTGAAATCACGCTTTTTATCGGATTTTGCCGAGCAGGTAATTCGTCACCATCACCCACGGCTTGCTGAGAAAATGCGTCGCCATACGGCGGTGGTTCACTGGCCCACCCGGCGAATGGATTCATTAGACCCACCTTCCACCAGCAACTGACGGTACGTTTCACGCCAGCTCGGCCACTGCCAGGGCTGCGTATCCAACGGCGCTGGTTGACGATTGGGTTCCAACAGCCACGCGCTCAAGCGCAGGTAGAGCCCCTCTGGTGTGCCATCGTAGCGGTATTGGACGGGGTAAAGTTCAGGAAAGCAGAGCCTATCTGGCACTAGCGGCGTGGCTCCGCGTTGGGCGGCCTCCATGATCGCCAGCCCCTGAAACTCGTGCCAAGTAGTGGACACCGCGATGCCGCCACCGTTGAGCAGCGCGCGGTACTCGGCCTCCGGCTGCGGCCCCCAGCAGATGATATGTTCAGCCAAACGTGCCTCCGCCTCGGCAAAGATCGGCGGCACGTCGCGAAACTGCTGGCCAAGCACCGCCAACTCGAACGGCACCTGCTGCTCGCTGAGTTTGAACAATACCGCGAAGAAGTCCTCCGGGTTTTTGTCATACTCCCAGCGGTGGTTCCAAATCAGCCGCCGTGGGTTTGCGTTGCCAGCAGCGCTACAGGTAGCAGGCGCAATGGGCACGGGCACCACGCGAGCGCTTTGACGTAACCGTTCTAGCGGTTTAGCCGCCGGCAGATTTTCCGGCATTTTCTTTAAAAAACGCCGCGCACCGTCAAAAAAAGAGTCCCGGTTATAGGCGGTGTTGAACACCAGCACATCCGCCGCCAGTGCCGCATACAGGTTGACCATTTTGGCTTCTACCTGGGGCATCTGATCGCTGGATTCTGGGTAGGCGAACTGATTTTCGTGAAAATAGACGATCTTTCTAGCCCGCCCCAGGTGGGGAAACAGGCCCAGCAAGGTGGCAATATCTACCATGGATGTTGCCAGCACTACATCGTAAGGCTGACTTAATCGCTCATACTCTTTTAACCACCAGCTCAACGGGTTACTGCGAATGCGCCAAGAGAAGTGGCGTGGCGGCAGACTGAGCAGCGTCCAGTCCACGTCGGTGACTTCGGCCATCAGGCTGTTTGCCCAGTAACGGTGGCTAACCGCTTCATAAGCCGATAACAATAAAACGCGCATTATTCTGTCTACCGTGAGAGGTTCTCTGCATACCCCGCATTCGGCCAAGGTCGTCTTGGCCGAATGCCTCATGCTACATACACTTAACTCAACATTTGCCGTCTGATTGATCATCTAACGTCGCTGGGAGAGACCATAATGGCCAACGTATTAGTGGTCGATGATGAGCCCAATATTCTACTGTCGCTTGAGTTCCTCATGTCCCAGGCGGGGCTGACGGTGACCACGGCCGCCGACGGCGAAACGGCACTGCGAAAAATCGCCGAGGCCGCCCCTGACCTTCTGCTCCTGGATATCAGCCTGCCTGGCATCAGCGGCTTTGAAGTGCTCGAACAGCTTCGTCGCGATGAATCCGAGCGGCATTTACCGGTCATCATGTTAACGGCTCATGGCCGTGAAGTAGAGCGAGAAAAGGGCTTTGCGCTGGGTGCCGATGACTACGTCACCAAACCTTTCTCGACCCAACAGTTGGTCGAGAAAGTCAAAGCATTACTCGTCGAGCGTGCCACATGACCCTCAAAGGACTCCCTAAACGCCAGCGCTTGGTCGGTGTATGGCTACTGCTCAGCGGCGTTAGCCTTTTAGGGGGCGCCCTTTTTGCCGCTTGGTTAGATAGCCAGTTGGCGCTTTCGGGCATGGCGCGTTGGGTTCTATGGCTAGGCAGTTTATCAGGCGGTATTACGCTCTTTTCAATAGGCCTGCTGCTAGAGCGCATGCTCTTCACGCCCCTACGTCACCTTCAAGCGCAGTTGGCGCGCTGGGTCGCCAATCCCGATGCCCCAGATGACCACACCGCCGAGGGCTGGTTAACAGGGCTCGGCCCAGACCTTCGCCGGGTCAGCCACCGCTGGCGAGCCGACCGCGCACGGCTTACCACCGCGCATGCAGAAGGCGCGCGCAGTGCCTCGCGTATCCGTCAAGAGCTGGAGACGCTGCTCCAGGTACTGGAAACACCGCTACTTCTCTGTGACCGGCATCGGCGTGTGATGCTGTTCAATCAGGCGGCCGAAACATTTTTTGCGGGCAATACCGGGCTAGGGTTGGGTAAACGCCTGGACGCCCTGTTGCCGACCGCGACGCTAGCCCATGCCATAACACAACTGCCCGACGATGGCTCGCCCCGTGAAATGCTCGCCCCCTGCGGCCAGCGCTGGCTAAAGGTGGTCGTTCGCCGGGTACCCGGTAGTGAGCATGAAACACTGGTGACCTGTACCGATACGACCACCACCTGGAACAATGAAATGGGCGTGCGCGCCGCCCTAAACCGCATGCTTCCTCCATTACGCCAACACGCGGCCAATCTGAGCAGTGCCGCCGACGCATTGCGCCAACTCCCCTGTTCTCAAACGTCACCCGCGCTGCGAACACGTTTCGAGCACGTCATGCACGACGAAAGCCAAGCGTTGAACCAGCGCGTTGCCGAGATCGGAACCCTGTTGGACGACCTTCAGTATCACGGCGAACGCTTGCGGCCCATCTGGTCCAACGATTTTTGGCAATCGCTGGATGAACGTCTCGACCCCGCCCAGCGCTTGATTACACCTATCGGTGTCCCCGCCTGGTTCAAGGGCGACGCCCCCGCCCTCATCGAGCTGTTCGCGTCATTGGTGGAACATTTGCGCTGCCACCTGCCCGCCAGCGGCTTCGAAGGTGAAATGACGCTTCACCCGAAACGCGCCTACGTAGATCTCATTTGGCGAGGGGTGGCCGTGCCTGAAAGCGAGCTCAGCGTCTGGCGCGAATCACCATTGACCACGCTGCCACTCAGCCCCACCGTGGCCGATATACTGCGCCAGCACGCAACCGATATTTGGAGTGTCACCGACACGGACAAACGCCATGCCAAGCTGCGGCTGCCGCTCCCTGTTATCGCTCAGACGCAAGCGCCAAGAGAGATGGCACCGCCACGCCCGGAGTTCCATGATTTTGGCATCGCGCAGTTACCAGCGCCGGATGACACCTTAGCCAATCGCGCGCTGCGCAGCTTGGAGATCGTAGCATTCGATACGGAAACCACTGGCCTTGAGCTCCGCCGAGGCGATACGGTGATTAGCTTGGGCGCCTGCCGGATCGTCAATGGCCGTTTGCTGGCCAACGATGCGTTCGATCATTTCGTCGACCCCAAACGCACCATTCCTGCTGCCAGCACCGTGATTCACGGGATTACCGATGCGGACGTTGCCGGTGCGCAGCCGCTAAATATCGTGTTGGGCCTCTTTCGAGATTACGTGGGCGATGCCGTCATGCTCGCCCATAACGCCGCTTTCGATATGCTAGCCATTAGCGGGCACGGCGTTCATTTCGATATGCCGGTGCTAGACACGCTCCTGCTGTCAAAAGCCCTCGATGAGGCGCTGGATGGTCACGATTTGGATACGCTGGCCAAACGTTACGATTTACGCTTTCCTCCCAATACCCGGCACACAGCATTAGGAGATGCCCGTGTAACGGCGGAGCTTTGGCTGGCACTCTTACCCCGCCTGGAAGCCCGTGGCATCGATACGCTAGACGCGCTATTGGCACTTCAGGCCAATGCCTTCGATAAAGAGGACGCTAGCGCGCCATGACGCCTCCCCACTCTGATCCTCGGCAGCGGGAGAGACGCCTTGCGCTAGTGCTACTTGCCCTCTTCCTGTTCTGCCCCCCCGTCCTGCTTTTGATTGATCGATTGCCCAGCGCGGTAGGCTGGCTGCCGATCTACCTCTTATTGACCTGGGGGGCCCTCATCGGTCTAGCGGCTTGGCTGGCCGAACGCCCCAAGAGGTCGTGAACCATGCGCAGCGATGGGGTCGTCATTGCTATCGCCTTTGGCTATTTGGCGCTGCTATTTCTGGTGGCCGCATGGGGAGACCGTCGCGCCGAACAGGGTCGTTCGCTCATCAATTCGCCGACCGTTTACGCCTTGTCGATTGCCGTCTACTGTACGGCCTGGACGTTTTACGGCAGTGTTGGCCGCGCCGCACAGTATGGCCCTAGCTTTCTGCTGATTTATCTGGGGCCTACGCTGGCCATGCTGCTGGCCCCGTTTACGCTGCGTAAAATGGTACGCATTGCCGCCCATCAGCGCATTACCTCCATTGCCGATTTCATTAGCGCCCGCTACGGCAAAAGCGCTCAACTCGGGGCGTTGGTCGCCCTTCTGGCCTTGATCACCATTACCCCTTACATCGCGCTTCAGCTCAAAGCCATCACGGTGAGTCATGCGGTGCTCATGAACTACCCACTGAGTGCCGACAGCACACTGGACAACGAACGGTTCTGGATGGATCGCTCTTTTTGGATTGCGATGGTATTGGCGCTGTTCATCATTCTGTTTGGCACCCGCCACCTGGATGCCAGCGAACGCCATGAGGGCATGGTGGCAGCCATCGCCGTCGAGTCCGTCGTCAAGCTAGTGGCCTTCCTATCGGTGGGTATGTTCGTCACCTTCCTGCTGTTCGATGGGCCTGCCGCCCTTCTGGCAGACGTCGCCGCAACGCCTGACCTTATCGATAGTATGCGCCTGGAGACGGTGCCGGGAGGCGCCACCGGTTGGGTAGGCATGCTGCTGCTCGCTTTTCTGGCGTTCTTTACGCTACCCCGGCAATTTCAAGTGCTGGTCGTCGAGAACGTGGACGAACAGCATTTGGAACGCGCGAGTTGGCTGTTTCCACTCTATTTGCTATTGATCAACCTGTTCGTGATTCCCATTGCCTTCGCGGGTCTGTTGTTGGGCAAAGGCGACCCGGATAGTTTCGTGCTCACCCTTCCGCTATCCGCAGGTCTGGAGGGACTGCCGCTCTTGGTGTTCATCGGCGGTCTCTCCGCCGCCACCGGCATGGTCATCGTCGAGACCATCGCGCTCTCGACGATGGTCAGTAATCAGCTCGTGATGCCGCTGCTGCTAAGGTTCAAAGGGTGGTACACGGGGCGTGAGGGTCGTTTAGCCGACTGGCTGCTCAACGTGCGCCGCCTGGCGATCGTGGTCATTCTGCTCATGGGCTATCTCTACCATGCATGGATTGGCGACAGCTATAGCCTCGTGACCATCGGATTGGTCTCGTTTGCAGGTGTGGCGCAGTTCGCCCCGGCCCTTTTGATTGGGCTGTATTGGCGTGGGGCCACTCGCCGAGGGGCCACGATGGGGATGGTGGCAGGCTTTATGGTGTGGTGTTATACGCTGCTGCTGCCGGGCTTTGCACAGTCCGGCTGGCTAGAAGCCTCTTTCGTCACACAGGGGCCCTGGGGCATTGGCTGGTTATCCCCGTACGCCCTGCTGGGGCTAAGCGGATGGGATATCTATACACACTCGCTGTTTTGGAGCATGGTGTTGAACGTTGGCTTGCTCATCACTATTTCTCTCTTCACTCGCCCCACTCCCATGGAGCAGACTCAAGCAGCGCTGTTCACCGAAGCCATGCATGCGCCTCTGCCGACGGCATCACGCTGGCAGGGTCAAACCACCGAAGGCGCTCTGTACGCACTCTTGGTGCGCTTTTTGGGCCATGGAGCAACGCACCGCGTATTTACCGCCCCGTATGCCTCCTTGGAACGGTCAGATGCCCACCAGCGCCCCGCGTCAGGAGCCCTGATCACCCGTGCGGAACAGGCGTTGGCCGGGTCACTCGGCAGTGCGTCTGCCAGCGTATTGATCCATTCCGTGTTGCGCGGTGAAGCGTTGGACATGGCGTCGGTGCTAACGATTCTCGACACGACCTCCCAGGCATTGGAGTACAACCGTCGACTGGAGCAGAAGTCTCAAGAGCTAGCTCGGGTCGGTGAGGAACTACGCAGCGCCAACGAGCGATTGCAAGAAGTAGATCGCATGAAGGATGAGTTCGTTGCAATGGTGAGTCACGAGTTGCGTACCCCACTGACGTCCATCCGCTCGTTTGCCGAAATATTACGCGATACTCCCGACATCGAAGCAGACAAACGGCAGCAGTTTCTGCGCATCATGGTGCTGGAGAGTGAGCGCCTATCTCGCCTGATCGATGAAATTCTCGATTTGGCACGACTTGAGAGTGGACGCCTTTCCCTCAAACCCATCCCCGTCGATCTAATGCATATCGCCAAGCAGAGCAGCCAAGCACTGGCACGGCTTCACGCCGATCAGGGTATCGATGTCGAGTGGGTGACTGACGTATCCATCGCCATGGTCATGGCCGACCCAGACAGGCTCGAACAAGTCATCATCAATCTGTTGGAAAACGCACGCAAGTTTGCCGACCCCGACCATCCGATCGTACGGTTACACATTTATGCGACAGATCACGCTGTTTGCTTGAGCGTTGAAGATAATGGGCCCGGCATTCCTGTCGACGAACGTGACAACGTCTTTGAAAAGTTTTATCAGTTGAAATTGGCCAAGCGTAAACAGACAGACCAACGACCTAAAGGGAGCGGTTTAGGCTTACCCATTAGCCGCGCCATTATTCATCACTTGGGTGGTAAACTTTGGGTTGACACTTCAGCGTTAGGTGGCGCTGCCATTAAGCTATCGCTTCCTCGCCATACCGTTTAAGTGAATAATTGTGCCATTCAACGCATTGTGACTCAATGTAACTAGCGCCTATCAGCGCTTTTACGCTATTCTTCGCGGCCTCGCACGTTTTCCCCCTGACAGTCGGAGCAGCGGCACTATGCAAGGGTCAGCGCAAGAAGAGACCAGTACCGGCCATTACACCATCGCTATCCAGCCTATCGTTAACGCCCAGCTACACCATGTGGCTGATGAGCTGCTCTATCGTGGCGATTTTTCGGCTGGCACTGCCGCCGTCTTTGATGATGTGCAAGCCACCGCACGCGCCTGCGCTGTTGCCATCTATGAAATTGGATTGGATAAACTGTGCGGTCAGCGAAAACTCTTTATTAATGCCTCCGGGGAGTGGTTACTAAACCCGGATCTTGACGGTTTGCCAAAAGAGCAAATCGTGATCGAAGTGCTTGAAGACACGGCCGTGAGTGATGCACTTTTAACGGCGTTACGTCAGTTAAAAACCCAAGGCTATACATTGGCCCTGGATGATTTTGAACTTACCGACGCCAATCGATCATTATTGGCCTTGGCAGATATTATTAAGTTCGATATTTCGACTGGGCTTCCGAAGGCACTCATTCAACGTCTTTATCAAGATGGTTATACACTGTTGGCCGAACGCGTAGAAACCTACGAAGAGTTTGAACAGTGTAAAGCACTGGGATTTAGCTTATTTCAAGGTTATTTTTATCAGCGCCCACAGGTACAAACGACAAAAACCCAGCGACACAGCACGTCACGTGCCAATCAAATGCAGCTACTTGCTCAGCTCTACAGTGATAAAGTGCGCCTGCCGGCGCTGAGCACGCTCATTGCTCGCGACCCATATTTATTGAACGCCGTCTTCAAGCGCGCCAACTCGGCAGAAAAGGCCTCTCAGCGTCCTGCCTACAAGCTGATGGACTGCATTCACATCATTGGCTTGAAAGAGCTACGTACATTGGTATCGATCGTGATGCTCGCGGGGAATAATCCTGCTAGTAAAATCAATCTTACCAGCGGATTAACACGTGCATTTGCGTGCGAAGCGCTCGCAGAACAGCGTGGATTAGACGAGGAAGAAGGCTTCATTGCCGGACTCTTTTCGCATATGCCGGTCATTTTGGGTATCGACCTCGATGCAATGCTGCAAGAACTGCCGCTGAGCCAAACGATCCATCAAGCCCTCACTTTGCGTCAGGGCCGACTCGGCCGACTGCTCACCGATATTGAAGCAAGCGAACAAGGCAGCACGAGCTCCGATGTGCCTGCAGAGTTGATGCTGCAGGCGGCAGCTGAAGCACGGGCCTTGATGGACACGCACATTAGCTAGAGGATTGGCTCTCGCGGCGAGGGTCGGGGTCGAACATCGCATCGCCTACTTCATCGATATAGCGTTGCGCCTTCGACACCATCAAGGCGTCGCACGCGTCACGCCCAGGCAGCATATCGGAACGCTCGAAGCGGTGCTCCTGAGCGCCCCCTTGGCTATCGGGTTTGCGTATCCAGCCGCTAACACGGTACTGGCCACTTTGGTGATCAGGCTGTGAGACGATGAGGTACTCTTTATACTCCACCGGCTCAGCGGCCTTGGTGCCTGTGCTCGCCTCACCACTGCCTTGCGCGCCAAACAGCCCTGACAGCAATTTTTTAAACATACCGACTCCTGTCCGTCACGCGGTGGCCAGCTTAGCGCTGGCCACCGTCGAACGTTAGCTCTGCTGACGGCCTTTACCTGCGGCGATACGCAGCCGCAGTGCATTCAGTTTGATGAAGCCTTCGGCGTCTTTTTGGTTGTAAGCGCCCGCGTCGTCTTCGAATGTTGCGATAGATTCATCGAACAGGGACTGCTCGGACTTGCGCCCCACCACGGTCGCGTTACCTTTGTACAGCTTCATGCGCACCACACCGGAGACACTCTTCTGCGTCTCGTCAATGGCCGCTTGCAGCATACGGCGCTCCGGGCTCCACCAGTAACCGTTATAGATCACTTCAGCGTATTTGGGCATGAGCTGGTCTTTGAGGTGGGCCTCTTCGCGATCCAGCGTCAGTGATTCGATAGCGCGGTGGGCACGCAGCATGATCGTTCCCCCCGGCGTTTCATAACAGCCGCGCGACTTCATACCTACATAGCGGTTTTCGACGATATCCAGACGACCGATACCGTTGTCACCACCCAACTTGTTGAGCTTTTCAAGCACTTCGTGCGGCTTGAGCGCTTCGCCGTCGATGGCCACGATGTCGCCTTTCTCGAACGTCAGCTCAACGTAGGTGGGCTGCTCTGGCGCGGCTTCCGGTGAAACGCTCCAGCGCCACATGTCCTCTTCGGCTTCGGCCCACGGATCTTCCAAAATGCCGCCTTCGTAGGAGATGTGCAGCAGGTTGGCATCCATGGAGTAGGGAGATTTCTTCTTCTTGTTGGAGAAATCCACCGGGATGTTGTGCTCTTCGCAGTAAGCCATCAGCTTCTCGCGGGACGTTAGGTCCCACTCGCGCCAGGGTGCGATGACCTTGACGCCAGGCTTGAGCGCGTAGCCACCCAGCTCGAAACGCACCTGATCGTTACCTTTACCCGTTGCGCCGTGGGAGATGGCATCGGCGCCGGTTTCGTTAGCGATTTCGATCAGGCGCTTGGCGATCAGCGGGCGAGCAATGGAGGTACCCAGCAGGTACTCACCTTCATAGATGGTGTTGGCACGGAACATCGGGAAAACGTAGTCACGCACGAACTCTTCGCGCAGGTCTTCGATGTAAATCTCTTTCACGCCGAGAGCCTGGGCTTTAGCACGGGCGGGCTCGACTTCTTCACCTTGACCGATGTCGGCAGTAAAGGTCACTACCTCGCAGTTGTAGGTCTCTTGCAACCACTTAACGATAACGGACGTGTCCAGGCCGCCTGAGTACGCCAGCACAACCTTTTTGACATCGGACATTCTTTGCTCCTTGTAAAAAGCAGTTCACCAAAAGGGGCAGCGCCCGTCAGCGCTACCGGTTATTCAAACTGAGAGTATAGCGTTCTCAATGCTCAGCGAATACCGTCAACGACGCCTTAGGGGTAAAGCTGCTAGAATCACCCCAACCGTAGCGGCAACTGACACCGCTAACCCTGACCGACTACTCGCTTTACTAAGGAGAGCTGCATGAGCGAGGCAATTGCCCGCGAATTGATGGCCCAGCGTTTTCGCAGTTATTTACCGGTTGTCATCGATTTGGAGACGGGTGGGTTCAATGCCCAGACGGATGCCGTATTAGAGATTGCAGCGGTCACACTCACCATGGACCCCGATGGCAATTTACTGCCTGATGCCACCTATGCGTATCATATCCACCCCTTCGAGGGCGCTAACGTCGAACAGTCGGCGCTAGACTTTACAGGCATCAATTTGGATGACCCGCTTCGGCGCCAGGTGGCGTTGAGCGAAGCTGAAGCACTGGGTGAAATTTTTCGGCCCATTCGTAAGTCGTTGAAGGCACACGGCTGTTCGCGGGCGATTCTCGTAGGCCACAATGCCGCTTTCGACCACGGTTTTTTAAACGCGGCGGCCAACCGCTGCAACGTCAAGCGCAACCCGTTCCACCCTTTCTCCAGTTTCGATACGGCAACGCTGGCCGGTTTCGTGTATGGGCAAACCGTGCTCGCTAGAGCTTGCCGCGCCGCGGGGATCGAGTTCGACAATAAAGCGGCCCACTCGGCGCGCTACGACACCGAACGCACGGCCGAGCTGTTTTGCGCCATGGTCAACCGTTACAAAGATCTCGGCGGCTGGCGACTGGCGCAGCGTGAGCAGGCATTGGATGGGGGCGATGAGTAATCCTTACCATCGCCCCCTTGAAACAGCATGTAATGCAGCAGAAATGGCTTTACGCTAAACTTTGCGTCGCTTACGAGCGCTTGGCTCGCAGCGCGATGTAAAGGTGCGCTTGCGACGTACCGGCAAGCAAAGGAGTGACCGCTTGCCGTCAACAACGATGAAACCAACCGTTTTCAGGAGATGAGACGTTTCCATGGCCCAGCATAATGCCTTTTACGCCCAGTCCGGTGGCGTTACCGCCGTCATCAATGCCAGCGCCTGCGGCGTTATCGAAGCTTGCCGGCAAGCCCCCGACCAAATCGGCAAGGTGTATGCCGGCCATAACGGCATTATTGGTGCGCTGACGGAAGATCTGATCGACGTCACCCAAGAGAGTGATGAGGCCATCGCTGCGCTTCGTCATACGCCGGGTGGCGCCTTTGGTTCCTGCCGCTACAAGCTGAAGGACATCGACACTCACCGCGCCCAGTACGAGCGCCTGATCGAGGTCTTCAAAGCACACGATATCCGCTATTTCTTCTATAACGGCGGCGGCGACAGTGCCGATACCTGCCTAAAAGTTTCTCAGCTCTCCGAAAAACTGGGGTATCCGCTGACGGCCATTCACGTTCCCAAAACCGTCGATAATGATCTACCTATTACCGACAACAGCCCTGGTTTCGGCAGCGTCGCGAAATACATTGCCACGTCGACACGTGAAGCATCGCTGGATATCGCCTCCATGTGCGCCACCTCCACTAAGGTGTTTGTGCTGGAAGTCATGGGTCGCCATGCGGGCTGGATCGCTGCCGCCGGCGGTTTGGCAGGTGACGGGGAAGGCGAGCCTCCGCACTTGATCATTTTCCCGGAAGTCTCTTTCAACCGTAAAGCGGTCATGGCGCGCGTGGATGAAAGCGTCAAGAAATACGGTTACTGCGTAATCGTTGTGTCCGAAGGCGCGCGTTATGAAGATGGCACCTTCCTGGCAGATGCAGGTAATACCGACGCCTTCGGCCACCGCCAGCTGGGCGGCGTTGCGCCTACCTTGGCCGGCATGATCAAGCAAGATTTAGGTTATAAATACCACTGGGCAGTGGCCGATTATCTGCAGCGTGCAGCGCGCCACTTGGCCTCCAAAACCGACGTTGAGCAAGCCTATGCGGTAGGCCGTGAGGCGGTAACACTGGCACTGGCAGGCAAAAACTCCATGATGCCTGCGATCCGCCGCATTTCACAAAGCCCTTACCAGTGGGACGTGATCTCTGCGCCGCTGTCGCAAATCGCGAACCAAGAGAAGTTCATGCCCCGCGACTTCATCAGCGAGAGCGGCTTCGATATTACCCAAGCGTGCCGTGACTACCTGTCGCCGCTCATTCAGGGTGAAGACTTCCCGCCCTTCGAGAATGGCCTACCCAAAGTCGCTAAGCTCAAACTGGCGAAAGTAGAGCAAAAACTGCCTAAATTCACGCTGTAACGACTGCTGGCGGCCGACGCTCAAGGGGCGATGATGCCGTCATCGCCCCTTTTTAATGGCAAGCCTGATGGCTGGTGGATATGCGCTCGGCAGATGCCCTAACGCAGTAGCCAAGACAGCACCAGTAGTAATAGCAAAATACCCGCCACGCCTTGCCAAAAGCGTCGAGACTCCGTGCGCGGCTCCTCGCGCTGGGGAAGCCGTCCTAGCGGAATCCGTAGCGCATGGAGAAATTCTGACATACGCCTGAAACGCAGCGGCCGCTGGGGATCCAGCGCTCGCCGCAACGCGTCATCCAGTGCAGGCGTTATTTCCGGATTGGTCGTACGGGCGCTACGGTAGCTGAGCTCTTCTAAATCGGTATGACAACGCAGTTTGTTTGGCGTCAGCGTGTAGGGTAACGCGCCGGTCAGCAGCCAATAGACCGTGGATGCCAGCGAGTACTGATCACTGCGTCGGCCCACGCTGTCGCCTAAGGCGTATTCGGGGGCCGTATGCTCGTTAAAACCGATTTGACGAAGCAGCTCACCCGAATGACGGTGACCATCGACCTCGCGCATGTGACAGGCGCTGAAGTCGGCCAGCACCACTTTGCCATGCTGATCGATCAGCACGTTGTCTGGGGCGATTTGCTGATGGATGATATCGCGATGATGCAGGGCTTGGACGGCCTTACCTAGCTGATTGGCGATATCCAAACGCTGAATGAGGCTCGCCTGGGGATGTCGCTCGGCCCAATGGCGCAGCGTCTCGCCTTCCACGTTCTGCATGAGGTAGTAGAGGTAGCGACGCGGACGAGAAGGCTCCATGACTTTGACCACGAAGGGAGAGTTCACCCGTTCGACCACCCACTGCTGCAGAAGAAAGTGCTCCAGGTAGGCATTGCGCAGCGATAGCTCCGGACTCGGCGCTTTCATCACCATCACCCGATCGCTGTGCACGTCGCGTACGCGGTACACCCTCGACTGCGCATTGCGGGATAGCACCGCCTGCACTTCCAAACCATCCAAACGCTCGCCGGGTGTCAGTTCCGGAGGAATCGGCAAATCACCGTACAGCAAGTTGGGATGGTCGGAGGCCTCCTCCGGCAACTCGTCGATACGAAGCAGCTGAAAGCAAAATTGATCGCCCCCGTAGCCCCGCTCTTGAGCACGCTGCTTCGCCTCGCTCGCCAAACGCTCGCAGGCGGCATCCAGATCGCTGGCATCTTGACGAATGAGACGCACGTAGTCCGAAGGCATTAGCGTCCCGCGCACCGCTTGGGTGGTGAACACGAAAAGATCGCCCTGCTTCAGCGCCAGATGGGTGTAGTCGATGTCGACACTGCCATCCATCCCCAGCGCGCGTGAGGGGTAGCGATACCCGCCCACATCGGTCACGTGGTCACGGGTCAACTGTTCGAACTCAGCCCCTCGCAAGCGAAACACCAGCGTATCGCCCATGTGGAAGAGATGACCCTCGCGGCCTAAAAACACCATGGCAGAGAGCGACGAGACAAAACTCCCCTCTTTGACATGCTGGCTTTGGCTGTAGCACCAGCTATTCAAGGCACGCAGCACGCGAGTGGCCGATGTTTTGGTGTCCCAATGATCTGGCGTCGAGTAGTAATCCGCAAGAAACCCACGCACGCTCAAGTCTCCCGCCTGTTTTGCCATGGTATTGCGAGAGATCGAGTCACTAATCACCGCACAGCCGCCCTTTACTTTCAACAGTGGCGCTTCCGGCAGACGCACCGACATCGAGCTGCGGTGCTGCCGCCGCTCCGGGGCAACGAACGCTTGACCATAACTAATTAGTAACTGGGCGTGCGCCAACTCATCCTCCTAGGCTTACGGCTCACCATCGCAACGACATCTTAGGAACCTCTGACGGCCCTGGCTACCACGGGGGGTATCATACACGCTGGCAACGCGAAGCGATGCCCACCAAACGTCGCGAACGGTGCAAAATCCCTTGTCAGCCTCTCATGGCGCCAGCGCATGAAGGGCGATTCTCCTTGCCCCTTTAACCGGCCAAGCGCGTAATGATGATTTTCTACCGCGTCCACCCCTTAAGTGCCAAACACCTATGTCGCATTGGTAATCTATCGACCATGTTCGTATAATTCTCCACCATTAATGCAATGCATCAACTGCTTAGTGACTGTGCTCTACAGTCGGTAAGAAAAGCCAAGCCAAGGAACCAACGATGAACTTTGATAACATCCCCGCTGGAAAGGATCTGCCCAACGATATCTACGTGGCGATTGAAATTCCTGCAAACCACGCGCCGATTAAGTATGAAATCGACAAGGACATGGGTGCCCTCCTCGTTGACCGTTTCATGGCCACGCCCATGTTCTATCCGGCCAACTACGGCTTTATTCCTCACACGCTGGCAGACGACGGTGACCCCCTAGACGCGCTGGTCGTCACCCCCCACCCGGTCGCGCCCGGCAGTATCATCCGCGCTCGTCCCGTTGGCATTCTGAACATGACCGACGAAGCCGGTGAAGATGCCAAGCTGGTCTGCGTACCGCACCCCAAACTCTCGACGCTGTATGACGACGTTCAGGAAGTCACTGACCTTCCTGAACTGCTTCGCCAGCAGATTGCTCACTTTTTCGAGAACTACAAAGACCTCGAAAAAGGCAAGTGGGTGAAAGTCGAGTCGTGGGAAGGCGTCGAAGCCGCCCGTAAGGCCATCGAAAAGTCGGCGGCTGCTTACAAAAAAGCGTAAACCTTGCCGTAACGCCGATGTTAAAGGCCGCCTCATGAGGCGGCCTTTTGCGTTTTGATTAACGGTGCAGGAAGCACCGCGTCACGTCACCGCAGACAGTACGCTCCCTGTGGCAACTGCGCTATCCTGCCCAGTAGCACCCTTTTGATACGACTGCGTAAGGATACTCCGTGTTACTCATGCGACGTTATGCTCTGTTTTTTTTACTGTGCTGGCTGCCCGTTATTGCCCATGGGCAGTGGTTTTCCTCCAGCAACGACAGTGATTTCTTGCCGGTCATGGAGGCCTTTCAGCCGAGCGCATGGCACGACGGGGAAACCTTGAGCATCGGCGTCGACATCGCCGATGCGTACTATCTCTATCGTCACCAGCTGTCGGTGACCAGCCAGCAACCCGAGATTGAGCTGGGTACCCCAGAGATTCCGCAGGGCACCTTCACCACGGATGAGTTCATGGGGGACGTGTACGTTTTCCGCGATCGCGTGGTTTTCGACGTTCCGCTCAGTGAGCCATCTAGTGGACCCATCGAGATCGAACTGACCTTTCAAGGGTGCGCCGATGCAGGATTGTGCTATCCACCTGAGCGCATCACACTTGAAGCCGCAGAAGCATCACCGCCCAGCGCCTTTGCCAATTGGCAAAATGAAAGTGCTCAGAGCGCACCAAATCAAACAAGCATGGGTGGACCTGCCTCAAGCAGCGCAGCCCCTCAATCGGGCGAGAGCACTGGCTTCTCCGCACCGCAAAGTGAAGATAGCAAATTCAGCGCGCTGATTAGTGATACCAGTCTACCGCTCGCCCTAGGACTCTTTTTCCTCGCGGGTATTGGGCTCACCTTTACGCCCTGCGTGTTACCGATGATTCCTATTCTGTCGTCCATAGTGGTTGGCCAAAACCCCACCAAACCCCGTGCTTTTGTCCTGTCAGCCAGCTATGTACTCGGCATGGCCATTACCTATGCCTTGGTGGGGGTGCTAATGGGGCTATTTGGTGCGGGGCTCAACCTCCAGGCACATTTACAGTCCGCTCCTGTTTTAATTGCGTTCGCCCTACTGTTTACCCTGTTCGCTTTGGCGATGTTTGGCGCTTTTGACCTACGCATGTCCCCGCGAATCGCTAGCAAAGTCGATGCGTGGCAAGCCCGTGCTCAGCGCAGCGGCCCGCTGGGCTTGGCAGTGGCGGGTGCGCTGTCAGTGCTAGTGGTATCTCCTTGTGTAACAGCTCCGCTAGCAGGCGCCTTGGTATTTATCTCCTCTACTGGGGATGCCGTCATGGGGGGCGCGGTATTGTTTGCGCTGGGGCTCGGCATGGGGCTTCCTTTATTGCTCGTGGGCACCTTTGGGGCCACTCTGCTCCCCCGCTCGGGCGGCTGGATGAATGGCGTTAAAATTGCTTTCGGTTTGCTGTTACTGGGCGTAGCGATTTGGATGATTGAGCGCTTGATTGCGCCATCAATCTCTCTTCTGCTATGGGCGGCCCTAGCAATCGGTAGTGCCCTCACCCTTGGCGCACTGAATACATCGCCCTCTCACGGCTGGGCAAAAGCCCGGCAAACGGCGGGGTTAATGCTGTTGGCCTGGGGGGTAGCACTAGTGTTGGGCGCCGCTCAAGGAAGCAGTAACCCTTTGCGACCGCTATCGGTGACCACTTCTGGTACAGGTGAAACCGCTACCACTCCGGTCTTTGAAGAAGTCGACAGTCTCAGCGCACTTCAGTCTGAGTTGGAGCAAGCCTCTCAAGCAGGGAAGCCCGTGTTTGCCCACTTTACGGCAGACTGGTGCATCTCTTGCAAACTCATGGAGAGAGACGTCTATCCAGACCCACACGTGTCAGAGGCATTGAACGATTTCCAACTCATTGCGGTCGATGTGACAAAGACCGATGCACAGAGCCGCGAGTTGCTTGAGCACTTCCAGCTCTTTGGCCCTCCCAGCCTGCTACTCTTTGACGGGGGCAATGAAGTTCGCGACGCGCGCATTCAGGGTGAGATCACCACGACAGCACTGGTCGAGCATTTAGAGGCTTTCAAGCGTTGGCAGCAGAGCTAAGTCGCCCGATTAGCCGTCGCTCACGCAGACCTAATGCTTTCGAACACTTTTTGTGACACCGTGTCGCGAT
Organism: Halomonas sp. LC1; assembly: GCF_030247125.1. NCBI lineage: Bacteria > Pseudomonadati > Pseudomonadota > Gammaproteobacteria > Oceanospirillales > Halomonadaceae > Halomonas > Halomonas sp. LC1. The sequence continues at coordinate 172,491 of NZ_JASSPG010000003.1, read as the reverse complement.
CGTCGTCAAACGGTTGTTTAACTCGCAAAATTCGTACCCTCAATGGCTGCCACTGGACAGTGACTGAGTTTTTCGGCAAACTCCGCAGCCATATTTGCTAAAAAACTCATCTTTTAGCGTTGAGTTTGGGGTAACGTTCGTCATCGTGCCTCGTTCTCTCAATTTTTAAATTTGGTTTACTGCGCTTGAGAGCGCCACGTCACGCGGGCTTATTTCGCTTGCGGCGTGCTACTTTGATCAACGTTTGGGGCCCTACGAATGGATATTCGCAAAGTTAAGAAACTGATCGAGCTGCTGGAAGAGTCCAACATCAGCGAAATCGAAATTCAGGAAGGTGAAGAGTCGGTTCGTATTAGCCGTCACCCCAACGGCGGTGCTTGGCAGCCGCAGCCGATGCCACAGTACGCACAGCCGGCACCGGCAGCTCCTCAAGCGCCGGTGGTCACGGCTCCCGCCGATGCAGAACCTCAGGGCGCTAGTTATCGTGGTGAAGCGGTCAACTCTCCTATGGTAGGCACTTTCTACCGCAGTCCGGCGCCGGGTGCCAAAGCCTTCGTTGAAGTGGGCGACACCGTGAAGCAAGGCGATACCGTTTGTATCGTCGAAGCCATGAAAATGATGAACCAGATTGAAGCCGACCGCGACGGCGTGGTCGAGGCCATCCTAGTGGAAGATGGCGAGCCGGTGGAATTCGATCAGCCCATGATCGTCCTCGCTTAATCTTTCATATCAACACGGGTGGATTCTCCCATGCTGGACAAGGTACTTATCGCGAACCGCGGCGAGATTGCCCTTCGTATCTTACGCGCCTGCAAAGAGCTAGGGATCAAAACCGTAGCGGTTCACTCCAAGGCAGACCGCGAATTGATGCACGTTCGCCTTGCCGATGAAGCCGTTTGTATCGGCCCTGCCTCGTCGGCGCAGTCGTATTTGAACATTCCTGCGCTGATCAGTGCCGCAGAAGTGACGGACTCGAGCGCCATTCATCCCGGCTATGGTTTTCTCTCGGAGAACGCTAATTTCGCCGAACAGGTAGAGCGCTCAGGCTTCACCTTCATTGGCCCGCGCGCCGAGACCATTCGCCTGATGGGCGATAAAGTCAGCGCCATCGAAGCCATGAAAGTTGCTGGCGTTCCTACGGTACCTGGCTCCGACGGTCCTCTGGGCGACGATGATGCGACGAATCTGGCTACTGCACGTCGTATTGGTTACCCGGTGATCATTAAAGCGGCAGCGGGTGGCGGCGGCCGAGGTATGCGTGTCGTTCATACCGAGGGCCACTTGCTTTCTGCCATTACCGTGACGCGCACCGAAGCCCATGCGGCCTTCGGCGATGGCACCGTGTATATGGAGAAGTTCCTCGAAAAGCCGCGCCATGTCGAAGTACAGGTGCTGGCTGACGGCCAGGGCAACGCCATTCACCTTTATGACCGCGACTGTTCGTTGCAGCGCCGCCACCAGAAAGTATTGGAAGAAGCGCCCGCTCCGGGCATTGACCCCGACGCACGCGCCAAAGTGCTCGAAGCCTGCCGTCAGGCGTGTATCGAGATCAACTACCGGGGCGCGGGTACCTTCGAATTCTTGTATGAAGACGGTGAATTCTTCTTCATCGAGATGAACACTCGTGTTCAGGTCGAGCATCCGGTCACAGAGATGGTCACCGGCGTCGATATCGTCAAGGAACAGCTGCGTATTGCTTCCGGCTTACCGCTGTCGATTCGCCAGGAAGACGTGAAGCTGAATGGCCACGCGTTCGAGTGCCGTATCAATGCAGAAGATGCACGCACCTTCATGCCTTCTCCCGGTAAAGTCACGCTGTTCCATGCCCCCGGCGGCTTGGGCGTTCGTATGGACTCTCACCTGTACACCGGCTACACCGTGCCGCCGCACTACGACTCCCTGATTGGAAAGCTGATTACCTGGGGCGCCGATCGCGACATCGCTTTGACACGCATGCGCAACGCGCTGGACGAACTGCTGGTCGAAGGCATCAAGACCAATATCGACCTTCAGAAAGACTTGGTACGCGATAGCTATTTCCGCCAGGGCGGTGTCAATATTCACTACCTGGAAAAGAAGCTCAGCAGCTAACCGCTGGGTAGCCATGATGCCCGCCTTTCGGCGGGCATTTTCGTGGAATGGCCAACGCCTATCCACCGCGTTTTTCGTATAAAAGTTCGCGCTAGTTTCCTTATTCCCTACCCGCCGTGGAGACCCCCATGCCCTGGCTGCAATTAAAAGCACACGTCGCCCCTGAGCAGGCCGATCTTCTTGAAGAGCTACTTCTCGAAGAAGGCGCGACGGCCATTGGCCTGCAGGATGCCCACGACGACCCCGTCTTCGAGCCCGAGCGCGGCACCACACCGCTGTGGCAAGACACCATACTGACGGGCCTTTATGATGATCTAGACGGTATCGATGGCATGCTGAGTCGCATTGAAGCCGCTTGGTCGGAGCAAGTGCCCGGAGAGCCATGCCCTACCATCGAATACGAGCTGCTGGCGGATCGGGACTGGGAGCGGGAGTGGATGGATGACTTCACGCCACTTCGCATGGGCGAACGGCTATGGATCGTGCCGAGTTGGCATGAGCCGCCCGAGGCAGGTGCCGTCAATCTGATCCTTGATCCCGGCCTTGCTTTTGGTACCGGCACTCATCCGACTACCGCGCTGTGCCTGGAGTGGCTGGACGGATTAGCCGTGAGCAACGAGCTACAGGGCAAAGCCGTGCTGGATGTAGGCTGCGGATCTGGCATTCTCGCCATTGCTGCGCTGAAATTGGGCGCCACCCATGCCGACGGCACGGACATCGACCCTCAGGCGCTGCAAGCCAGCCGAGATAACGCCGAGCGCAATGCCATCGGTGAGGAGCAGTTCGCGCTCTACTATCCTGAGCAGTTGTCAGGCGGCCCCTACCCTATCGTCACGGCCAACATTTTGGCAGGCCCGTTAGTCGAGCTAGCGGGCATGATTGCCGGGCATGTCGCTCCCGGTGGGCGTATCGCGCTCTCCGGCATACTGGCCAACCAAGCCACGGACGTTCTGGACGCCTATGAAGCGCAAGGACTCTACATGGATGAGCCGACCCTGCGGGAGGGGTGGGTACGCTTGACAGGTCGACGCCCCGCATAAAATCGGAATTGGCCTTCAATCCCTCGTCGAGTAGGCGTATCATACGCCCCCTTGAAACGTCCTACTCGCCGCTTTCATGCCTACCAAAGTGCACCGCAATGACTCTGATGACTACGTCGCCACCTGCGATTGGGCCCTACCAACTGCCTAACCCGGTCATGCTGGCCCCGATGGCGGGTATCACCGACCGCCCATTTCGCCAGCTTTGCCGCCGCTTGGGCGCTGGCTGGGTCGTGGGCGAAATGGTCACGTCGGACCCTTCACTTTGGCACACACGCAAATCGCAGCTACGCATGGACCATCAGGGCGAACCCGGCCCACGTGTCGTGCAGATCGCCGGGGGCGATGCCGAGATGCTGGCCCAAGCCGCGAAACTCAATGCCGAGTTAGGTGCCCAGATCATCGACATCAATATGGGGTGTCCCGCTAAAAAGGTCTGCAATAAGGCCGCAGGGTCTGCTCTAATGCGCGATGAGGCTCTCGTTGCTGACATTTTGGATGCCGTGGTACGTGCCGTCGACATTCCCGTCACGCTCAAGATACGCACTGGCTGGTGTGGCGCGTCCAACAATGCGCTGCACATTGCCAAACTGGCGGAGTCCGCAGGCATTCAAGCGCTGGCCGTTCATGGCCGTCATCGTGAACAGCGCTATACTGGTGAAGCCGAGTACGACACGATTGCCGACATCAAATCGCAGCTCACGATCCCTGTCATCGCCAACGGCGACATCACCTCTCCTGAAAAAGCCGCCTACGTACTGCGCTACACCGGCGCTGATGCGGTGATGGTGGGCCGTGGGGCGCAAGGGAATCCGTGGATTTTTCAGCAAATCACGCATTACTTGACGCATGGTGAACGGCTCCCGGCACCCAGTTTGGCAGAGCGCTGCCGTGTACTGCTAGAGCACCTGCAGGCACTGCATGACTTCTATGGCGATACCATGGGGGTGCGCATCGCGCGTAAGCACGTCGGCTGGTATCTCAATGACGATCCGCGTTTTAGTGACACCGAACAGCGCACGCTCAAGCAGCAGTTCAACGCCCTGTCCTCACCCGACGCGCAGTTTGACTGGATTCATAACGCCATGACCCACGACGCCGCTCAGCGTCTGTTAGCCAAAGGAAGCCATGCAGCATGACTGAACGCGACCTGCTCTCCAGCGAACGCTCCTCACGACTCTCTGGCACGCTAGCAGACCCTTCCGCCAGCGCGCAGCCCCAACCCCTGCGTGAAGCCGTCGAGACCGCCATGCGTCGTTACTTCGAGCATCTCGATGGCAGCCAAACCTCCGACCTTTACGCGATGGTAATGGCCGAGGTAGAAGCGCCTCTGCTGGCCTGCGTAATGGAGCACACGGACGGCAATCAAACGCGCGCCGCCGACGTGCTCGGACTGAACCGTGGCACGCTGCGCAAAAAGTTGAAGCAGTATGGATTGATTGAAAGTGACGCCCCTTGATGGGGCGTTGCTGTTTTAACCTTAGACCCGCACACGACGAGCACCCTTATGGCCGATAGTACCGCTACCCCCATCCGCCGCGCCCTTCTGAGCGTATCCGATAAAACAGGCATCGTAGAGTTTGCCCAAGGCCTCGCCGCACACGGCGTCGAGCTGCTCTCTACTGGTGGCACCTTCCGCTTGCTGCAAGAGCATGGCATTGCGGTGAAAGAAGTGTCCGAGCACACTGGCTTTCCGGAAATCATGGACGGTCGTGTTAAAACGCTGCATCCCAAGATTCACGGCGGCATTCTCGCCCGCCGTGGTCAGGATGATGCCGTCATGGCGGAGAATGACATCACTCCGATCGACATGGTGGTGGTCAATCTTTATCCGTTTGCTGAGACGGTCGCCAAGCCAGGCTGCACGCTCGAAGATGCCATCGAAAATATCGACATCGGTGGCCCGACCATGGTGCGGGCTTGCGCTAAAAACCACGCCTATACCACCATCGTGGTCAATGCGAGCGACTATGGCCGCGTACTCGATGAACTTAAGGAGCACGCGGGCCAAGTGAGCGCCGCGACCCGCTTTGATCTCGCCGTCAAGGCGTTCGAGCACACCGCTGGCTATGATGGCGCCATCGCTGACTACCTCGGCCGTCAGGTTGCCAGCGAAGACGCCACGTTCGCTCGCACCTTCAATCTGCAGCTGCACAAAAAGCAGGACATGCGCTACGGCGAGAACCCGCACCAGAAAGCAGCGTTCTATGTCGACCCCACCGCCAGCGAACCCAGCGTTGCCACGGCCAAAACGCTGCAAGGCAAACCGCTCTCCTTCAATAACGTGGCGGATACCGACGCAGCGTTTGAATGCGTCAAAGCCTTTGATGATACCGCTTGCGTCATCGTCAAACACGCGAACCCCTGCGGCGTGGCCATGGGTGCAACGGCGCTGGAAGCCTATGAAAAAGCTTTCGCTACCGATCCGACCAGCGCTTTTGGTGGCATCATCGCCTTCAATGTACCGCTGGATGCCGACACTGCACGCGCCATCATTGACCGCCAGTTCGTCGAAGTCATCATCGCGCCAGGGGTCAGCGAGGACGCAGCCGCCATTGTGGCCGAAAAGCAAAACGTGCGACTGCTCGACGTGAGCGCGCATTGGCCTGGTTCGGCGCAGCCAGCGTTGGATTTCAAACGTGTCAACGGCGGCCTGCTGGTACAGGATCGCGACCAAGGCATGGTCACTCAAGACGCCTTGACCGTCGTCAGCGAGCGTGCGCCTTCGCAAGAGGAGCTGCGCGACCTGGCCTTTGCATGGCGTGTGGCCAAATTCGTTAAGTCCAATGCCATCGTCTATGCCAAAGCGGGCCAAACCATTGGCGTCGGTGCAGGCCAGATGAGCCGCGTGTACTCTGCGAAAATCGCTGGCATCAAAGCCGCCGATGAAGGTCTCTCCGTGCCGGGCTCCGTGATGGCCTCCGATGCCTTCTTCCCCTTCCGTGACGGCATCGATGCCGCTGCGGCGGCAGGCATTACTGCCGTCATCCAGCCCGGCGGCTCCATGCGCGACCAGGAAGTGATCGATGCCGCTAACGAAGCAGGCATTGCCATGGTATTTACCGGCATGCGCCACTTCCGCCACTAAACAGCGCATCACTCTCCGGCATAAAAAAAGCCCTCACTTGAAACAAGTGGGGGCTTTTTCGGTCTAGGGCGTGTTACTTGCCAAGATCAATACACAGGTATTTCGTTTCCAGGTACTCCTCCAAGCCTTGATGCCCCCCTTCACGGCCCAGTCCTGACGCTTTTACCCCGCCAAAGGGTGCCGCGGCATTGGAGATGAGCCCGGTGTTGATGCCGACCATACCGTACTCCAGCGCCTCTGCGACACGCCATACACGAGCCAAATCACGAGAGTAGAAATAAGACGCCAACCCATACTGGGTGTCGTTGGCCATCTCGATGGCGGTCTCTTCGTCATCAAAGGGGAACACGGCGGCCAGCGGGCCAAACGTCTCTTCATGGGCCACTTTCATGGAGTCAGTGGCAAAGCTGATCAGCGTGGGCGTAAAGTAGTTGCCCCCCAGAGGATGCGGATGACCGCCCAGCAGCAGTTCGGCACCGTGGTCAACGGCATCTTGGACGTGTTCGCTCACCTTCTTCACCGCGTCCTCATCGATCAAAGGCCCGATGTTCACGCCTGGCTTGGTGCCATCCCCTACTTTAAGCTCGCTATTCATAGCGACCGCCAGCTTTTCGCAAAACGCATTGATGACGCTGGATTGGACCAAAAAGCGATTGGTGCACACGCAGGTTTGCCCGGCATTGCGGAATTTAGCCGCCATCGCACCTTCTACGGCGGCGTCCAAATCGGCGTCTTCAAAGACGATGAATGGTGCGTTGCCGCCCAGCTCCAGTGAAATCTTCTGGATATGTTCTGCGGCTTGGGCCATCAGCGTACGCCCTACCTCCGTCGAGCCCGTAAACGTGATTTTACGAACCTTAGGGGACTCGGTCAGCGCTTTGGCGATGTCGGACGCACTACCCGGCACTACATTGAAGACGCCCCGGGGTATGCCAGCACGTTCGGCCAGCAGTGCTAGTGCCGTCGCCGAAAATGGCGTTTGGCTTGCAGGCTTCACTACGATAGTGCAACCAGCCGCCAAAGCCGCGCCCGCCTTACGAGTGATCATCGCCGCTGGGAAATTCCAAGGAGTGATGGCCCCCACGACCCCTACGGGCTGCTTGGTGACGACTATGCGCTGGTTGGCATTGGCCGCGGGGATGGTTTCGCCGTAAACGCGGCGGGCCTCTTCGGCAAACCAGCGTAAAAAGCTGGCGGCATAGACGATCTCACCTTCAGCTTCTTTGACCGGCTTGCCCTGCTCATGCGTCATAAGCAATGCAAGGTCTTGCTTATGCTCGAGCATCAAGTCATGCCATTTGAGCAGTAAGTCCGCACGTTCTTGCGCGGTGAGTGCCCGCCAGGCAGGAAGTGCTGCGTCCGCCGCATCAATGGCGCGTTCGGTTTCCGCTCGTCCCAAGCGTGGGATATCGCCGACGGGCTCACCGGTAGCGGGGTTCGTGACGTTGATTTGCTCACCGCTGTCAGCGGCCACCCAGCTGCCATCGATATAGGCAAACGGGCAATATAGCTGTGTTTCTCTCAGCGCTTCCATGACAGACTCCTGACCAAATGACGGCCTGATAGGCTCATTGACTCGTTCATGCTAAGACGAAACGATCTATTTCACCAAACCTTTGGCCCAAAACGACGGAGCCATCCTTGCTTAGCTAATCAACGTTAAGAACTCTTGGCGGGTGGCTTGGTTGCTGCGGAAGCCTCCTAACATGACAGAAGACGTCATGCTCGAATTCTGCTTCTCGACCCCACGCATCATCATGCAAAGATGGCGGGCTTCAATGACAACCGCCACTCCCCTCGCCTGAGTAACCTGTTGCACAGCTTCCGCAATTTCGCGGGTCAGGTTCTCTTGGATCTGCATGCGGCGCGCGTACATATCGACGATGCGGGCAAACTTGGAAAGTCCCAGTACCTTGCCGCTAGGCAAATAGGCAATATGGCACTTGCCGATGAATGGGAGAAGGTGGTGCTCGCACATCGAGTAAAGCTCGATATCTTTCACCAGGACCATTTCATCGGTCTGTGACTCGAACACGGCACCGTTGACGATCTCTTCGAGCGACTGTTGATAACCGGCATTCAAGAATTGCATGGCTTTCGCAGCACGCTTTGGCGTGTCTCTTAGCCCTTCGCGATCGGGGTTTTCACCCAGCGCGGTAATAATCTGACGGTAGTGTTGGGCGATATCGTCGGTCATGGTAGGCCTCATCAAAACTGTGCTTATTCGCTATCACTTAATCGCCTTGCAGCAATGTTAACGCGCCAGCGAGCTTCCATTATCGGCAAGCTACTTCTAGCTTGCGGTGTCATCCGTTTAGCTGCCTTACCCTACGAGTGCTAGCTGAACGCCTATCTTGGACAAACCATCCTGTACAAAAAATATACCTTAAATAATTTATGTACAACAAGAACGGTACATTAATCTATTTTAACGCACCTAAGCAGGCTGTGGCAGAGTGACACGCACCCCCCTTCGGCACTATAGGAGCTGTGCTATGCTATGGGCACTATTTTCCTGCTGACATTGCAGGGGCCACTGTTGAGAGTACGCTATGTCTTTTAAATCATCGCCCTTTTGGCTAACTGCCCTGCTGGGTACGCTATTTGTATCACCTTTGCATGCAGAGGAGTCGACGCTGGATCTGCCTAGCGGCGCAAAGGTGGGCGTTGAAGTGGTCGAGGCGCTGACATTCAATAGCAGCCAATCACGTTATACCGACCTTCTGTTGCATCCCAAGCAGGCCAGTGGCACGACGCACTCGCTACCCGAATACTGCTTACTGGTGGCGAACGCCCAGCTCAACGGTGATCGTATTCGCATTACGACCCAAGACGCCACCTGCATTGAAACGCATGATGCAGAGAGCGCCATTTACTCCGGCGAATTCTCTGCCAGCGCCTACGCAGAAGATGGTCAATATGGTTTGGCGTGCAACAACGGCGACTGCACCCTCGCGCCGGGGCAGTCTTTTGTCCTCACCCTCGACGAAAGCATCCATATTGCGGCGCAAGACAATCCGTCTGCCGAGATCAACGCAACCCGACGCCAGGCCAACGGCGACGGCGTGGCGAACCCCATCCCCGGTGAGCGTCCAGACCCTGATCAAAGCGTCGAAAACCCCGCCCCCACGGAACAACCCGAGTAAACGTCCATCGCGTCGTATAACGGCCTTTCGCGCGTCATCATGAAAGGCCGTGTTGGGTTACCCCCAGCCATCGCTAGCCTGCTACGCCAGCCATAGCGGTGATTCCAAGTGAAGTAGCTGCTGTTCGAGCTGACGAATGTGCTGATCCCAGTATCCCGCTTCGGCCAGCCATGGAAACGCTCTGGGGAAAGCCGGGTCTTCCCATCTGTCGACCAGCCAAGCCGCATGACGTATCAGACGATACGCTCTCAACGGCTCGATGAGGGACATTTGCTGGTGCGGAAATGGCCGGGTTTCTTCGTACCCCTCTACCATTTCACTGAGCTGCGCTCGCCACTGCTGCGGCTGTTCCACAGGAAGCAGCATCCATACGTCCTGAATGGCAGGGGCCGTCAAACAGTCGTCGAAGTCGACCAGCTTAAAAGCGCCCTCGCGGCCAAGCACGTTCCCCAAGTGGCAGTCGCCATGAGTGCGAATCATACTGTCAGCGTCCACCGCTACGTCGTCCAGGCGTTCACGTATCTTCCCTACCACACGTTGGTAGGCGCGTACTTGGTGATCATTGAGCCAAGGGCTCGCCACCACGCGCCGTTCGGCATCGCTCACGTCTGGTCCAAGCCGCAGCGTTTCGCGATGATGAAATGGCCTTCGCGCCGCCACTTCGTGAAGCTGCCCCAGCACCTCGCCTAGTGCAAATAGCTGCGCCGGGTCATCCAGTTCTGGCGCTTGGCCAGAACATTGCGGAAACAGCGTAAAGCGAAACGTTTCGAAGGTGTGCAAGGAGGCGTGCTGGTCATCTCGCCACGGAGCCACGACGGGCACGCCGGCCTGCGCCACTTCGGTCAAAAAGTCATGCTCTTCCTGAATCGCCTCGTTTGACCAGCGTTCTGGTCGATAAAACTTCACCACCCAACGACCGCCATCTTCATCTCGAAACATCAGCACACGATTTTCATAGCTATTTAGTGCAAAGGGCTCACCCACCGGCCAAATGCCCACCGACTCGATGGCCGACATAACGACATCAGGTGACAGCGTACTAAACGGATGCGACATAGATGACTCCTTGAATGAGCGGCCTAGTTTATCAACTCTTCTGAAGCGGTGTGCGGGCAGCTGCCCACACATCGACACGTTTGGCACCCTGCGCCAGCACCTCGGCAGCGAGCGCATGCCCAGTAGCGCCGGTCGTCACCACATCATCAATAATCGTCACGTGCTCCGGCATGTCGCCTGCCACGACAAAAGCTCCGTTTAAATTTTGCTGCCGCTCTTTGCGGTTCAACGAGCGCTGAGAGGGCAAATGCTTGATACAACGGGCGTGAATCAGAGGCATCCCCACGCCTTCACCAAGCCGTTCAGCTAGCCACTGCGCTTGATTGAACCCGCGCTCTCGAGCGCGACCTGGATACATGGGGACAGGCAGCAACGCACAGCCCAACGCATGTGGTCGCCTTGACAGCATTAAATTCACAAGCAGTCTGCCCGCCCGGGGCGATGCATGAAATTTAAAATCATGCACTAGCTGTGTAATAGCCTCTTGGTAGCAAAGCGGCGCTGTGGTGGCCGTAAAGTTGGGCGGTTCGGCCAAACAGTGGCCACAGTATGTTTGATGCGCGGCTGTCAGCGGCTCGGCACACCGCTTACAGCTCATTCGATTCCAAGGCAGCATGGAATAACACTCCGAACACCACCCCTCTTCACCGGCTTGCGAGTAGAAACAAAACGCGCAGTAACCCGGCAATCCTCGCCTAAACCACTGATTCGCCAATGAGGTCCATCTCAGCATGATATGTCCACCTTACTTGCCAATGCTAAAAATAACGCTGCATAAGATTGACATTAACGCACAAGTTGATAATATACGCCTCGTCTTCTGCGGATGTGGTGGAATTGGTAGACACGCTAGATTTAGGTTCTAGTGCCGTAAGGTGTGGGAGTTCGAGTCTCCCCATCCGCACCAATTTATTTAAAGCGTAACACCTCAATCAATTCGGCAGCTTTTAGCTGACCGAATTTTTTTGTTTTTAACTTCCCCATTTTGATCTAACTAGCTGACTCGGCCCTCTTTTTACGCTACGTTATCGATCTTTATACGCCGCTTAATTTGAGAAGGATCTCAATGATGGAATGGCTGAACGACAACGCTCAGGCAATCTCTGCAGTGACAAGCATCTGCACGCTGTTGGTGTGGGTATTTTACGCGCAGCTGCTTTATAACGGTTACGTTCGTCAGCGTCGACCTCGTATTATCGTCAACCGAGGTAAAGGCGTGGGCACTAACGCGCTGTGCTTGATTAGTAACATGAGCAGCGAGGCCATCTATATTCAGCATTTGGTTGCCGTACTGCATACTCATGAAGGGGTGTACGAGCTGGACGTCGTCGAGTACCAGCAGCAAAGTGGCGACGACGATGAGGCATGCTACCGCACTCACCAAGGCCCTTTGGCATCGGGCGACTATTTGCACATTCAATCCTTCGGTTCGATCGTCGATCAGATCGCTCAGCATTGGCAGCTTGATCAAGACGCACTGCATCGCCACACGCCCGAGCTTGAGATACGAGTGATCGCCATTTATGGCTCGGAGGATATGCCCGTAGGCGCCTCGCGGCGTTTTGCCTTGGACTTGAACGCCAGCCCGCTCCATCAGCTCACTCCGTTAAAAGTCGATACCGAACGCATGAACAGCCGAAAGGACCGCAAGCGAGTGCTGAAGTGGGCAAAAGCCATCGAAATGCATAAAGCACAATAATGCGTGTACATAATTAAAACGTTGGGGACGACCTTATGAAACCAGTCATTGCGTTTATCTGCCTTGGCGCACTTGCCTCCCTGTCGCTTGATATCTATGCCGCCGAGGAAGATAGCGATTTACCGGACTGGGCCGAAGAGCGGGTAGAACCTTTCCGCACCCGCGTTGGCAACTGGGTCGACAACACCTCTCGCAATATTGATGCTTTTTTTGGCGGCGACCAGTCGGCCACGGTCGAAAATAAATCCTACCTTCGATTAGGCCAGGAAATCGATTGGATGGAGGGCGACGGGACCAGCGGTGACATCAGCGTTCGCTATCGAATCGACCTCCCCACTACCGAAGAGCGCCTTAGGCTTGTGGTAGAGAGCGATCCAGAAGAGTCACAGGGCACACTAGCGGAGCAAGGCTCTGGGCGACTCTACAACGATCAACAAGACCGCAGCACTTCGACGTTTGGTCTGGATTGGCTTGAAAGCCGGGACAAACGAGAAAACTGGAGCAACCGGATAGGCGCGGGAATTCGTCTGCGCATGCCGCTCGACCCCTATGTGCGCTTTACCAGTGAACGGTTATGGGACCTTGGCGACGGGCCCTGGCAACTCGAATCGTTCAACCGCGTTTCCTGGTTCAACAATGAGGGCTACTCTGCGCGCACGACCTGGGATGTCGGTCGGCCGCTGTCCGCCAACCGACACCTGCGCTTCATCACCACCGTGCAATGGCGAGAGGAAGAAGACAAGCTGGAGTATAGCGAAGTCGCTCAGCTCAACCAGCGCCTCAACGACCGCAGCGCGCTGCGCTACTCGGCCATCGCCATTGGCGAAAGTGCTTCTAATCCCCGCATGACCAACTACTACTTACAAACTCGCTATCGCCGGGATATCCATAAAGGCATTCTCTTTGGCGATGTGATTCCAGAGCTGCATTTTCAACGCGAGGATAGCTACGATCCTCGCTGGGCAATGACACTGCGTTTGGAAATGTACTTCCAGCGTGACATCCAACGTGACTACTTCCACTTCTAAGCGCCATCATCAGCGATGATAAGCAGCTCTATAGCCGCAACCCCCCGTCACACTCGATGATGCGCGCAGTGAAATAGTCGTTCTCGAAAATGAAACCGACGCTTTGCGCAATGTGGTCCGGCTCGCCCAACTGTTGCAACGGGACGCTCGACGCGATTTTTTCCAACATGTCGGGCCGCATAGAAGCGGTCATATCGGTGTCGATAAAGCCCGGTGCCACCGTGCCAGTACGAATCCCGTAGCGTGCCAACTCTTTGCCCCACGTTACGGTCAGAGCGTGCACTCCGGCCTTTGCTGCGGCGTAGTTGCTTTGCCCCATATTGCCCGCGCGGGAAATGCTGGAAATATTGACGATAACGCCCTCATGCCCCGCCTCGATCATCTGCGTGGCCGCCTCACGGCCGCATAAGAATACGCCCGTTAAGTTGACGTCTAGCACTCTTTGCCACGAGGAGAGCGTCATGCGCTTCTCCACGCGCCCCTCTTTGGCTTTGATCAGTAGGCCATCATCGGTAATACCAGCATTGTTCACGCAGCCGCTAATGGGACCCATGCGCTCGGCGATATCCGCAAACCCACGCTCGACAGAGGCCTCATCGGCCACGTTGACCACGAACGCCTGAGCCGTCACGCCCTCGGCGCCCAAGGCGGACACCGCATCATCCAGAGCCTCAGCACTCCTATCCAGTAACGCCACGTGGGCACCCTGCCTGCCCAGTCGTTGCGCGATGGCAAATCCTAGCCCTCGTGCTCCACCCGTAATGGCAATGACTCTGTTATCCACTCGCATCTTTCTCTCCTTATGCAGGTTTATCCGCAACATTGCCGTCCACCAGCTCGCCCAAAACGCTTTTTGCATTGCAGCATAGAAGAGCCCGCTATCAATATCGAGCGTTTAAGGCCGGCAGTGACCTCTCAGAACGGCTTGTTTTTTATATTTCTGTCACCATATTGAGCAATTACGCCTGTTTTGGAGTTGGCTATGCCCATTCTTCTCTTTATATCGCTCTTTACGCTACTGGACTTTGTGCTGCTTTTCTCAATCGGCAGCCAGATAGGCTTATTGAGCACCCTGATCTTGGTGTTAGGCACCGGTTTCATTGGCCTTCATCTGATTCGAAAAGAAGGTGTTTCCACCTTTGCCCGCGCCCGACAGCGGATGCAAATGGGCGAAATACCCTCTCAGGAGCTACTGACTGGCGCTGCCCTCATCTTTGGTGGCGCCCTTTTGCTTGCCCCAGGGTTTCTGTCCGATGCGCTGGGTATCGCATGCTTGATTCCCAATGCTCGACAACTGCTCATGAAAGCGCTCACTTGGGTGGGGTTAAAAGGCGCTGCTACCAAGCAGCACACCTATCAACGTGGCGCCTCGGGCTGGGACGCATCCGGTGAGAAGCCTTCGTCAAACGGCCAAGAGGGCCCTATCGAGGGCGAGTTTATTAGTGGTGATGACGATCCGCGCCGCCGCTAGACCCTCCCTTTCATCTCTAGGGTGGCTGGTAATTTTTTTCTTACCCACCCCTTGAAAGGTGTTGGCTAGCCCCCACTTTTGAGTCAGCACACAGGTTCGGCGAAAGCTTCGCTTTCGCCATTGACATGAAGGCATGATGCCTTCGCTTTCCGAGGGCTTGGCCCGCGGAAATCACTTTAAGCTAACTGCCCTTTTAGGGCTTTGACGATACTCAGGAGAACGTGAGCATGAATATCCGTCCTTTGCACGATCGCGTCGTGATCCGTCGCGTGGAAGAAGAGCAGAAAACCGCTGGCGGCATCGTGCTACCGGGTAATGCACAGGAAAAACCCACGCGTGGCGAAATCCTGGCCGTTGGTAATGGCCGCATTCTCGATAACGGCGACGTACGCCCGCTGGACGTGAAAGTTGGCGATACGGTGATTTTCAAAGACGGCTACGGCGTTGAGAAGCAAAAAATCAACGGCGAAGAAGTTCTGATCATGAGCGAAGCCGATATCCTGGCCGTCGTTGAAGGCTAATCCGCCTCGGCTAATTACTTTCCCATTTTATTTCAATTGTTAGGAAGTAACGAACATGGCAGCTAAGCAAGTTAAGTTCTCTGATGACGCTCGCAAACGCATGGCGCGTGGCGTCGATATCCTGGCCAACGCCGTTAAAGTCACGCTGGGCCCGAAAGGCCGCAACGTGGTATTGGACAAATCCTTCGGCGCGCCGACCGTGACTAAAGACGGTGTCTCGGTTGCGAAAGAGATCGAACTGAAAGACAAGTTCGAGAACATGGGCGCCCAGATGGTCAAAGAAGTGGCGTCTAAAACGTCTGACGCCGCAGGTGACGGTACCACCACGGCGACCGTTCTGGCTCAAGCGATTGTCGCGGAAGGCCTGAAAGGCGTTACAGCCGGTATGAACCCGATGGATCTGAAACGCGGTATCGACCAGGCGGTCGCCGCGGCGGTAAAAGA
Organism: Halomonas sp. LC1; assembly: GCF_030247125.1. Classification (NCBI taxonomy): domain Bacteria; kingdom Pseudomonadati; phylum Pseudomonadota; class Gammaproteobacteria; order Oceanospirillales; family Halomonadaceae; genus Halomonas; species Halomonas sp. LC1. The sequence continues at coordinate 156,907 of NZ_JASSPG010000003.1, read as the reverse complement.
GATCCAGGCGATGTCCGTACCCTGCACCGACACCAAATCCATTGCCCAGGTAGGTACTATCTCTGCCAACGGAGACAAGCGCATTGGCGAAATCATCGCCGAAGCGATGGAAAAAGTCGGTAAAGAAGGCGTCATCACCGTCGATGAAGGTCGCGGCTTTGAAGACGAGCTCGAGGTGGTTGAAGGCATGCAGTTCGACCGCGGCTACCTCTCGCCCTACTTCGTCACCAACCAAGACACCATGACCGTCGAGTTGGAAGATCCGTACATCCTGCTCGTCGACAAGAAGATCTCCAACATCCGCGAACTGCTGCCGGTGCTGGAAGCCGTTGCCAAGCAAGGCAAGCCGCTAGCCATCATCGCTGAAGATATCGAAGGCGAAGCGCTGGCGACGCTGGTCGTGAACAACATGCGCGGTATCGTGAAAGTTGCGGCTGCCAAAGCACCTGGCTTCGGCGACCGTCGCAAAGCGATGCTGCAGGATATCGCTATCCTAACCAACGGCACCGTGATCTCCGAAGAAGTAGGTCTGACCCTTGAGCAGGCAAACCTGGATCACCTGGGTACTGCCAAGCGCATGACCATGTCTAAAGAGAACACCACCATCATCGATGGCGCAGGTGCTGAAGACGACATCGAAGCGCGCGTTAATCAAATCCGCGCGCAAATCGAAGAAACCTCTTCTGACTACGACAAAGAGAAGCTGCAAGAGCGCGTTGCCAAGTTGGCAGGCGGCGTTGCCGTCATTCGCGTCGGTGCAGCAACAGAAGTTGAAATGAAAGAGAAGAAAGCCCGTGTTGAAGATGCTCTGCACTCAACTCGCGCTGCCGTAGAAGAAGGCGTCGTACCTGGTGGCGGTACTGCCCTGGTACGCGTGATGGCCAAAGTACAAGGCCTGACCGGTGACAACGAAGACCAGAACCACGGTATCAACATGGCGCTTCGTGCCATGCAGGCACCGCTGCGTCAGATCGTCACCAACGCTGGTGAAGAAGCTGCTGTGGTCATCAACCGCGTGAAAGATGGCGAAGGTAACTTCGGCTACAACGCACAAACCAGCGAATACGGCGACCTGTTCGAAATGGGCGTTCTGGACCCGGCGAAAGTGACCCGCACTGCACTGCAGTCTGCTGGTTCCGTCGCTGGTCTGATGATCACCACCGAGTGCATGATCGCCGACGACCCGGAAGAGAAAGAAGCTGCCCCGGATATGGGTGGCATGGGCGGAATGGGTGGCATGGGCGGCATGATGTAATGCACCCATGAGCCTAACGCTCTGACGTTTAACGTCATTAAGAACCCCGCTTCGGCGGGGTTCTTTCGTTGCTGCCGCCTTCATGGCGTCATAAAGCGTGCTACCATCACCGACTTTATTTGGCAGCTTTTAGGTTCGACTTCCCGTGCTTTCCAATATTCGTATCGTGCTGGTGCAAACATTCCACCCGGGCAACATTGGCGCTACAGCCCGCGCCATGAAAACCATGGGACTGACGGAGCTTGTGCTGGTCAATCCCCGTACATTTCCCGATGAAGAAGCCACTCGCCTAGCCGCCGGTGCCACGGACGTACTGGAGAATGCTCTCTGTGTGAGCACGCTAGAAGAAGCCGTACGCGACTGCGTGCAGGTAATCGGCGCCAGCGCTCGGCTACGCAGCATGCCGCTGCCCCATTTCGACGAGCCTGACGAGATGGCCCAGCAAGTCATCGACAACGCCCACCAAGCACCGGTTGCCCTGGTGTTTGGCCGCGAACGCTCGGGGCTGACCAACGATGAGATTCGTTGCTGCAGCCACCAAGTCAGCATTCCCGCCAACCCCGAGTATGGCATTCTCAATTTATCGCAAGCGGTTCAGATTCTTGCCTACGAAGTGCATCGCGCCTGGCGCAAGCGCGACGTCAGCGGCTTTGCGTATCAGCGCCCGCTGGAAGCCACGCCGCCTAGCCGCGAACAGTTTGGTTACTTCCAGGAGCATCTTGGCCGCTTGATGCAGCAAAGCGGCTTTTTAACCCAGCCTCACGCCCGTACCGAAGAGCAGCTTCAAGCGCTGTTTGCCCGTGCACAGCCGAGTCGCAAAGAGCTGTCCCTACTCCGCGGTCTACTAAGCGCCTTTGAAGCGCACTTGCCCAAGCAGTAATTCCTTACCCGCTCAACGCATTTCCATTAAAAAGGGCAGCTTAGCGCTGCCCTTTTGGTAAATATTGCGTGTGCTCAAAGCGACATGGCCGCCAGCCAGCCAAATGCAATCAACGGAAGGTTATAGTGTAGGAACGTGGGCACCACGCTATCCCACATATGGTCGTGCTGACCGTCTACGTTCAAACCTGACGTTGGCCCCAAGGTGGAATCCGACGCCGGCGAGCCTGCATCCCCCAATGCGGCAGCGGTGCCCACCAGTACCACGGTCGCCATGGGAGAGAACCCAAACTGCACGGCCAGCGGTACGAAAATCGCCGCAATAATGGGAATGGTAGAGAACGAAGAGCCAATGCCCAGGGTAATGAACAGGCCAACCAACAGCATCACCAAAGCGGCCAAGCCACGATTATCGCCAAACAGATCGAAAGCACCTGCGACCAGCGATTCGATATCACCGGTGGCTTTCATGACTTCCGCAAAGCCTGCCGCCGAAATCATGATAAAGCCAATCAAGGCCATCATACGCATGCCGCTGGTGAACAAATCATCGGCCTCGCGCCATTTGAAAATGCCACCCAGCGACAGCAAGCCGATACCCACCAAACCGCTAACGATCATCGAGCCGGTGTAGAGTTGAAGGCCCAGCGCGGCCACGATCGCCACGCCTGACATGACCAACCCTAAGAGGTGCGGTTCGACAGGTGTGTGCGCCTGGCCATTGGGCGCGGCCACGTCCTTAGTTGCGTAGCTGCGCTGGCCGCGGTAGCTAAACAGCAGGGCGACCAAAAGGCCAATGGCCATGCCGCCCACCGGAATGGCCATGGCCAGGGGCACCATGCCACGAGAGATCTCCAGTCCTAGCGGCTCTCCGGCACTGTTGAGATTGGCTAACAGAATATCGTTCAAGAAGATCGCCCCGAATCCTACCGGCAGCAGCATATAGGGCGCAGTAAGACCAAAGGTCAAAGCGCAGGCCACGGCGCGGCGGTCGAGTTGCAGACGATTCATCACCGCCAGCAGCGGTGGAATCAGCACGGGAATGAACGCGATATGGACCGGAATGGCATTTTGTGAGGAGATCGCGACCAGCAGTACGGCCACCAGCAGCAGCATCTTCACCCGTGCTTGGTGGGCGGCGGTCGCTTCTTTACCCAACAGAGTGATCAATCGGTTCGCCAGCATGTCCGGCAACCCAGAACGAGAGATGGCCACGGCAAAAGCGCCTAACGTTGCGTACGCCAGCGCCACCTGCGCGCCCCCACCGACGCCCTCGTTGAACGCGCTGAGCGTATCGTCTAGGGAAAGGCCTCCGACCAGACCCCCTACCAACGCACCAACCACCAGTGCGAAAACGACGGACACGCGAAGAAGTGACAGTGCCACCATGACGAGCACTGCAAGAATTACTGCATTCATGGAAATACCCAGGGTTATTGGAAGGTCATCAACGCCAAAGGTGGCGGATTTTAACAGATGGGGCGCGCTTAATCAGGCGAAAGTGACGCTCTCTTTTGGTTACGACTTTAGTCACAACGCTATTGCTGCTATGCAACATTATGCCTAGTATCCCGGCCTTTGTTTAAACGCACCGCTTACTAAATTAACAAATGCTTAGGAGCCTGTATGGGCATGCTCGCCATTATTATTTCGTTGTCGCTATTGATGCTGCTTGCCTATCGCGGCATTTCGGTCCTCCTCCTTGCGCCGTTGATGGCCGCGTTAGCGGTTTTACTATCAGGCGACGGTGCTTTTTTACTGCCCATTTACACCGATACCTTCATGGGCGCCCTGGGCAACTATGTCATGCAGTTCTTCCCTCTCTTCTTGCTGGGCGCGCTCTTCGGCCAGTTGATGGCAGACTCAGGCGCCGCCCAGTCGATCTCCAATGGCATCGTAAAGCGGTTGGGTACCCATCACGTGGTACTGACGGTGGTCATGGCCTGCGCGGTACTGACTTACGGCGGTGTCTCGCTGTTCGTCGTGGCCTTTGCCATTTACCCGATCAGCCGTGAACTGTTCCGCCAGGCCAATGTGCCCAAGCGCCTTATCCCCGCCTCCATCGCTCTAGGCTCCTTCACCTTTACCATGACGGCGCTCCCCGGCACGCCGGCCATCCAAAACGCCATTCCCATTCCTTACTTTGGTACCAACAGCTTCGCGGCACCCGGGCTTGGCATCGTCGCTGGGTTGATCATGCTGGGGTTGGGCACCCTGTATCTGCAGTCGCGGGTCAATAAAGCGGCGCTTCACGGCGAAGGCTATGGCACGCATACCGAGCGGGAAACAGACGTCCAGAGTGACACCGGCACCACGCCCAGCATGCCACTGGCAGTCGCGCTGGTTCCGCTGGTCATGGTGATTGGCCTCAACGCTCTCTTCACCTACGGGATATTCCCGGCCATGGACCTGAGCTTCATCAGCGATGCATTCGACAACGTCACGCCCAGCCGCCAAACAGGGCTTTGGGCCATTCTGATTGCCCTGCTCAGCGCCTCGGCTTGGCTCATCATCACGCGCTGGCGTCACTGGCAAGACTTGAAAACCACCATCAATCAAGGCTGCTTTGGTTCGCTGCTACCGATTTTCAACACGGCCTCGGAAGTAGGTTACGGCGCGGTCATCGCCAGCTTGGCAGGCTTTGCCATCATTCGTGATGCCGTGCTCAATGTGTCTCCGAGCAACCCGCTCATCTCCGAAGCCATGGCAATGAGCGTGCTGGCTGGCATCACCGGCTCCTCCTCAGGCGGCCTCTCCATTGCGCTCCAAACGTTGGGCAGTGAATATTTGGCCATGGCACAGCAAGCAGGCATCGATCCTGAGCTCATGCACCGCGTGGCTACGTTGGCCGCGGGCGGCATGGACACGCTTCCCCACTCGGGTGCCGTGATCACGCTACTGGCTATTTGCGGGCTGACCCACCGCCAGTCGTATGGCAATGTGGCCATGGTCACCATCGTGCTGCCCATCGCCGCGCTGATCAGTGTGATTACGCTCGGCACGCTGTTTGGAAGCTTCTAAAGTCGCCAATGCCATGCGATAGTTGATTAACTCGTTAACCAATCCACCATAAGAGACGTGCCATGGCCCTCCAGAAACACCACACGCTGCTGTTGATCGTGCTCGCCAGCTTGGTTATTTCCACGGCCATGGGACTACGTCATGGGTTCGGGCTGTTTCTCGAACCCATGAGCAGCGATTTCGGCTGGGGACGCGGCGTCTTTGCGTTTGCACTGGCCGTCCAAAACCTCATTTGGGGGCTGTCTCAACCGTTTACCGGGGCGCTGGCAGATCGGTTTGGCGCGGCTAAAATCATCGTGGTGGGTGGCATCCTCTATGTCCTGGGGCTTTGCTTCATGAGCCTCTCGACCAGCGCGCTCGGCATGACCGTCAGCGCTGGCCTGCTGATTGGCTTCGGCCTATCGGGAACGACGTTCTCGGTGATTCTCGGCGCCGTGGGCCGGGCCGTCCCCCCTGAGAAGCGCAGTATGGCCATGGGGATCGTCAGTGCGGCGGGGTCGTTTGGTCAATTTGCCATGCTGCCCGGCACGCTGGGGTTGATCGAGTGGCTAGGCTGGTCCTCTGCGCTGTTGGCCATGGGAGCCATCGCAGCGCTCATGATACCGCTGGGCGCCATGGTCAAAGACCGGCCAAGCCCCAAGGCGCTGGGCGATCTGAGCCTCCGCGATGCGCTTAACGAAGCGGCGGGGCAAAAAGGGTTTTGGCTACTTTGCCTGGGCTTTTTCGTGTGCGGCTTCCAAGTGGTGTTCATTGCGGTCCACTTGCCAGGCTACCTGTTCGATAACGGCTTAGCCGTCCAAGTCGGCACTACGGTGCTCGCTCTGGTTGGCCTGTTCAACATCGTAGGCACCTACACTGCTGGCTGGATGGGGGGTATCTGGTCGAAACCGCGTCTATTGAGCTGGCTTTACCTCATCCGGGGCGTGATCATCACGGCCTTTATCGTCCTTCCCCTGACGACGACCAGCGCTTATCTCTTCGGGATTGCCATGGGGCTGTTATGGCTCTCCACCGTTCCGCTCACGAACGGTATCGTCGCATCGGTGTTTGGCGTTCGCCATCTCTCCATGCTGGGCGGCATCGTGTTTCTCTTTCATCAGCTAGGCTCGTTCATGGGCGTGTGGCTGGGTGGTTTTTTGTACGACCTCACCGGCCACTACAATACGGTGTGGCAGATTGCCATCGTACTGTCCGTGGTCGCCGCCGCGCTCCACTGGTTCATCAGCGAGAAGCCGCTGCCACGCCCCTCTGCGCCACAGGTGACACCATGACAGTGTCAGCAGCAGGCTGGGCCGTGATCGGCCTACTGGCGTTGGGTGGCTTGGCACTGTTGGCTTGGTGGGGGTGGCATACGCTCGACCCCGCCCTTTTGCTGCTGGGGAGCCGACTGTGCTAAATCACGTGTCACCTCAACGCGCCGGCAATTGATAGCCCATGGCGATTCCCTATCCAGGCCATATAGCCGTCGTCTTGACGACCTTCATTGCCGTCGTACTTGCCGTGTTACTGCATTACGAGGCGCTGTGGCTCATCTCTCGCCAAATCGAACGCTCCCACCGCCCTCATCGCCAGCGTATTTTGATCATGGCATTCGGCGTGCTTACCACCCATATCGCCGAAATTTGGCTCTTTGGGATAACGGGCTGGTGGCTGTCAGCCATCCATGGTATCGGCGCGTTGAAAGGGTACGGGAGTTTTCAGCTATTGGATTACATTTTCTTTTCCGCCGTGACGTACACTACCGTCGGCTACGGCGATATCTATGCCGTCGGCCCGGTGCGTTTTCTCTACGGCACGCTGGCGCTGACCGGTTTCGTGCTGATCACCTGGTCGGCGTCCTTTACGTTTATCGAAATGCAAAAACATTGGCGTATACATAAGTAGCTCACTCCCTTCGCTGGTTAAGGACACCGCATGTTCGAAGTGCTGATTTTGTCGTTTGCGTTCGTATTCGGCATTGCCGCCCGTCATCTCAATCTTCCTCCGCTCGTGGGTTTTCTAGCCGCTGGCTTTGCCTTGAACGCCTTTGGCCCTAGCGTTGGTTTACCCGATGAGGCCGGCCCGCTGCTCGAGCACCTCGCTCATTTGGGTGTCTTACTACTGCTCTTCACGATTGGCTTGAAGCTGAATATCAGGAGCCTAGCCGAACCCGTGGTATTGGGTAGCGCCCTGCTGCATCTCGCCTTGACCGCGCTGATTTTCACCGTAGGCTTCTTGGTTCTGCTATCGCTACCGCTGGAGACTGCGTTACTGCTCGCCATCGCGCTATCGTTTTCGAGCACGGTATTGGCCGCTAAAGTCCTGGAGAGCAAACGTGAGCTGCGGGCGCTACACGGCCGCATTGCGATTGGCATTTTGATCATTCAGGACTTGGCCGCCCTGGCGGTGTTGAGCATCTACAGCGGTCAGTCGCCTAGTCCCTGGGCCTTGCTGGTGTTTCTCCTTCCACTGCTGCGGCCCGTGCTGTACTGGCTGATGAGCGTTGCACAACACGATGAAATGCTGGTACTGACCGGCGCCGTGCTGGCCATTGCCGTGGGGGGAATGGGCTTTGAAATGGTAGGGCTGAGTTCGGAGGTAGGGGCTTTGGTGATGGGGCTGCTGCTTGCTCACCACCCTCGGGCCCAAGAGCTCTCGAAAGCGCTGTGGGGGCTCAAGGAAGTGCTGTTGATCAGTTTCTTTCTACAAATTGGGATGGCTGGCCTCCCCGACACCCAAGCACTCCTTTTTGCGATCGCCCTGGCCGTGGCGCTGCCACTGAAGGGGCTACTCTTTTTTGCCCTGTTGATTGCCTTTCGGTTGCGTGCGAGAAATGCGTTCCTGGGCAGCCTTAGCCTGACCGCTTACAGTGAGTTTGGCCTGATCGTCGCGTCGAGCATCCTTGAGGCGTGGTTGGTACCACTGGCCATTGCCGTCGCGCTTTCTTTCGTGATGGCCGCGCCGCTCAACCGTTTGGCACACAGCCTGTTCGATCGCTGGGAGCGACATCTGACGCGCTTCGAGCGCGGCTCGAGACACCCGGACGAACAGCCCGTCAATTTAGGCGCGGCCACCGTTCTCGTGCTGGGGATGGGACGCACGGGCAGCGCTGCCTACGACTTCTTTCACGATAAGGGTTTGGAGGTCGCCGGTATCGATTCCGACCCCAATAAAACCGACAGCCAACGCCGCGTGTTTTATGGTGATATCGAGGATGTCGGTTTTTGGCACCATCTCGATCTTGATGGCCTGACTGCAGTGACGCTAGCCACCCCAGAAATGGAAAGCAAGCTGATTGCCAGCCGAGAACTGCGCAAGGCTGGTTTTACCGGCCAACTGATTGCGGGCATTCACTATCAAGATGAAGCCGAGCCGCTTCGCGATGCCGGCGTCGATCAAACCTACTTATTAATGACCGGCGCGGGTATTGGTATTGCTGAAAAAACCTGGGAGAAGCTTCACGGCGATGCAAGCCGATAACGCCAGCGGGGGCTAAGAAGCCCCCACATGGCGATGCCGCCATAGGCGCATCAGCACACCGTGCTTCGGTGAAAACAGCAGCGCCAGGAAGAAACACCCCGTCGCCACCAGGACGATGGTGCCGCCAGAAGCCACGTCAAACGCAAACGACAGCCATAACCCCAATACCGCAGACCCTACCCCGACCCCGATGGAGATAAACAGCATCGTTTTGAAGCGGTCGGTCAGCAAGTGGGCCGTGGCGCCCGGCGTAATCAGCATGGCCACGACCAGGATGATACCGACGGTTTCCAGACTAGCGACAATGGTGAGCGTGAGCAGCAGAATCAAGCCGTAATGAATCACGCCGGTATTGAAGCCGAGTGCCTGTGCCTGAGTCGGATCGAAGGCATAGAGCATGAGCGGGCGATAAGCCAGCCATACCACCAGCAATGCGATCACGCTGGCAGCGAGCGTCAGCATCAGTGCAGACTGCTGAACCCCCAAGACGTTACCGAATAGAATATGCATCAAGTGGGTGCTGGAAGCGATTTTACTGATCAGCACGACGCCCAGCGCAAACGCCCCGGTAAACATGATGCCCATGGCGGCATCGGACTTGATCCGCGTGTGCCGCTCGATCGCCCCAATGCCAAGCGACGTCAGCGCCCCCGTGACGAAGGCCCCGATAAAAAAAGGCAGGCCCAGCAGGTAGGCGATTGCTACGCCAGGCAACACGGCGTGCGAGATCGCATCCCCCAGTAGCGACCAGCGCTTGAGGACGACATAACAAGACAGCATGCCGCAGATGGCCCCCACCATCATCGACGTGAGCAGCGCGCGCTGCATGAACGCGTACTGAAACGCCTCTGAAACGCTATCGGGCATCAGATTCACGGGCACCATCACCGCCGAGATGAGCCCAGCCACCAGGGCACTACTCAAAGAGTCCAACGTTTGTAACATGCAAATTGCCTATTCTTTGCCAGCGAACGCAGGCACGCTGGCACGCCCAACACCCTGAGCAGATGGCTCGATGGCACTCACGGCGAGTTCGGCCAGCTTGCTATCGCTCAGCATCTCGTCGGGCGCACCTTCACCACGAATGAATCGATTGATCAGCACCACGTGGTCCACGTAGCGACGCGCGCCCGGCATATCGTGCGTCACCATCACGATGGTTCGTCCAGCTTCGCGCTCGCGTTTGAGCACGTCGAGAATGAGCTGTTCGCTGGGTGGGTCGACCCCCGCGAGCGGCTCATCAAGCAGCAGGATACTCGCCTCTTGCGCCAACGCACGCGCCAGCAGCACACGCTTTTTTTGACCGCCCGAGAGGGCGCCGATGGGCCGGTCGGCAAACGCCAGCATGTTGACGTCATATAACGCTTTTTCCACCGCAACACGGTGACGTGGCGCATGCCAGCGCGCAGGAAGCAGTCTCCGCCACCACGCGTCTTGGCGCATGTGGCCATAGCGGGCGCTCATCACGGTTTCCCATACCGAAATAGGGAAATCCCATTCGATGGCCTCTCGCTGGGCCATGTAAGCAATGCGCCCAGCTTTTCGATGGTGCTCGATGGCTTGACCAAATGCCGTCACGCGGCCGCGCAGAGGCTTCATGCTGCCGGTCAACACGTGAAACAGCGTCGATTTTCCTGCGCCGTTCGGCCCCACGATGGCCGTCCAACGCCCGCGAGGCAACGAGAGGTGAATGTCCTCTAACACGGGCTGACGCTGGTAAGCCGCATAAACACCGCTCACTTCGATGGCGCTGGCTGGTTGAGACGGTAATGAGCACATCGTGATTTACTCGGTAGCCAAGTAGCGACGCAGCAACGCAACGTTATGACGCTGCATGGCAAAGTAATCGGCAGCCTCCCCGTCAGGCTCACTCAAAGAGTCGACATACAGCGGTCCGGCAACGGGCAGTCCGGTGTCACGTGCGATACTGGTCACATGGCGGTCAGAAATCGTACTTTCCCAGAAGAGGGCCGCCGGTTGGCGTTCGTTGATTCGGTCGATGACCCGCATCAACTGCCGTGGGGAGCCCTCTGTTTCGGCATTGGTACCCCAAATACCATCGTGCTCGAACTGATACGCATCGGCAAAATAGAGAAAGGCCGCTTCACTGGAAAGCAGTACGCGGCGCTCTTCGGGAATGGCTTCGAGCGTTTCTTGAAGTTCGACATGCAGATCGTGCAGTTGTGCTTCCAGTGCCGATGCACGCTGCTGAATCGCATCGGCTTGATGGGGCAAGCGATCCTCCAACGTGTTGGCGATGGCTTGCACGTAGCCACTGGCAGCCCGAGGATCCATCCACATGTGCGGGTCCACGTCGCCTTCCATCTCACCGGTGACGATCGTTTGCGTCGGGTAACCCGACGCCTCTGCCACAGCGATCATGGGTACGTCGTCATTGACCGTCGCCGATACTTGGCGCATCCACTGCTCTAGCTGATAGCCGTTATAAAAAACCACATCGGCATCTTCGAGCGCAGCAAAATTATCAGGGGTGAGTTCCCACTCGTGCACTTCGGCGTTAACCGGTGTCAGTACCGTGACGTTCGCATCATCACCGGCCACTTTCTTAACCAAGTCGCCAAGAACCGAAAACGTCACGGCAATCTCGATGGGCGGGTTTTGCAACTCATCGGCCTGAGCACTGGTCACAACGCCACACCAAGCGAACGACACGCCCAAGGCTGCTAGCAAGTATGGTTTAGCCACTGGATCTCTCCTCTGTGCTAGGCTCGCGTTACTGATAACTTTAGCTCAACAAAAAAGCATTGTGCAAACAGTTTAGCCTTGGCTAACAATTATCGTGAAAAATGCGCTACCATCGCCAATTAACGTTTCCACTAACTTTGATAACCTTTGCCAATGAGTGATCACCAACAGCGGCGCACCCCACCTCCCTCCGGACACAGCGGTGATGCGCTGCCGCCAGTGGAACAGCACGCCCAGCAGTACGAGGCCGTGCGCAACGCCCACGAAACGGAGCTAATCGAAGATTACGTCGAATTGATTGGCGACCTGATTCGTCATCGCGGCGAGGCCCGCGCGGCCGATATTGCTAACCGAATGGCCGTCAGCCAAGCGACGGTGTCGAAAATGATTCGTCGCTTGAACGAGTTAGGTTTGGTGACCAGCAAGCCGTATCGCTCGCTGTTTTTGACCGATGAGGGTCAAAAAATGGCGGAGACGTCCCGTGCGCGTCACGATATCGTGCTGCATTTTTTGCGAGCGCTGGGGGTGGACGACAGCACTGCCCGCATCGATGCAGAAGGGATGGAACACCATGTTAGCGATGAGACGCTCACGATCATGCAGCGCTATACCGACCAGCAGCAAAATAACTGAGCCTCTTTTCCGCACGCCTCTATGGCTGGGTGACACGTAGATGATTCACCTGGGTGATGGTGCCGTTCCAGATCATCTCTAGGTGAGTGGTCTGGATGATGTCCGTCACATGGCGCGGCGTCATGAGCGCCCAGCAGTGCGCCCCGGGTCGGCGCACCGAATGGTAACGAAGGCCGTTCAACGTACGCCGAACGTCTGCACCGAACGGCTGCGATGCCGTATAGTGATCGGGTGCGTAGACGAGATGATCGCTGGGCAGCGTCAGCGCATCGCCTATTGACACCTCCCTGAAGGTGCCTCTCAACCCTCGAAAAACGAACCGCTCATAGCGCAGCTCGGGCACACGCTGCCAGTACGCTTGCTGATGGTGCTTGACTTCCGTAATCGCGGTTTCCAACGTATCGGCAAGGTACAGCACGCCAAAACTGCCGTCGCTAAAACGTGATCCTTCTGGATTGATATGCGTAAAGGGGGCCACGGCATACGAACAGCCACGAATACCGAAAGGAATCTGCTCGAGCGGCAGCAGCGCCAGGTCACCTACCTCATTCTGCAAACGCGGATTGGTGAGTGATTGAAGTGCATGGAGAGCGGCGAACTCGTCGGGGTCAGCTACATCATCGAACAGATCGATCGGCGGAAACTTACTGTTGACCAATCGATAGCCGATCACATCACGGGCTGGCAGTACGGGCAAATCAGCCGCCTTTACCACTGACCACCCCGCAGGCTATCGATGCGCTTATACGTTTCGTAAAGCGCGGCAAAATCTCCAGTCCCCATGATGGCCATGGGCGTGCGACCATTGAAATAGGGGTTGTGATTGACCATGTTCACAAACCCGTACAGGTTGTCGGGGTTATCGAATACCACACGCAGCGCCGCATGGATGTTCAGCACGTAGCTGATGCGCGCTAGCTGGTCACTATCCAGCTTGATCGCTGCCAGATCGCCGCGCCGAGCTCGAGCGTAGGTACTGTGAGAGACGCGCAGAATCGCTTCCCCCTGCTCTCCCGAGGCTCGCCACTTCTCTAGAATGCGTACCGCTGCTTTGAGGCCCACCGCGGCGGCTGCCTTATTCTGGGCAAACTCTTGCGCTGTTTGCATTGCACTTCCTAGCCTAGTGTCTACAAATACTATTGTAGGATAAAAGTGTCTGAGAATACATTTCCACACGCAATGGGGCTTGCATGGCTAGATCACAGTGCCACCGAGGATGTGTGACCGCCACCCGCCACCTTGGCAGGCATACCCAACCGGCCGATGCCAGGTAATTTGAGGGCGGGGCGCAGGATATCGATGCCGACACTCATACCCAGCAGGTTGAACTCAATGCCCTCCTCCAGCGCCAGCATGATCCCCACCACACCTCCCAGCGACAGTTGGTATCCAGTTCCGCTGGGGGTGGGAGCAACGACACCATTGAAGAGGTAGTCTTTACCCACCGCCGTGGTCGGCAGCGCAACCTCAAAGCCCTCGACTTCACGTATCACCCAGGCAATAAAGCTGTTGCTATTGGGGCCGGGCCAAACTCGGTACAAATCCGCTTGCGGATAGCGCGCCACGGCGTCTTGGATACGGGGTATTAATTCAGCGGCTTCGGCACCTCGATAATCGGCGAGAAGCTCAGGCGGATGCCCAAACCAAGCGCGATCAGGCGTGTCGATGGAAGAAACCACCGTGGGGCGGCGCCAGCTCAACACCTGATGCAGCTGATACTCTCGCGCCCCCTCTGCTTTTGTCGCAATCCAGATATGCACACCAAAGGCTCCGCGCCAGCTATAGGCACGTGCCGCGTATACCTGTACGACGGCGTCTTGGACGCGATCAGGATGGGGCGCCAATCCCGCAGACGAACGGTCGAGATTCGACCAGTGGCCATCGGTAATGACCTGGTTACTGGCCAATATCCACACCGGCCCAGCCAGCAATAAGACCAATAACGCCATTACGGCAGCCAGCCAACGCAATACGGTTTTCATCGGGGTATCCACATCAAGAGCATACGAGGAACGACGCGCATTAAAGGATTCATCATCAAAGCCTTAGCCGAGGTGCCACGAAATCTAGAAACGCACCAATTCTGCCCGAAAGCGCCGTATTACGATAATAGACCGCTTGAACCATTTCACGTGGGTTCGGGCTGATCATACGATCCATCATCAACCCCACCAGCGCGCCTTTCTCCAAGTCGTTACGAATCATAAACCGAGACATACAAGCGATACCCTCGCCTGCCAAGCACAGCTGCCGCATGACCTCGCCGCTCGAGGTTCGCAGGTGCGCTTGAATATTGGGGCCTTCCTGCGTTAACCCTTCGACCGGCCAGCGATCCAGACTGTCTGCGTTCAGAAACCCAAGTAACTGATGATCTCGCAATGCTGCCGGGCTAACCGGCACACCGTGACGTTCCAAGTAATGTGGGCTTGCCACTAGGTGCAGCGGCGAGCGCCCCAATAGGCGGGCGTGAAGCGTGGAGTCCTCTAGCCCACCAATGCGGATCGCGACATCCGTACGCTGCTCCAACAGATTGATGATGCTATCAGAGGCGGACAGCTCGAGCTCGATACCCGGATAATGATCACGAAATGCGCCAATCAAAGGCACCAGTTGATGCAGTACGAAAGGCGTCGCCGCATCGACACGCAGCCGCCCACTCGGGCGCACCTGGCTCAACCGCATCGCCTCTTCGGCTTCTTCAAGCGCGCTCAAACCCACCCTGACCCGCTCGATAAAGGCGCGCCCTTCACTGGTGAGGGTCACACTGCGGGTCGTACGGTTCAGTAATGGGATACCCAGCCGCTGCTCCAAACGCTGCACGGCACGGGAGACCTTGGCGACGGGCACATCCATCTGCCGGGCCGCTGCGCTGAAACCACCGCTATCCACGACGGCAACCAGGAGCTGCAGATCTTCGGTGCGGCTCAACATGATGAACTCCTAGCGCACACATTATTGTCGATAACGTAAAAGTGTTTCTATTTTAGTACTGTTTATCGCACAAGGCATCCGGCGCAAACTCCGCAGCGTTACGTCGTTCCTCTCTTTTCAGGAGATTTGCCATGCCTATTGCACTGTTCGCACTGACCCTTAGTGCCTTTGCTATTGGTACCACCGAATTTGTGATTGTCGGATTGGTGCCCACCATCGCCCAAGACTTGGGCGTTTCGCTGCCTTCGGCAGGACTGTTAGTAAGCCTCTACGCCGCTGGTGTTGCCGTTGGCGCACCGGTGCTGACCGCCCTCACTGGTCGTATGAATCGCAAGCTGGTGCTGCTCGGCCTGATGGCGCTGTTCATCGTCGGTAACTTGCTGGCCTGGCAAGCGCCGGGCTACGGCTCGTTGATTACCGCACGTATTTTGACGGGGCTTGCCCACGGCGTCTTTTTCTCTATCGGCTCGACCATTGCCACCAGCTTGGTCAGCAAAGATAAAGAAGCGAGCGCGATTGCCATCATGTTCACAGGTCTTACCGTGGCGCTCGTGACCGGCGTACCGCTAGGCACGTGGATTGGACAAAACTTCGGTTGGCGCGCCACCTTCTTGGTGGTGTCGTCTCTAGGCCTAATCGCCTTGATCGGCAGCGCCCTCCTCGTCCCCAACAACTTGAAAAAGTCCGCGCCAGCGACCCTCGGCCAACAGCTCAAGGTGCTTACGCATCCTCGCCTACTGCTCGTGTACCTGATCACTATTCTGGGCTATGGCGGCACGTTCACGGCGTTCACGTACTTGGCACCCATCCTGCAAGAGGTGAGCGGCTTTGGAAATAATGCCGTGAGCTTGATCATGCTGGTCTATGGCGTATCCGTCGCCTTCGGCAACATCTACGGCGGTAAAATGGCGGACCGCATGGGGCCCATACGTGCGCTGACAGTAATCTTTTCGGGCCTCATCGCCATTTTACTGATGCTGACTCTATCAGCGGCCCATCCCATCGCCGCCGTGCTGACGGTGCTGATCTGGGGAGCCTTTGCGTTTGGTAACGTACCGGGGCTGCAAGTGTATGTGGTACAGCAAGCCGAGCGCTTCGTCCCTGAAGCTGTCGATATCGCGTCAGGGTTGAACATCGCCGCGTTCAACATTGGGATTGCGCTGGGCTCTGTCATCGGTGGCTACGTCGTCGATGGAATGCAGCTCACCGACACGGCCTGGATGGGGGCTGGTATCGTAGTGCTTGCGTTGGTGCTCACGCGGATTTCTGGCCACTTGGATCGCCAAAGGGAAAGCGCTGTTGCTGCACGCTGATGCTCATTGAATATGCCATGAGCCTCCCGCACGATTGACCTCACACGCCCCCGTAGCACTACGCCACTGTCCGGCCGATCTCTTCTCAGCCATCTGCAAGAAGAGGCAGCGCCCGGCAGTGGTTTTTTCGTGCGCGCAAGACGAAGAAACACGCGCCCTGCCAAGCTGGCTAGCAGAACCAAAAGGAGCTTTAGCGACAAAAAATAGTGTGGATAGCGACCAATAACGCCGACGCAAAGCGAAGAAGTCGATAACTGGAAAGAAAAGAATAGGAAAGACACTATCGAAATTATCTTTTCTACTTAAATTCGGCTTAAGTAAAACGATCGTCCGCTTATGTAGTAAATCTGCACAATTCAAAAGCACTAAAAAATGCAAACTTGTTTAATTGGTTACCGCCTGGCGGTGCCACAACGCAGCGTAACCACCATTAAGGTTCAGTAGCTCAGTGTGACTGCCAGTCTCCACAATACGCCCGGCCTCCATGTATAAGATTCGATCCATTTGTGTCACGGTGGAAAGGCGATGGGCGATAGCAATCACCGTGCGGCCTTCCATCAGCCGCCACAGCGCTGCCTGGATCGCCGCTTCGCTCTCGCTGTCGAGCGATGCCGTCGCCTCGTCAAGTAGCAGTATGGGGGCATCCTTGAGCAGCGCCCGGGCGATGGTGATGCGCTGGCGCTCGCCACCGGAGAGCTTCACGCCACGCTCGCCCACGACGGCATCATAGCCGCCTGGCCGGGAAATGATGAAATCATGACAGTGAGCGGCGCGGGCTGCGGCCTCCACGTCGGCATCAGACGCCTCGGGACGGGCGTAGCGTATGTTGTCGCGAATGCTGCGGTGGAAGAGTTCGTTACTCTGGGAAACCTTAGCGATCTCGCGGTGTAGACTCTCCCACTCGACGGCGGAGATATCCTGGCCATCGATGCGAATGATGCCCTCTTCCAGGGCGTAATGACGGGCCAGCAGCTTAAGCAGCGTACTCTTGCCAGCACCCGAAGTGCCAACCAGCCCGACCCTTTCTCCTGCCCCGATTGCAAGGTTCAGACCGTTGAATACGCGCGTTCCATCGGCGTAGCCATAGCCCACACCATCCAGCTCGATGGCGCCATCCGTCACCTCAAGCGACCGTGCCTCTGGGGCATCAACGATTGCATGAGGGGTAGCGAGTGAGTCGAGACTCTCGCGCAGTACGCCGACAAACTCGAAACACTCCAAAACATCGTCGCCCAGCTCGGTGATCACCATGGCGAGGTTCACACCGATAGTCAACAGCATGGCAATATCGCCGGCGCTGAGCGCGCCTTCACTGGCGTGGCCTAATGCTAGCCAGGTGAGCCCGGTCATGAATCCTACGGTGATGAGCAGAAGCACCACACGCATGGCAGTGAAGTAAAGCCGAGCATCGCGTGTCCTGCGGTACTCTTCGTCGACGACGTCTCCGAGCACCTTCTGCTCGTACCGCGCACCAGAGAAGTCACGCATGATTTCCGCATTCCCAAAGCTGTCCGCCAAACACCCGCTGACGTGGGAGCGCGCCTCGGCCATGCGCTGGGAGAACACTACCCCGAAACGCGCCATGATAACGGCCACGGCAACGAAGACCCCGGAAAAAATGACATAGGCGACCACGAATTGAGGCAGCGTCGTGGCGATCAACCCACCGGAGACCAGCAGCGTGATGAAGGTGCGAGGTCCGGCTGCGGCTACTTCGTTCAGCAGCCAACCTGCGCCGTCGGCCGCCTGACGCACGCGCTGGCTGAGCGCGCCAGCAAAACGATCGTGGAAAAACTGCGGAGCGTGGCCAGTGGTCCAGGCAAACAGGCGGTTAGTCACATCGGCCCGCAGGCGCGGTACCGTAAAGGCGTTGACTAGTACGTAGAGGCGCTGTAAAAGCGGACCGAGCAGCCAGCACGCCACCAGTGCTGTAAACAGCCAAAGGATCTCTTCTGGCCCTTTGGTCCCGTCGGCGACGGCCGCCACGGCATCGACAAGGCGCCCGACAACGAAAGGGATGAATGCCTGCAGACCAGCCGCGAGCACGGCCGTAAGTATCATGAGGCAGGCGCGGCGGGGGATAAAACGCTGTACCGCCCAGAAAGCAAAGGCGATAGGACTGCTTGGGAACGGCGGCTGACCGAAAGTTGGCGGCATGGGGGCTTTCCATAAGTTAGTCCAGCAACACGTAGTCGCGACCGGCGATGTGGGTGGTGAGTTGGTCAAGCACGTAATGATAGGCGTCGAAACTCTCACCCATGACCTTACTGCGCTCAAGCCGCACGTACTGCCGGTTGCGGCAGGCAAAGAGCCGATCGCACCAGCCCGGCAGGGCCTGCTCGAAGCGCTTTCCTGGATCCTGTGGCCTACCACCGAAGTTCGGCTCGAAGGTATCGAAAATGAAATCCGCCTCAAGCTCGGGCAGCTTTTCGGGGCTCAGGCTAATTGACTGGCCATCGAAATCTGGCAAACCCGGTGGCTCCCCAAAGCCGATGTCCTGGATCACCTGGCTAAGTGCACCGTACTCACGATAAACGCTGATCTGGCCTTCCCATGACTGAAGAAGGGCAAGGTGAATTTCGCCGGGTTCTCCAAGCCAGTCGCGCAGCTCCTCGACACGCGCTTGATAACTCGCCAGCATGTGTTCGTACTGCTCCAGACGCCCTGCGGCGTCAGCAATCAATCGATACGCCTCCAGACTGCCCTCTTCTGACCAGGGAACCGTCACCACCGGCGCGATGCGCTCAAGGCCGGGTAATACCTCCTGCTGCCAGGGCGGAGCGATGATCAGATCAGGTGCCAAGGCGGCAATGTGTTCGACGTCGAGCTGGTTGAAGACACCGAGAAAAGCGATGTCGTGATCCTCGAAACCCTCGCCGCGAAAATCACGAACGCCGCGCAGGTAAGGCGTTCCGTCAAATTCGAGCCGCCCGTGACTTGCCACCACCGGCGCCCCCAGTTCGATCAGCGGATGAGTGATTGAGGCGTCGTTCAAGGACACGATACGCTTGGGTTCAAGCGGTATCTCGACCATGCCATTGGCATCCTCTAAGGTACGCGTCTGTGCCGCGGCGGAGAGAGCAAATACCCAACCGACCAGTAGCAAGGCTAGTCGCACGGCAACATCTCCTTTGCAGTCGGCGCCGTGACTGACTCAACCCACCAGACCAGTTGGGAGTGGGTTTCACCGCTCGCCATCGCGCCGCAGTTGCCGTACCCGGTTAACACTCGCGAGCGGCAGCGAATATTCAAAGTGTTGACGTGTCGATCAGTCTCACATTGCACAGGCACTACCACCTCACAAGGTGTCTGCGGCTCTTCCACGGCAGTCACCTTTACCTCGGCCTGAACTCCCTGCTCAGATAGCCAACGACGCGCGGCAAGATCGGCGCACTGCTCCAGAGGATTGAGACCAGCACGTCCGCGAAAGCACGGCAGGTAGGGCTTCCCCTGCGCCTCGGTTGCGAGGAGCTCTGGCACCAGCTCTGGGGTGACCCGGCCATAGCGATGGAGCGCTGGTAGAGACACAACGTTGGCAGCCAGACGGCAACCGCCGACGTGAGAACTCTCCCAGATGTCGAAATCGAAGCCTCGTGCTTTGTTCTCGCGGCAGAGCGCTTGGTAAGCAGCGTTGCCGAACTTGGCGCAACAGCGGTCGACCTTGCCGTGAGTGCAGCAGAGCAGCAACCGTTGCGTAGTGCTGCCACAATGCCAAGTATCAGCAGCCGCCAAGCCGTCGTGCAAGGCGTCCAGCAGGTTAGTCAGATCTGCGTCTGAGGCGGCGTATTCGTGCCCGGACATGGGAGCGAGCAGCCGACGTAGAGTGTGGTTATGGCCGCGCCGATCGATCAGCTGGACCCGCCAACCCTGTTTGCGCAGAGCTTCCAGACGCACGGCTACCGCGTCGGGCATGTCTTTGGCGGCAAATACGTGATCGTCCCATTTGCGGCGCGGCCAGGCTAAGAGCAGGTGGGGCTGGAACAGCCCCCCCTTGCCCACCAGCGGCTCGCCGCCTTGTTGGTTTTCCACCGAGCAAAAACGGTGCTTGTAAGAGGACATTAAGCCTCCGGTCAAAGTGAGTGGCGACGCTGCCACAGCAGCGCGATGAAATACGGCACACCAATCAGAGCAGTCACGATACCGGCAGGGAGCTGCACCGGAGCAAAGGCAAGCCGTCCGATCATATCCGCTGCCGCCACCAGCACTGCCCCAACGAGCGCACTGGCAACGAGCAACATCCCCTGGCGCTCGCCCACCAGCAGCCGGGCGACATGTGGTGCCACCAGACCCACAAACCCTAGGGTACCGACGGCGGAGACTGCCCCCGCCGCTGCGGCCACCGCAGCGACCACGGTGATCACCAGCACCCGACGCACCGGCAGCCCCAGGCCGACGGCCGTGGCCTCCCCCAGCAGCATGGCGTTGAGCCCGCGGCTGGCCGAGAGCATCACAGGCAGCACCAGGGCGACCCAGGTCGCGAGCAGCGCAACATCGCCCCAGCCAGCGGCGTGCACGCTGCCGGCCAGCCACACCATGGCCGTCATTACCCGTTCGAGCTCCCCGTAGGTGATTAGCAGACTGCTAACTGCGCCCAGAAAGGCACCCACGCCGATGCCGGTGAGGATGAAGCGAACGGTATTGCCGCCGTCACGTCCGGCCAGGGCGTACATGAGTCCGACCACTACAAAAGCGCCCAGCATCGCGGCCAGTGGCACCGCACTCACCGGTATCACCGGCAAGGCCACCAGCACGATCAGCACTGCTACCCCAGCCCCCTGAGAGACACCGACCAGCGAGGGGTCAGCCAGGGGGTTGCGCGTTATCGCCTGCAGGCAGGCCCCCGAGACTGCGAAAAGCACGCCGGCCAGGGCCGCCGCGAGCGAACGCGGCAGGCGAAACTCGCGCACGATCAGCGCCATCTGGGGGTCCACCGCATCACTACCGGTCAACGCGGCGAACACCTCGGCAAGAGGCACCGGATAGCTACCGTTGGCCACACTGATGCCGATCACGGCTAGAAGTGCGACAGCAAGGCCAAGGAGCACAATCAGCGAGCGCAGCGGCAGCAGCAGCGCGATACGCTGTCCGCGGCTGCGCAGGCGCAGCTGTCGTGGGCCGTGGAAGGCGGTTCGGAACGTGGTCATCAGCGCACCTGCCATCGCACGAGGGCAACGAAGATCGGCGCCCCCACCAGCGCGGTGACGATACCGGTGGCGAGCTCCTGCGGCGCCAGCAGAACGCGTGCAACGATATCAGCCGCCGTGAGCACCGCCGCGCCGACTAGCGCCGAAAGAGGCACGACCCAGCGGTAGTCAAGCCCGACGAAGGTGCGCACCATGTGAGGCACCACCAGGCCAATAAAGCCGATAGGGCCGGTGACCGTGACTGCGGCGCCACACAGCAGCACCACGCAGCCAAGCGCCAGGACTCGCAGCCGCGCCGTGTGAATGCCAAGACCGCGGGCAACATCCGCA
Source organism: Halomonas sp. LC1 (assembly GCF_030247125.1). NCBI lineage: Bacteria > Pseudomonadati > Pseudomonadota > Gammaproteobacteria > Oceanospirillales > Halomonadaceae > Halomonas > Halomonas sp. LC1. Next base: position 135,236 of record NZ_JASSPG010000003.1, on the reverse strand, counting down.
CCCAGGGCCAGGGCCGTGACCTGACGCGCCAGCAGTAGCGCCAGGACGAACCCCACGACAAGGTAGGGCAACGCCGCCGCAAAGACATCCAAGTCGCGCCCAGCAAGAGTGCCGGCGAGCCACACGCGCAGGCGTTCGAAGCCCGCTTCATGCAGCAGGTGACCGGCGCTCATCATCGCGCCGAGAAACGCCGAGACCGCCACTCCAGCCAGGGTGAGCTTGAGCGGGGTAGCACCACTTCGGCCCAGCGAGCCGATCAGGTAGACCAAAAGGCTAGTAAAGAGCGCACCGGAGAAGGCAAACCACGGCAGCGTCTCCAGGCTGCCGAGACCGAAGGCGGTAGCCAGCACCACCGCCAGGGAGGCGCCCAGGTTCACCCCGAGGATGTCCGGCGCGGCGAGCGGATTGAGGGTGACTCCTTGCATCAGGGCTCCGGCCACTGCCAGCGCCGCCCCGACCACCAGCGCGATCAGCAGGCGCGGCAGGCGCATCTCGCGGATGATGAAGTGCTCAAACTGCTCGGGGTTATAGGCCATCAGCGCCTCGACCAAGGTGGCAAGCGGCACGTCGCGAGCGCCGAGTTCCAAATGGGCGAAAGCGAGCAGAAGTAGCACGACGAGCGCCAGCGCACCGGCACCAAGCCGCCCTACCCGCCCGGCTGCCGGACGCTTTGCGACCAGCGACGTCATGGCCCAATCGCCTGATGTTGCGCGACAGGCACAGCCCCACCCCTTGCCGGCGCGCAGAGCAGATGTCCGCTCGCTGGGTCGCGCAGGATGCTACAGGCCACGCCGAACACTGCCTCGATGTTTTTCGCCGTAAACACCGCCTCGGGCGGCCCCTCGGCATACACCTTTCCCTCACGCAGCAGCACCAGATTGTCGGCATGGGCCGCCGCATGGTTCAAATCGTGCAGCACCGCCACCACGGTGCGGCCGTGGCGGTGGGTAAGCTGCACCATCAGCTCGAGGATTTCCAGCTGGTAGCGCAGGTCGAGAAAGGTGGTGGGTTCGTCGAGCAGGATCAGCGGCGTTTCCTGAGCCAGCGTCATTGCGATCCAGCAGCGCTGGCGCTGCCCGCCGGATAACGTGCCCAGCGGTCGTTCGGCCAGTGCCTCGACGCCGGTGATGGCGAGCGCCCGGGCAACGGCCGCCTCATCCTGCGTGGTCCACTGGCGCAACAGGCTCTGGTGCGGAAAGCGCCCCTGAGCGACCAGTTCACGCACGCGCAGTCCTTCCGGCGCCATCGGCGACTGGGGCAGCAGGCCCAGCCGCTTGGCCACCTCGCGGGTGGGTAGACGATGGATGTCGCTGCCATCAAGCAGTACCGAGCCGCTCATGGGTGCGACCAGACGCGCCATGGTACGTAGCAGCGTCGACTTGCCGCAGCCATTGGGCCCGAGCAGCACGGTGAGCTGACCATCCGGCACGTCCAGTTCGAGGTCATCGAGGATGGGCGTGGCGCCATAGCCCGCGGCAAGAGCGCGGGCCTGGAGTGGCGACTTTTTGCGGAAGCTGTGACCGGTCAAAATCATCGTTTTCAGAAGGCGTAACTTGCCGAGAGCGTGACTTTCAGTTGATCACCCGGATAGACGCGGCCAGGGTAGTAACCGCCAGTCCAGTGCTCCTCATCCGTCAAGTTCTTGCCCATCAAAGAAACATTCAAACCACCAGTCTCATAGAAGAGTCCGGCGTTGTAGAGCGTGTAGTCAGGCAGAGTGAAGCCCTCCTCAAACGTCTCTCGTTCGCCGACATATTCGGCGCCAGCACCCACTGCGAATCCGTTACCCAGGTCGTACTTTCCCCAAAGCGTGGCCATATGGTGGGGAGCCCCTTCCTTTGTCTTGCCCACGTTCTCTGTAACCTCGTCTTCGGTCACCTCCGCATTGTTGTAGGCGTAGTTCGCGATCACCGACAGGCGATCGGTAATATTGCCGATCGCTTCCAGCTCCAGACCGGTAGACTGCTCCTGGCCACGCTGACGGTAGAGATCGGAACCGCTACCCGCGTCTACCCATGTCACAATGTCATCGTTGATGATGTGATAGAGCGCCGCGGTGAAGAGCAGGTCGCCGCCGAAGGCGAGATGCTTGGCGCCGACCTCGAACAAGCGGCTAGTGGTCGGATCGAAAGGGCCACCTTGTGCCGACGTGTAGCCGAAATTGGGCTCGAATCCCTCAGCGTAGGTGCCGTAAAAGCTAAGGTCATCGGTGTAGCGATAAACGGTTCCTAGACGAGGCGCCAGATCATTGTCCGAGTTCTCTTCCCCACCCATTGGCTGGGTGCTGAAATTGGAGTAGCGCAGACCTGCGAGAAAGTCCCAATCACCCAAGGTGACTCGATCCTGAATGAACAGACCTGTACGCGTATTGTCTTCCCCCCAGGGACTCCATGAGGGAGTAGTCAGCGAGTAGGAGTCCACTGGTCGGCGAACATTCTCAGGGTTGAGCACGTCGAAGACGAAGACGTTGTCCACCTGCTGTTCTTGTGATTCGGTCTCCTGGCTCAGCGCATCGAGGCCGACAACAAGCTCGTGAGCTAAATTACCAGTATCGAACCGGCCCGTAGCATAGAGGGTGCCGCTGAGTGTCTCGGCTTCAGACTGACGCTCGCCATATCTGACGTTGTACTCGCTGCCTGAGGGAAGGCTACCAGCGACGCGGTGCTCCCCCAGTTCCTCGTCATAGCTGTGATACTGAATAGTACCTGCCAAGCGCCACTGATCCGACAGAGCCTGATCCAAGGAAAGTGAGGCCGTGAAGTCCTGAGTTTCGAAACCATCGCCAGGCTGAGTGACCGAAACATTAGTGGGCACTGCGCCGAGGTCACTGGCGTCGGCGAGGTTGGGCTGGCCCCGGTCCAGCACGGTTTCTCGGCTCGTGTAATTCAGCTCCAAGTTGAGTCGAGTGTCCTCGCTGGGTACCCAAGACAGCGATGGCGAGAGACTGTAGCCCTCGTCGAAGATTTCTGTCCTGAACGAGTCGTGGTCCCACTGTGACGCATTGAAGCGATACAAAAGAGTACCACTATCGTTTATCGGCCCGGTGGTATCGACAGCGAGCAGACCCTGATTGTCTCCGCCGCCGAAGGTGCCCAGGTCGCCGCGCACTTCATGCCGGCTCTCTGCCAAGGGCTTCTTGGTGACGATATTGACTACCCCACCGGGGCTAGCCTGGCCGTAGAGCACCGCGGATGGCCCCTTTATCACCTCAACACGCTCGACGTTGGCGATATAGGGCTGCGTCCAGAAATTGTTGTAGACCCGCAGGCCGTTGACACGCCGGTCGTCCGAGTTCCGAAAGCCACGAATGGTAATGTCGTCATAGACCGAGAATTCGTTCATCCCAGCCACAAAGGGAGTGATGTCGTTAAGCGCAAGAAGGTTCTGCTCCTCAATGACCTCCTTAGTGACGGCATTGACCGTCTGGGGCACATCGAGAATGTGCGTTTCGGTCTTGGTCGCGGCGAAGGTCGAGTCGGCGAAGTCCGAAGTAATGTTGCGACCCAGCACTTCGATGGTCTGCAGCGAGGTCTCCCCACCATTCGCCTGAGAGGTTTCGCGCGCCAGTGTCACCCTGTCGGCCCCGGTAAAACGGGCATCCAGCCCGGTATCTGCCAGCACCTCGTCTAGGGCTTCGGCGGTCGAATACTGACCGTCCAGACCTTCGCTGGCCATACCCTGGGTTAAACCGGGATCAAAAGAGAGGCTAAGACCCGCTTGCTGGGCCAGCGTATTGAGCACCATGGTAAGAGAGCCCGCAGGCACATAATAGGTCTGGCGAAGCGGTGTTTCCGCTTCAGCGCCCTCTTGTTGCGCAAAAACGCTGGTGGGGAGCAGTGGCCCACCGGTCGCCGTCGCGATTGCGATGGCCAGGGCAATAGGCCGGAGCGTAAATGGGTTGGAATACTTGGAAAAAGACATCGTTGGTCCCTTGTATTTTGGTGTTCTGCCTATCAAGACGAACCCAAAAGCGAAAGGGACAGCAAATGCGAAAAATTTTTATTCTTTTTTGCGTTTGATGCTGATCAACCAAGGGGTAAAGCGCTGCGCCCTAATAGGCAGGGCGCGTGCGAGGACGTCCAGTGCTTTATCCATATCGCCCAGAGGCAGCACGCCCGAAACCCTCAACTCTGCGAGTTCGGCCGCATCGTAGCGCAGTGCACCGTGATGGTAGCGTGCCAGCTCATCGAGCACTTCAACCAGGGGACGGTCATCCAGCGTCAGGGTGCCAGCCGTCCAAGCAGGCTTCTCCGCTGTTGAGTTGAGCGCTTGCGGTAAAAAGGTGTCATGCACTACCTCTCCCCCATGGCCGCTACCCACTTCTTGGCAGGCGGTATCACGTGGGCAGACATCGACACGCGACTCATACACAGCTACCCGCAACGACGGCATATCAGCCTGGAACCGACGCTCGACGCTGAACGCAGTTCCTAGCGCGCGAACACTTCCTTCGTTCGTTACGACCTCCAGTGGTCGTGAGTTATCAGGCGCCACCTCGACAAAGACACGCCCTTTCAAGAGCTCAATACTTCGCAGATTCTGGTTGAAAGCTATATTAACGGCGGAGGTCGCATCAAGCGTCAACTGACTGCCATCATCCAATACTACCGTCTTTCGCTCGCCCACAGCGGTATGATGATCTGCCATCAGATATTGTGGCGCCGGTATTCCGCTCGCCCACCATCCTGCAGTAAACAAGGAAAACAACAACACTGCAAAACCACCACTTTTACCTAAAAGGCTACGCCGTTCCGCGCGCTCCTGCTCAAACGTGTGCACTAGGGTTGTGCTGAGCCCTGGCTGTTCGGCACTGGAAAATGAATTCCATGTATCGCGCATGGATTCCCATGCACACACGTTTTCTTCGCTGCGTTGTAGCCAGGCATCGAAATCTCGACGCTGATCCTGGGAAATATCCTCATCTGCGAGTACCACACACCATTCAGCTGCTTCCCGAAGCGCCTTTTCAGAAAGAGGTTGCGAAGAATACGCCTGGTTAATGGAGTGAAGTGGACTCACGCGCTAGAACTCACATTGGATTTTCTTGAAGTGCAAGATGACAGTGCAACAGACCTTGTGCAACGTACTTTTTTACCATGCTTACACTCACTCCTAGCTCTTCAGCGATTTCAGCTTGTGATGCACCATCAAGGCGGAAGCGCAAAAAGGCCCGACGCGGCTTTTCACCCAGCCCCTCCAGGAGCGAGGCTACGCGCTCCAAAATATCCAGCACCTCATTAACCTCTTCCGCTGAGGGGGCAAACGAATGCTCGGCTTCCATTTCTGCATAGGCCTCTCGCCATGCCTGCTCAAGGCGAAACCGGCGAGCACTATCAATCAATAAACGGGTAGCAATTTTCGCTAAAAAAGCCTTTGGTTGCTTTACTTCACCGCTATCAGGGCGACTGAGTACCCGATAGAACGCATCGTGAGCGCAATCTGACGCTTTTTCGGCACAGCCAATCTTTTGTTGCAACCAGTTTTTCAACCACTGGTGATGCGACCGGTAGAGAGACTCCGCCTGCGCATGGTGATGTGCATTAGGTAAGGATGCCATGGTTGACCCGACTAAGCCGCAAATGATAAAGATTTTAATTTACATAAAGGAACACCTCTTATCAAGCATCGTCATGCATTAAAACACTATCTAAATTAGTGATTTATGGTATATAGGCTTAGCAACTTTGTACGTCGCTAATCAGCTCCCAACATAAAAGTCATAATGTAAGCAGAATAGTTGCCGACCGAGTCGCTAAGACAAATGGAGGCCACGCACAACGTAATGGACGAGGCGGTGATGGCCCTCTGAACACTGGAACTGTTGCATTAAGGATATGTCGTGGACTGAGTTGCTCGACGAGCACTGCATGCTATACCCATGAGAGGCAAAACAAATGCGACTAGCCGAATCTAACCCAATCAATCATAGCTAAGGCGCATTTTCTGCTTCGCAAATAATCACAATATTCAAAGCCTCGTACCTGCAAGACTTATTTTTTAAAGAAATAATAAAATTCACTGGCTAAGCGGGGAAGGGCTTTGACTTATTGTTACGTACGAAATCAAGGCGCTCGTACAGCAAAAGGTAAGGCTCAACCATTAGGAGATTGCAATCCTTTTGATTGGCAAACTTTCAAGTCTGATTGATAGGGGCAAGCTGCAAAGTGCGAGTATAAATGGCAGCATCCGCAATGAATCGTGTCATTTTGGAAAGAAGGAGATATATGGAGGCGGCCCCAAAAGCCACATCCCGGCACACGCAGCCACCACTACCGTTGCTCCCTTCCGGGCCTGGCGGGGTTCGCAGTTTAGCGTTGCGGGAGGACCTAAGGGGCCACCATAATCGTATGCTTTTGAGCCGCATACTGGCGCTGATTGGTGGCTACGCCCTGATTTGAACAGGGGACCCCATCATTATGAGTGATGTGCTCTAACCAGCTGAGCTACGTAGCCTTTTCGACATCAGCGGGTGCAGAGTATGCCTATATTAGCGTCAAAAGGCAAGCCGAAACGGCCTGCCTTTTTTCATCGTGCGATTCACTAAGCGCAAACGGGCTTACAGCGCCGCTTTGACAACAGGCAGTGCCTCTTCACCTTCACGCGTGGTCACGCCTTCTAACCAAGCCTCGAGTACTTCCGGGTGATCATTGAGATACGTACGCGCCGCTTCGCGAGGTTCGACACCCTCGTCCATGATGGCGCTCATCAGCTGGTTTTCCATCTCTAGCGTGAACGTCATGTTGCTCAGCAATTCACCGACGTTCGGGCAGGACTCGACGAAACCAGCACGAGTATTGGTGTAGACCGTCGCACCTCCGAGATTCGGGCCAAAGTAGTCGTCTGCATCAGACAGGTACGCCATCTCGAAATTGGTGTTCATGGGGTGCGGCTCCCAACCCAAAAAAACCATCCACTTTTCATTGGGAACCCGTGCGCTCAACTCGGCCAGCATGCCTGCCTCGCTGGAGTCGATCACCTGCCAATCGCCTAGCCCGTATGCATCATCGTCGATCATTTGCTGAATGAGTTCGTTGCCATCATTGCCCGCTTCGATGCCATGAATGCGCTGCTCGAACCGATCGGCATGTTCGGCCAAATCGTTCACCGAGGTCACCCCAGAGTCGTACACGTATTGCGGCACTGCCAGCGTGTACTTGGCACCTTGGAGGTTGGCCGTTAAGCGTTCGACGTCGCCACGCTCGATGTAGGGATCGCTAATGGACGCCATGGAGGGCATCCAGTTACCCAAGAAGACATCGAAATCGTCATTGCGCATGCCCGCGTAGGCAATGGGGACCGAGACCGTATCGACACGGGGCTCGTAGCCTAGCGCCTCCAATACTTCGCTGGCCAAGGCGGTCGTAGCCGTGATATCGGTCCAGCCCACCTCGGCGAAACGCACGCTACTACACTCATCAGCAGCAGCCGTCATCGGCAGACAAGCGGTCACGAACAGAGCACTCATATGACGTTGGGTTAGCTGTTTCATTCGTCGTCTTTCCTCGTTATCTGTTTTATTGAAACGCGCTCTACGGCGAGCAATGCAGAGGCGAGAAACTGCTCGACACACTTTTATTGATTGAACGTTCAATAAAAAAATGCCATCATATTCAGGTAACCATGCCTACTCCTGCTTTTCAAGGCGAGGAGCCAATGGGCATTCAACGTCATTAGGAGATAGCTGTGCCTAAGGTGGGAATGGAACCAATACGCCGCCAACAGTTGATCAAGGCTACGATGGCGGCCATTGACGAAGTGGGACTGGCCGAGGCAACGGTCATGCGCATCGCCCGCCATGCGGGTGTCTCTGCCGGCATCATTAGCCACTATTTTGGCGGCAAGGATGGCCTGCTCGAAGCCACCATGCGTCAAATATTGACGGATCTAAGCGATGCCGTCGCGGCACGACGCCATGCGTTGGAAGACGACTCTCCCCGTGCCCATATCGGTGCGATTATTGAGGGCAACTTCGACCGCACCCAGGTGACCGGGCCCGCCGCGAAGACCTGGCTTGCCTTCTGGGCCAGCAGCATGCACAAGCCGGTGTTGCAACGTCTTCAATACGTTAACGATCGCCGCTTGTACGCCAATCTCTGCCACCAGTTCCATCGGGTCATGCCACGCGCCGACGCTCGCAACGCGGCCCGTGGTTTGGCTGCCATGATCGATGGCCTGTGGCTTCGCGGCGCGCTGGCCCCGGAAGGCCTAGATGCCGCAGAAGCGCGCCATCTTGCGCACACCTATCTCGACCAGTTACTGACACATTACGGATGCTTTCAAGATGCATCCACTGCCGAACTTTATTAAGGAGATCAGCATGGCCGCTCAAGACGTACAGCCCCTCTACATCGATGGTCGCCCGGTTGATGCCACCTCCGGCGAAACGTTTACCGTCACCAACCCTTATGATGGCAGCCTGCTGGCCACAATTGGCCAAGCGAGCCAAGCCGATGTCGACAGCGCCGTTCAGGCCGCACAGCGTGGCCAGCGTGAGTGGGCCGCGATGACTGGCATGGAGCGCTCGCGCATCCTGCTACGCGCCGTGGCGCTTCTTCGTGAACGCAACGACGAGCTTGCCGAGCTGGAAACCCGCAATACTGGCAAGCCCATCAGCGAAACCGCCAGCGTCGATATCGTGACCGGTGCCGATGCACTGGAGTACTACGCAGGTCTCGCCCCCGCCATCGAGGGCCACCAAATTCCCTTGCGTGACAGCTCGTTCGTTTATACCCGCCGCGAACCGCTGGGCGTGATTGGCGCCATTGGCGCCTGGAACTACCCGATTCAAATCGCCTGCTGGAAAGCGGCTCCGGCGCTGGCAGCGGGGAACGCTATCGTGTTCAAGCCCAGCGAAGTGACGCCGCTGACGGCGATGAAGCTTGCCGAAATTTTCACCGAAGCAGGCCTACCGAACGGCGTGTTCAACGTGGTGCAGGGCGATGGCCGCGTCGGTGCCATGCTGACCGAGCACGAAGGGATTGCCAAAGTCTCGTTCACCGGTGAAGTGGGCACTGGCAAAAAGGTCATGGCCGCTGCCGGTGGTTCCACGCTGAAAGACGTGACGATGGAACTCGGCGGTAAATCTCCGCTGATCGTGTTTGCAGACGCGGACCTTGACCGCGCGGCCGATGCCGCCATGATGGCGAACTTCTACTCCAGCGGCCAAATCTGCACCAATGGCACCCGCGTGTTCGTCGAGCGCAGCGTCAAAGACGCGTTCGAAGCCAAGTTGGTAGAGCGTGTAGCGCGTATCAAAGCGGGCGACCCGATGGACCCAAGCGTCAATTTCGGTCCGCTCGTCAGCTTCGAGCATCAGGAAAAAGTGCTCTCCTACATCGCGCTCGGAAAAGAGCAAGGCGCACGCGTGCTGGCCGGCGGCGACGCGTGGAACAGCGGCGAATGGGCCAAAGGCGCCTGGGCAGCCCCCACCGTATTCACCGACTGCACTGATGAGATGCGCGTTGTCAAAGAAGAGATCTTTGGCCCGGTGATGTCAGTACTCGCCTTTGATGACGAAGACGAAGTGATCCGCCGCGCCAACGACACCAAGTACGGCCTGGCTGCTGGCGTCTTCAGCGAAAGCCTGAACCGCGCGCACCGCGTCATTCATCAGTTGGAAGCCGGTATTTGCTGGGTCAACACCTGGGGCGAATCCCCGTCTGAAATGCCGGTCGGTGGCTATAAAGAGTCCGGTATTGGCCGTGAAAACGGCGTGGAAACGCTGAATCACTACACCCAGACCAAGTCAGTGCAGATCGAGATGGGGCCGTTCGAGTCCGTGTTTTAAAGGCGGAGCACAGCTTTTCGAACACGCCACTCCCCTTTCTTGATGAGAGAACCCCTATGTCTCAAGCAACCGAGTTTGATTACATCGTCATTGGTGCTGGTTCAGCAGGTAACGTGCTGGCCACGCGCCTGACCGAAGATAGCGATGTCAGCGTGCTGCTGTTGGAAGCCGGTGGACCTGACTACCGTTTCGATTTTCGTACCCAAATGCCCGCAGCCCTGGCCTACCCGCTGCAGGGCAAGCGTTATAACTGGGCGTTCGAAACCGATCCCGAACCGCACATGGACAACCGCCGCATGGAGTGTGGCCGAGGCAAGGGCCTCGGCGGCTCCTCGCTGATCAACGGCATGTGTTACATCCGTGGCAACGCGTTGGATTATGACAACTGGGCCAAACAGCCCGGCTTGGCGGAGTGGGACTACTTGAGCTGCCTGCCCTACTTCAAAAAGTGCGAAACCCGCGATATTGGCCCGAACGACTACCACGGTGGTGATGGCCCCGTTAGCGTGACCACGCCCAAAGCGGGCAACAACCCGCTTTATCGCACCTTTATTGAGGCGGGCAAGCAAGCGGGCTATCCGGAAACCGACGACGTCAACGGTTACCAGCAAGAGGGCTTCGGCCCGATGGACCGCTTCGTGACGCCGAAAGGCCGCCGTGCCTCGACTGCTCGCGGCTACCTGGACACGGCCAAACAGCGCAGCAACCTGACCATCGAAACCCACGCCGTCACCGACGTGATCGAATTCGATGGTAAGCGCGCCGTCGGCGTGCGCTACGAGCAAAAAGGCCAGCCCAAACAGGCTCGCGCACGCCGTGAAGTGCTGCTGTGCGGTGGCGCGATTGCCTCTCCACAAATTCTCCAGCGCTCCGGCGTGGGTAACCCAGAGTGGCTGAAAGAGCTAGGCATTCCCGTAGTGCATGAGCTGCCGGGCGTCGGCGAAAACCTGCAAGACCACCTGGAAATGTACATTCAGTACGAGTGCAAGGAGCCGATTTCGCTCTACCCGGCGCTGAAATGGTACAACCAGCCGAAGATTGGGGCCGAGTGGCTGTTTAACGGCACGGGCGTGGGCGCGAGCAATCAGTTCGAATCCTGTGGCTTTATTCGCAGCCGCGATGACGAGGAGTGGCCGAACCTGCAGTACCACTTCCTACCTATCGCCATTAGCTACAACGGCAAGAGTGCCGTTCAAGCGCATGGCTTCCAGGCCCACGTAGGTTCCATGCGTTCAGAAAGCCGCGGCCGTATTCGTCTCACGTCCAAAGACCCCCACGCGGCACCGAGCATTCTGTTCAACTACATGGCCAAAGAGAAAGATTGGGAAGAGTTCCGCGATGCGATTCGCTTGACTCGCGAGATCATCGCTCAACCCGCGTTTGATCAATACCGAGGCCGGGAAATCGCCCCTGGCCCAGACGTGCAAAGCGACGAAGAGCTCGATAACTTCGTCAAACAGCACGCCGAAACCGCCTACCACCCCTGCGGCAGCTGCCGCATGGGCGAAGGCGAGATGGCCGTCACCGATGCTCAAGGCCGGGTACACGGGCTTGAAGGGCTGCGCGTGGTGGATGCCTCGCTGTTCCCGGTCATTCCTACCGGCAACCTGAACGCGCCCACCATCATGTTGGCGGAGAAAATTGCCGACCGCATTCGAGGTCGCGAGCCCCTGCCGCGTGCCAACGTCGACTACTACGTCGCCAACGGCGCGCCTGCCAAGCAGGTATCGTAAGCCGATATCGACACGGGTACGCCAACCCGCTGCGTCAAAACGCCATGGTGCCTCACCATGGCGTTTTTTTATGCCCTAACTGCGCTACATTGAAGATATAAAGCGAACGTATAACGGTGAAATGCTTGCACAAGACGCAATGACTCTGCGAATATTCAAACATACGTTTAAATACGTTCTTTGATAACCACCCACGGAGATTCCCCCCATGCTCACCTTACTCCTCATCGTGCTCGCCGTTGCCGGCTTGCTCGTGGTGATGCGTCGCGAGGCAGGTGCCAAACCCGCCCTGGCCCTACTAGGCGTATTGGGCTTAGTCGGCCTAGTGCTAGGTGCCCCAGTCATCGGCACGCTGTTGTTGATCGGTGCAGTTGCAGTGGCCGTCGCAGGTCTGCCTGCACTGCGCCGTAAATGGCTCACTCCGCGCATCTTTGCCATCTTCAAAAAAGTGGCCCCCAAAGTATCGGCGACCGAACGCACCGCGCTGGAAGCCGGCAGCGTGTCTTGGGACGGCGAACTCTTTTCAGGCAAGCCCCAATGGCAATCGCTGCTCGACTTTAAAGATGACGGTTTGAGTGACGAAGAGCAGGCGTTTTTAGACAATCAGTGCGCCAAAGCCGCTGGCATGTGCAACGCTTGGGATATCGCCCGTGAACGCGCCGACCTGCCCCAGGAGCTGTGGGATTACCTGAAAAAAGAGGGCTTCTTCGGGATGATCATTCCGAAGGAGTACGGCGGCTTGGGCTTCTCGGCCAAGGCGCAATCCATGGTGCTGCAGAAGCTCTCCGCCAACGAGACGCTGATGGTCACCGTGGGCGTACCCAACTCCCTCGGCCCGGGCGAACTGCTGCTGAAGTACGGCACCCAAGCCCAGAAAGATCACTACCTGCCGCGCCTGGCCGATGGCCGCGAGATTCCCTGCTTTGGCCTCACCGGCCCCCGTGCAGGCTCCGATGCGACCTCGCTACCGGATACCGGTGTGGTGTGTAAGCAGGTCATTAATGGCGAAGAAGTCGTGGGCGTGCGCCTGAACTTCGAGAAGCGCTGGATCACCCTGGCGCCCATTGCCACCGTGGTTGGCCTAGCATTCCGTCTCTTCGACCCGGAAAACCTGCTGGGCGAAGAAGAAGATCGTGGCATTACCCTGGCGCTGATTCCTCGCGATACCCAAGGCATGGAGATTGGCCGTCGTCACCACCCAATTGGCAGCCCGTTCATGAACGGCCCAATCAAAGGTAAAGACGTGTTCGTACCGCTGGACACCATTATCGGTGGCCCGGACATGATCGGCCAAGGCTGGCGCATGCTGGTCGAGTGTCTCTCCATTGGCCGCTGCATTACGCTGCCCTCTGGTGCCACCGGCACCGCGCGCTACGCGCTGGGCTGGAGCGGCGGCTTCACCCGCGTGCGTCGTCAGTTCAACGTACCGGTGGCCGAGATGGAAGGCGTGCAAGAGCCTTTGGCACGTATGGCATCGCTGGCCTACATTTCGGCGGCCACGGTGTACCAAACCGCTAACTTGATCGACCATGGCGAAAAGCCAGCGGTCCCCTCTGCCATCCTGAAAAGCCAGCTGACCGAGTTCCAGCGCGTGCTGCTGAGCGATGCGATGGACGTTCACGGCGGTAAAGCAGTGACGCTTGGCCCGCGCAACTACCTGGGCATTGGCTATAGTGCCAACCCGGTAGCCATCACCGTGGAAGGCGCGAACATCATGACCCGCAACCTGATGATCTTTGGTCAGGGCGCAATTCGCTGCCACCCTTATGTGCTGGAAGAGCTAGCCGCCAAAGACGCCAACGATGTAAACGCCTTCGATAAAGCCTTCTTCGGCCATGCGGGCTTGATCTTCGGCAACGCGGCGCGCGCCTTCACCCTGGGGCTTGGCCTTGGCAAGCCGAGCGTCCCGTTCAGCGGCCCCGCCGCTGGCTACGCCCAGGATATCGCGCGCCTTTCGGCGGGGTTCGGCCTGTGTGCGGATGCCGCCATGGCCAGCCTAGGCTCTACACTGAAAAAACGCGAAATGCTCTCGGCGCGCCTAGGCGACGTACTCTCTAATCTCTACCTCGCCTCCATGGTGCTCAAGCAGTGGCATAACGGCAATAAAGTAGAAGGCGAAGAGGCGCTGCTTCATTACAGCCTGCAGTTCCTCCTTCATCGCGCGGAGCAAGCGTTCGTCGAGATCTTCGATAACTTGCCCAACCGTGCGCTGGGTAACGTATTGAAAGTCGTCGTCATGCCCACGGGTCGCCGCTGGCGCAAGCCGCAGGACGACTTGGCCCGTGATATTGCCCAGCGGGTATCCACTCATAGCGCGCTGCGTAGCAAGCTGCTTTCGAACACCTGGGACAAAGATGACGGCGCGGTGAGCAACCCGCTAGCACGCTACAACGCGTTGCTCGGTGATTACGACCGCGCTGAGAACATCTACCGTACGGTGAACAAAGCCTATGCCAAAGGTGAACTACCGCAAACGGCTCTCCACCCTGAAGCACGGGTAGAAGCAGCGCTTGAAAAAGGCTTGATCAATGACGACGAGGCCGCCTTCATGCGCACCTTTGAAGCCGAAGTACTGGAGATGCTGACCGTCGATGACTTCGCTTACGATGCCTTTGCCAATGATAAGTCGACGCTGATCGACCACAACGCCGCACCGGCCAAGGCCTCTTCGCCAACGGAAACCATCGTCAAGTAGCCTTCTTCCGCCATCTCCCAACCTACCGGCCCTTTCTGGGCCGGTTTTTTTTGCCCTCTTGCCATGTTCTAAAACGAAGCAAACGAACATGCGCACCACCCAGAGCCGATCATGGCGCACCACACCGTTTTGCCAGCCGTTTGAAAAATCGCTTTTTTGCGCTTTTCTACGCCTAAAAGCGAATACAAACGGCCATCAAAAGCGTTGCAAGTTCGCAAATGATCAACTAGCCTTTCGTTAATGAAAATATCGCACGGGTTGGTTGCCACACAATAAACGCCCAATAAGTACGGCCAGCCACCCTCCCTCGCGATCAGCGCACTACGCATTTATCGATACCACCTATCAATAACAACGACGCTAGCGAGATCGGCATGTCCTTACATTTGCAAAATATCGACCACGTCGTCGGGGGTCAGTCCCATATCAGTGGGGTGGATCTCGAACTGGAACCCGGTTCCTTTAACGTATTGCTGGGACGAACCTTAGCGGGCAAAACCACGCTCATGCGTCTAATGGCAGGCTTGGAGCAACCCACCCGCGGGCGCATTTTCATGGATGGCAAAGACGTCACCGGCGTATCGGTGCGTAAACGCAACGTGTCGATGGTGTACCAGCAGTTCATCAACTACCCCAGCCTGACGGTGCGCGACAACATTGCTTCGCCGCTGAAGCTGGCCAAAACGCCGCAGCAGGAAATCGATCGCCGCGTGGGCAGTATTGCCGAAATGCTGCATATCGAACATCTCCTCGACCGCTACCCCCAAGAGCTCTCCGGCGGGCAACAGCAGCGTACCGCTATGGGCCGGGCGCTGGTCAAAGATGCCGACCTGATTCTGTTCGACGAGCCGCTGGTGAACCTGGATTATAAACTGCGCGAAGAGCTGCGTGACGAGCTGCGCGAACTCTTCAAAGCGCGCAACTGTATTGCCGTTTACGCCACTACAGAGCCCAACGAAGCGCTGGCATTAGGCGGCAATACGGCGGTACTGCATGAAGGCAAGCTACTGCAGTACGGCCCCACCGAACAGGTATATCGCGAACCCAACGGCCGTCACAGCGCCGAGATGTTCTCCGAACCGCCGATCAACATCGTGCCCGGCAAGCTGACCGCGACGGACATCACCTTTGACCAGTCTCTGCACTTTCCTTGCGATCCTGGCCTCCAGCAGCTTGCCCCAGGCGATTACGACTTCGGCGTGCGCGCCTCGCACATTACCCTCAAACCGCAGTCTGCCGATGATGTAGAGCTGCCGGTTCTGGTCGACGTTGCGGAAATCAGCGGTTCGGAAACGTTTTTGCACGTGCGCCATGAACGATTCCCGCTGGTGCTGCACTTGGCAGGCATTCACGAGTTCCACGTGAACGATGCGATTAACGTCTATTTCCCGTCGCATCAACTGTACGCCTTCGATAAACAGGGCAGCACCGTGCACATCCCCTCCTCTACTCAAGGGAGCGTTGCTCATGGCTGAGATTACTTTAAAAGGCTTGGCGCACAGCTATAGCAAAAGCCCTAGCAGCCATAGCGACTACGCGATTCGCCAGATGGATCACGTGTGGCACCAGGGCGGTGCTTATGCACTGCTGGGCCCGTCGGGCTGCGGTAAATCAACCCTGCTAAACATTATTTCTGGCCTGCTGGAACCCTCCGAAGGTGACGTACTGTTCGATGGTCACCGTGTGAACGAGCTGCCGCCGGAGGAGCGCAACATCGCCCAGGTGTTCCAGTTCCCGGTGATCTACGACACCATGACGGTGTACGACAACCTGGCTTTCCCGCTGCGTAATATGAATACGCCCGAGTACAAGGTCGACCCTAAAGTTCGGGAAATTGCCGATATCCTCGACCTCACGCCGCTCCTCTCCCGGAAAGCCAAAAACCTCACCGCCGATGAGAAGCAGAAAGTCTCTATGGGCCGCGGGCTAGTGCGTGACGACGTCTCTGCCATCCTATTTGACGAACCCCTCACGGTGATCGACCCGCAACTCAAGTGGAAGCTGCGCCGTAAGCTCAAAGAGATCCATGAGCGCTTCAATATCACCATGATCTACGTTACCCACGACCAGCTCGAAGCCTCTACCTTCGCTGACAAAATTGCGGTTATGTATGACGGTCAGGTGGTGCAGTTCGGAACGCCAAGGGAGCTTTTTGAAAAACCGGCGCATACCTTCGTGGGTTACTTTATTGGCAGCCCGGGCATGAACTTTATGAGCGTGTCTCACCAAGCGGGCAAAGTGATGTTTGGCGAGCTGCCGCTACCGGTGAATGAGGCCGTTAGCCGCAGCGTGGCCGCCGCAGGCTCCAGCAATATCAAGCTTGGCATTCGTCCGGAGTTCATTACGGTCAGCAACTCGCCAGAGCCAAACAGCGTACCGATTGAAGTGGTCAATCTGCAGGACTTAGGCACCTACTCGCTGTTGAGCTTTACGCTTAACGACCAGCTATTTAAGGCGCGCCTGCCTGAGGGTCACGCACTGATAGGTGACGCTGCCCATGCAGTGTTTTCCGATCAGCACATCGCGCTCTACGTCGATGAATACCTAGTGGAGATCGGCCATGAATAATAAAGTACTCAATAACCGCGCATGGCTGCTGGTACTTCCCATGCTGGTACTGGTGGCTTTTTCGGCCATCATCCCCTTGATGACCGTGGTCAACTACTCGGTTCAGGACGTGCTGGGCCCTAATGCTCGCTTCTTCACCGGCACCGAGTGGTTCCACAGCATTCTGAACGACTCTGCGCTGCGCGACGCGTTCGTGCGCCAGATTCTGTTTTCCCTGACCATTCTCGCCATCCAAGTGCCTTTAGGCATCGGCATTGCGCTGATTATGCCTAAACGCGGCTGGCAGGCCTCAGCTGTCTTGATCTTGATTACCCTGCCGCTGCTCATTCCATGGAACGTGGTGGGCAGTATTTGGCAAATCTTCACCCGTGGCGATATCGGCCTCATGGGCTACGGTCTGCGGGAGCTAGGGATCAACTACAACATTACCCGTAATTCGGGCGATGCCTGGGCAACCATTATCTTGATGGACGTTTGGCACTGGACGCCGCTGGTGGCCATGCTGTGCTACAGCGGCCTGCGTTCTATCCCCGAAGCGTACTACCAAGCAGCGCGTATCGACCGTGCCTCTAAGTGGGCGATCTTCCGCTACATCCAACTGCCCAAACTCACCAACGTACTGGTTATTGCGGTGCTGCTGCGCTTTATGCACTCGTTCATGATTTACGCCGAGCCCTTTGTACTGACCGGCGGCGGCCCGGGTAGCTCCACCACCTTCCTGAGCCAGTCACTCGCGACTATGGCGATCGGCCAGCAGGATCTGGGGCCCTCTGCCGCGTTCTCGATCATCTACTTCCTGGTTATTTTGCTCGTGAGCTGGGTGTTCTACACCACCATCATGCACATGCAAAAAGATAAGAACCCGCACGGGGGAGCATGATATGTACCGCTTAGATAACGCCCAGCAGGGCGAGAAGTACAACACCATATTTAGCAGAACCACCCCGGCACAGCGGCGTAAACGCAATGCGCGCAGCCGCTTTCGCTCGCGGTTTCTGCTGGGGCTGTACCTGTTCCTGATGATCCTGCCAATTTATTGGTTGATTAATATGTCGCTGCAGACCAACAGCGAGATTCTGGGTTCCATGACGCTATGGCCCAAAAACCTGACGTTTGATAACTACATCGGCATTTTCACTAACTCCAGCTGGTACATGGGCTATGTGAACTCAATGCTGTATGTGGCGCTCAACATGCTGATCACGATTTGCGTGGCACT
This sequence comes from Halomonas sp. LC1, assembly GCF_030247125.1. Lineage (NCBI taxonomy): Bacteria > Pseudomonadati > Pseudomonadota > Gammaproteobacteria > Oceanospirillales > Halomonadaceae > Halomonas > Halomonas sp. LC1. The sequence goes on along the minus strand of NZ_JASSPG010000003.1, from coordinate 117,234 downwards.
GCCTGCCGCCTATGCGTTCAGCCGCTACCGCTTTATTGGCGATAAGCACCTGTTCTTCTGGCTGCTAACCAACCTGATGGCACCGCCTGCGGTGTTTCTGCTGCCCTACTTCCAGCTCTACTACTCAGTGGGCCTTTTTGATACCCACATTGCCGTGGCCCTGGCCCACTGCCTGTTTAATATTCCGCTGGCCATCTGGATTTTGGAAGGCTTCATGAGCAGCGTGCCAAAGGAGATTGATGAGACAGCGTATATCGACGGCTACAGCTTTCCGCGCTTCTTCATCAAGATTTTCATTCCCATGATCCGCTCCGGTATCGGCGTCACGCTGTTCTTCCTGTTTATGTTCTCGTGGGTAGAGCTGCTGTTGGCACGCACGCTGACCGCCACCGACGCTCAACCGATCGGCATGATCATGACGCGGACCTCCACCGCATCGGGCATTGACTGGGGCACGCTTGCCGCCGCTGGTGTACTCACCATCGTGCCAGGCATTTTGGTGGTCTACTTCGTTCGTAACCATATCGCCAAGGGCTTCGCCCTGGGCCGCACCTAAGGAGCACCGCCATGACGTGGATGGTATGGACTACCCCGACTGCCATTTTCTTTTCATCCATTGCAGCGATGCTAGCAGGGATGACGCTGTGGGAAATTCTCTCGCCCACCATCGAACGTAAAGGCTTTTTACCGATTAGCACTACTCGTGGCGACCGGCTGTTTATCGGCCTGCTTTCCGCCGCGTTTATTCATCTGGGTGTTATTGGCTTCACTACGCTATCCATCTGGATAGCACTGGCACTATCAGCAGTATGGCTGCTGGTGTTGATGCGCTGGGGCTAGGCCAACGGCACGCTCAGCGGATGTACGGCGGTATCAAGGACGCTCACGTTATCAAGGAAGAGCACAACAAAACGAGGTCAACATGCGTAATAACAAGTTCAAACTCACTACCCTCGCCGCTAGCCTAATGCTCGCCTCGGGGAGCCTAATGGCAGACGACCACGACGCACGGGCAATTGCAGAGCGTTTGGTGGACGAGCATTTCCAGGACTCGACGCTCAGCCGTGAAGAGCAGATCGAAGAGCTACTGTGGTTCGCCAAGGCTGCCGAACCCTTCCGCGGTATGGATATACAGACCGTGGCCGAGGGCTTGACCACCCACGTGTACGAAAGCGAAGTGCTCGCGCCCGCGTTTAGCGAGCTGACCGGCATCAACCTGACTCATAACATCATTGGCGAAGGTGACGTGGTCGACACCATGCAGAACCAGATGCAGTCGGGCAACAGCATCTACGACGGTTTTGTAAACGACACCGACTCCATCGGCACCCATATTCGCTACGGCACCACCATCAACCTCAGCCAAGCGATGGAAAACGAGTGGGCGGACTACACCCTGCCCACGCTGGATCTGGACGACTTCATCGGCCTGCAGTATGGCACCGGCCCGGATGGCAGCCTTTACCAGCTACCCACCCAGCAATTCGCCAACCTCTACTGGTTCCGTTATGACTGGTTCCAGCGTGAAGACCTACAAGCCCAGTTCCGTGACATCTACGGCTACGACCTAGGCGTGCCCACCAACTGGACTGCCTATGAAGATATCGCTGAGTTCTTTACCGAGCATGTCGGTGAAATCGACGGTACCAAGGTATACGGGCACATGGACTATGGCCGTCGCGACCCGTCGCTGGGCTGGCGCTTCCATGACTCCTGGCTCTCCATGGCAGGTATGGGCAGCCCCGGCGTACCGTCCGGTAACCCGGTGGATGACTGGGGTATTCGTGTCAACGAAGAGAGCCAGCCGGTCGGCGCAAGCGTAAGTCGCGGGGGCGCCACCAACTCCCCCGCCTCGGTGTTTGCGATGCAGAAAGCCGTGGATTGGCTGCGTGACTTCGCGCCGCCCGAAGCTCAAGGTATGACCTTTGGTGAAGCTGGCCCCGTGCCCGCCCAGGGCCATATCGCTCAGCAAATCTTCTGGTATACCGCCTTCACCGCCGACATGACCGACCCGTCTGTTGCCGTGACCGACGATGAAGGCAATCCGCTGTGGCGCATGGCGCCTTCTCCCACCGGCCCCTACTGGGAAGAAGGCATGAAAGTGGGTTATCAGGACGTAGGTGCCTGGACCTTCTTCGACTCTACGCCTGAAGACCGCCGCACCGCTGCCTGGCTGTTTGCCCAGTTCACCGTGGCGAAAACCACCTCGCTGGAAAAACTGATGGCTGGCCTAACGCCGATTCGTGAATCTGACATCTTCTCTGAGCAGATGACCGAAATGGCACCCAAACTGGGCGGTTTGGTGGAGTTCTATCGCAGTCCGAACGAATCCAACTGGACCCCCACCGGTACCAACGTACCGGACTACCCGCGCATGGCACCGCTGTGGTGGCAGAACCTGGCACCGGTCATGAGTGGCGAAGTCACCCCGCAAGAAGGTCTGGATAAGCTGGCGGCCGATATGGACAGCACCATGAACCGCCTCGCACGCGCCAACGTCTTCGACAGCTACGCCCCGGTGCTGAACGAAGAGCGTGACCCGCAGTACTGGCTTGACCAGGAAGGCGCACCCAAGCCGAAGCTGGAGAACGAAATGCCGCAAGGCATGACCGTTCCTTACGATGAAATGATGGAAGCATGGATGGCGGCCGGCACCCGCTAAGACCTGCTGGGCGGGCGCAAGCCCGCCCATTCACCGTGGTGTCATCAGCGGAGGCAGCCATGCCCTCTCCACTGGTCGAGACCGCCACCAACACGGGGCTTTTTCTTAATTAATTGGAACCGCTATGAAACTGCGTAACCGTAATGTCGAGAAATTGCACACTGATGACTTTGACGCACTGATTATCGGTGGCGGCATCAATGGTGCAGCAACCGCCGCCGCCCTGGCGGGCAAAGGTGCCAAAGTGGCCCTGATCGACCGTGGCGACTTTGCTGGCAGTACCAGCATGCACTCCTCGAACCTGGTTTGGGGCGGCATCAAATATATGGAAAGCAAAGACTTTGCGTTGGTACGTAAGCTCTGCAAAAGCCGCAACCATTTAATCAAAAGCTACCCGTCTACCGTTCAAGAAATTCGTTTCCTTACCACGATTACCAAAGGTTTCCGCCACTCTCCGCGCTATTTGTGGGCGGGCACCTGGCTTTATTGGCTGATGGGCAACGGCTTCACCAAGTTACCGCGCTTGCTCTCGCCCAAAAAGATCAAGCAAGAAGAGCCTATTATCGATATCGACGGCGCCGTTGGCGGGTTCGAGTACTCGGATGCTTACCTGCACGATAACGATGCCCGTTTCGTATTTAACTTCGTACGCCATGCCCTCAACTACGGTGCCGTGGCGGCCAACTACGTCGAATCGTTGGGGGCCGAACGCGAAGGCGATACCTGGGTGACCAAAGCCCGCAACGTGATGGATGGCAGTACGTTCACTATTCGCTCCAAAGTATTGATCAATGCAGCTGGCCCCTGGGTCGATCAGCACAATGCGCTCACCGGGCAAAAAACCACCCACCAGCATCTTTACTCCAAAGGTATACACCTGATCGTGCCGCAGTTAACCGACACCAAGCGGGTGCTGGCATTTTTTGCGGATGATGGGCGGCTATTTTTTGTGATTCCAATGGGAAACCGCACCTGCATCGGTACCACCGACACCCATATGGAGCATCCTGAGGTGGATGTCACGGCTGATGATATCGCGTTCGTTTTGGAGAACATCAACAAGCGTCTGACGCTCGACAAACCGCTCACCCAGGAGGACATCATCTCGACGCGCTGCGGCGTGCGTCCTCTGGCAATCAAAGCCGACCAGGGCAGCGACCGAGACTTCCTTCAACTATCCCGTAAACACGTCATCGATACCAACGCCGAGAGTGCCCACATCAGTATTTTCGGCGGCAAGCTCACCGACTGTTTGAACGTCGGCGACGAAATCGCCGACGAGGTGAAGCAGCTTGGCGTGTCGCTCAGCGATCCTAACTTCCACTGGTACGGCGAGCCGCCCGAAGCGGTGAAGCAGCAGTTCATGGATCAAGCCAAGCGCATGAACCTGGATGCGATGACGGCGCCAACCTCCTCGGAGCCCCTCTCCTCACGTCTGTGGCGGCGCTACGCTGAACAGGCCATCCCCATGCTGGAGAAGATCCGCCAGGACCCATCGGAAGCCGACATTTTGATCGAAGGCACCGAGTACATTCGCTGCGAGCTGGAGCATGCGCGGGATCATGAGATGATCACACAGCTGGAAGACTTCTTGCGTCGGCGGGCAAAAGTGTCGCTGGTGGTTCACCACGAGCAGTTACGCCACTCTCCAGGGCTGAAAGAGGCATGTCGTGTGCTTTTTGGCGATGAGGCAGAGGCACGGTTCACCACCTACTTCGAAGAGAACCGTGACACCTCGCGGCCGCCGGAAGAGGCGTTAGGCACCCTTTCCTGATCGTTGACGCCGTTGCCCTACACGTCACCTGCCACCACGCAGCAAACAAATACCCCGGCGAGATATTACGCCGGGGTATTCGTATTCTTGGGAACGAACGGGTTACTCTTCGTGTTCTACCAGGAGTTGTGAATCGCCTGCCAGCACTTCATCCCAGGCCTCTTCCAGAGTGTAACCCAGTCGACTATCGATGGTATCGATGACTTCAACGGCATGCTGTAGCGACTCACGGTTACTCTTCAGCGCCAACACCAGCTTGGCTAAATCTTGCTTGCTGAAAGAGCTAGCGATACGGTCGGCTTGTTGGCTCAATTCGATGCAGTTCATGGTTAGTCCCTCATGGTATGGTCAGCCGCTGCTCGTTATTGTTAGATATTTCATTAGTGAATAAACAAGCAGCCATCTTAATTAACGACGAATGGTGACGTTGCTACTCATGCTGGGCCGGGTAAGTGCCCAGTTCGGTAACTGCGAAACGGTCACAAGCGTTACAAGACCTTCGCCTTAAGCGCTCTGGTAATGCGGCAGCGCCTCGGTATGTAGCAAGGATGAGAGCGACGTATCGGGATAACAAAACACCGCCCTGATCCATGACTTCACTATGGTTCACGGCGGTCATGCCCACAATGCATCATTGGCAGCAGGTCGGGTTGTAGCTTGACTACATAACGGCCACGAAAGCGTTATCGCTGACGCAGACTTTCAAGAAGGGAGTTAAACGACTGTTTTAACAAGGCCGGAAAAAAAACGACCGTAGGAACTAACGAACTTGCCAACGATAAAAAACACCCGTTAATTAAAAACGAATGCAGTTTACTCTTAAATATCGATTCCTCTATACGACCAAGGGCGATAGCTTCGTTATAAAACCGCCATAAAAAAACGCCGCTGTGTGTCAACGGCGTTCATATTTGCGCTTTACGGTGGCCCTGTTAAGTAGAGCGCACCCGGGATACTGCATCCAACCAGCCCTGGTAGAGCTTTTCACGCGTTGCCTCTTCCATGGAGGGCGTAAAACTGCGCTCGCAGCGCCAGAGTTGCTCGATCTCCTCCAGCGTGTCGTACCAACCGAGCCGCAACCCGGCCAAATAGGCAGCCCCTAGCGCGGTGGTCTCCAGAATCGTCGGCCGATCCACCTGCACGTTGAGCATATCGGCCAAGAACTGCATGACCCAGCTATTCTTCACCATACCGCCATCGACACGCAGGTTGCCCGGTGCGGCTTCCATGTCATCGTTCATACAGTGCTGCAGGTCGCGAGTTTGATAACACACCGCCTGAAGCCCCGCCGCGACGATTTCGGCAATACCTGTATCGCGGGTTAAGCCAAAAATCGCGCCACGGGCCTTAGGGTCCCAGTGGGGCGCACCTAGCCCGGTAAAGGCTGGCACTAGATAAACGCTGTGGCCGCTGCGAGTTTTCTGGGCCAGCGCTTCGGTTTCCGAGGCATCGGCAAACAGGTTCAACCCATCCCGGAGCCATTGCACTGTTGCCCCTGCGACAAAGATGCTGCCCTCCATGGCATAGGTGGGCTTGCCGTTAATGCGGTAGCCAATGGTCGTCAGCAGGCGGTTACGCGATACAGAGGCCGTTTCCCCAGTGTTCACGATCATGAAGCAGCCGGTACCGTAAGTGCTTTTACCCATGCCGGGTTTGAAGCATGCCTGCCCAACAAGCGCCGCCTGCTGGTCGCCTGCGACACCTGCAATCGGCAGTGGCGCGCCCAGCCAGTGGGCTTCTACGGTGCCAAAATCGTCGCTTGAATCTTTAACCTCGGGGAGCATATTGGCGGGCACGTTAAACAGTGCCAGCAGCTCGTCATCCCAAGTTTGGTGATGAATATTAAACAACGCCGTGCGCGAAGCGTTGGTGGCATCGGTCACGTGTCTTTTACCGTCGGTTAAACGCCACATCAGAAAGCTATCGACGGTACCGAAAGCCAGTTCACCGCGGGCAGCGCGCTCGCGGGCACCCTCGACATTATCGAGAATCCAGGCGAGTTTGGTGGCGGAAAAATAAGGGTCGATCAACAGGCCGGTTTTTGCCTGCACGGCCTCGGTGTGCCCCTCGTCACGTAGCGCCTGACAGCGCTCGGAGGTGCGCCGGTCTTGCCACACAATGGCGTTGTAAAGCGGCTTACCGGTGGCGCGGTCCCACACCACGGTGGTCTCACGCTGGTTGGTAATGCCTACGCCATCCACTTGTTCTGGCGTTATCTTGGCTTTGATTAACACCTCGCGGCAGGTGGCAATCACTGAATCCCAAATGTCTTCAAGATCGTGTTCGATCCACCCATCTTGCGGAAAGTGTTGAGGAAACTCTTGTTGGGCAACTGCCGCTATTTGGCCTTGGCGGTCAAACAGAATCGCGCGGGAGCTGGTCGTGCCTTGATCGATGGCGAGAATAAAGGAGGACATATCGCGTTCACTTTGTTGTAGGATCTTTCGATTTTGTCTGTTTTGTTTCGTTTTATTATCATTCAAGGCTACTCCAGGCGTCTGGAATGCTCAAGTATGAAACTCTCCCACCTTAACCATAGCGCTCCTGAGCGGTGTTGTAGCAGGCGCTAAGCAATGTGCAGTGCAACATCGTGTTGGGTGAGCAGTCGCTGAATCGCCTCGGGGGGCTTACGGTCGGTAAACAGCGCATCCAACTGGGAGATATTGCCCTGACGCACCACCGGGTTACGGTGGAACTTCGAGTAGTCGGCGGCTAGATACACCCGGCGGGAGTTGGCAATGATCGCCTGGGCAACGCGCACCTCTTGATAATCGAACTCCAGTAGCGAGCCATCCTCGTCGATGCCGCTGATCCCGATGATGCCGTAATCCACTTTGAACTGATTGATGAAGTCGATGGTGGCCTCACCAATGATTCCTCCATCTCGAGAGCGTACCTGCCCCCCCGCGATGATCACGGTGAAGTCCTCTTTATGCTGCAGAATCGCCGCCACGTTCAAGTTATTGGTAATGATCTCCAGCCCTTGATGCTCTAAAAGCGCCTGGGCGATCATCTCGTTACTGGTCCCGATATTGATGAACAGAGACGCGTGGTGAGGAATGTGTTGCGCTAAGCACCGGGCAATGCGCTCTTTCTCTTCGAGGTGCAGGGTTTTACGGGTGCTGTAAGCAGTATTCACCGTGCTGGACTCTACCCCAACGCCGCCGTGAACCCGACGCACACGGCCGTCGTTGGCCAGCGTGTTCAAATCCCGACGAATGGTTTGGGGCGTCACCGCGAAGTGTTCGGTGAGCTGTTCGATGCTCATATAGCCGTGCTGGCGAACCAGTTCGACGATGGCATCCTGGCGGTACTGTTGGTTCATAAGCCCGGCCTGTTCGATATTTGTTGGTCTATGTGCGTTATAGATTAGCAAAATTTTCGGAATCTAATAGCGCGAACATTCGAACAGGCCGATGTTTGGCGTGGCCTTACAGCTAGGTTATAGCGGCCACACCCATAGAATGGCGGGAATGGCCGCCGCCATGACCACCAGCGAAAGCGGCAACCCCAGTTTCCAGTAATCTCCAAATCGGTACCCCCCAGGGCCCAGCACCAGGGTATTCGACTGATGCCCAATCGGGGTTAAAAACGCACAGGAAGCGCTGACAGCCACCACCATCAAAAACGGGTCCAACGAGGCATCGAAGCCGTTGGCGAGGCTGGCCGCAATGGGCGCCATCAGCAAAGCGGCGGCTGCGTTATTGACCACGTTGGAGAGCAGCATGGAGAGCAGAAACAGTCCCACCAAGGAGACGATAATCGGCCACTCCACGCCAAAGCGCAGCAGCGCGTCGGCTATGATATCCGCACCGCCGCTGGTTTCCAGCGCTTCGCCCACGGGCAGCATGGCGGCAAGCAAGACGATCACCGGGCCATCGATGGCTTGATAGCCATCCCTCAACGGCAGTACGCCAATCAGCAGCGACACCAGCGCGGCGGTGCTCATGGCGACGGCAGCGGGCAGCAGATCGAACAGCATCGCGACGATCGCCAAGGCGAAAATACCCACCGACACGGCCAATTTTCGCGGCTGCCCCAGATGCAGCTCACGGTTGGCCAGCGGCAGGCAGCCGAGGGTCGATAGGCTATCGGCGATTTCGTTCTCACTGCCCTGAAGCAGCAACACGTCACCGGTTTGAAAACGAATGTCTCGCAGTCGCTGCTTCAAGCGGGCACCGTCACGGGCCACGGCCACTAAATGCAAGCCAAACTGATGGTTGAGGCGCAGCTGCCGCACGCTACGATTGATCATCATCGAATCGTTACGCACGACGGCTTCGATGAGCTGTAACCCTTCGGTATCGACCGGCTGACGTTCATCGCCCTTCTCCGCGTCCTCGCGCTGCTCCTGTCTATCCTCTGGCTCTGCGGGTTCGGCAATGGCGCTAAGACCCACTTTGTCCTCTAGCAGCTTCAGTTCGTCGGGGCCGGCTTCCAGCAGCAGGATGTCGCCCTCACGAAGCACACCATGAAACTGGTAGCCCGCTCGACGGTTGTCTTCACGAACCACCGCCAAAACGGGAATGGTTTCCTCGAGCTCATCGCGCAGCTGCTGCAGGGTCAGCCCGTTGGCCTTGGAGTCCTCGGTCACTTTTAACTCGACCAGGTAGTTAGCCGTATCGAACATGTCATCCGCTGCCGCTTGGCTACTGCGCTTGGGCGTCAATCGCCAGCCCACCAGCACGATAAATGCCAAGCCAACGAGTGCCACCACTATGCCCACTGGTGAGAAACTAAACATGCCAAAGTTGTCGCCGGTAATATTGCCCCGGTAAGTGGAAATAATGATGTTAGGCGGCGTCCCGATCAGCGTGGTCAAGCCACCCAGGAGCGACCCAAACGCTAGCGGCATCAACAGCAGCGAAGGAGAGGTATTGTGTTCACGGGCAAGCCGCATGGCCACCGGCAGCAGCAGCGCCAGCGCCCCTACGTTATTCATCACGCCAGACAGCACAACGACAGTACCCACCAGTACGAGCAGTTGCAGCATTAAGCGCTCACCCACCTTGAGTACCTGATTGGCGATGACATCCACCACGCCGGAGCGCTCAAAACCACGGCTTAACACCAGCACCGCTGCCACGGTAATCACCGCAGGATGGCCAAAGCCTGCAAAGGCGTCATCCGCAGGCACCAGCCCAAGCATTACCGAACCTAGCAGGGCCGCCAAGGCGACCAAATCGTAGCGAAACCGACCCCAGATAAAGGCCACCAGCGTAAGCCCCAGCACGATAAACACCAGCGTGCTGGGGGTCAGTCCTAAACTTTCCAGAGTCATTCGCGTGCCATCTCCCTATGTTGTCGCTCCTCTTCCCTGACACGGAAAGTATGGAGTGTTCAGCATCACATTAGGCGATGACTATACAGCCGTACAAGCACTGAAAAATAGGAAAAAATAGCGCGCGGGTTAGCGTTTAATACGTGTCAGTAACCGCTCGACGGCTTCTAGATGTTCCGGTTCGTTATGGCACATGCCTTGGAACACGGCGCACACATCCAGAAACGGCTTTAGCTCCATATCCGGGGCCATTTTCATGAGCCGCTTGGTGAGGCGTGTCGCTTTCGGCGGCTGGGCCGCGATGCGGTTGGCATGGGCCAGTGCGGCTTCCATCAGTTGCTCCGGCTCCACGACTTCCAGCACTACACCGTAGGTAAGCGCTTCATCAGCGCTGATCACCCGGCCTGACAGGGTTAGCTCAAAGGCACGCTGGTAGCCAATTTGGCGCTGCATAAACCACGCCCCGCCATCGCCGGGGATGATGCCTAAATTAAGAAACGTCTCCCCAAAGCTCGCCTTGCGGGACGCAATACGCAGATCCGCCATATTGGCCAAATCAAACCCGGCACCAATCGCTGCCCCGTTCACAGCGGCGATGATGGGCACTTCGACTTGATTAAGCGCCAGGGGCATTCGCTGAATTCCCGTGCGATAGCGCTCAGCGACTTCGGCTACGTCCCCCGCAAAGTCGCCGCTGCGTTCGGCCATGTCTTTTACATTACCCCCGGCACAGAAAGCGCTCCCCGCACCGGTGATCACCAAAACCGAGACGTTCTGGCAACGGTTCACCCATGCGGCGGTAGCGACGATATCATCCACCAGCGCCGTGCCGGTGAGCGCATTGCGCACGTCGTGGCGGTTAAGCGTGAGCGTTGCCACACGGTTTTCCAGCGTTAGGGTAGCGTCGGTTAATTCAGGTAGCGTTTGGCTCATGATTGGCGCTCCACGATGATTCGTGCATCGACGATGGCATAGTTAGCGGCAGAATAGCCTTCCGGATAGGCAATCACCGGGTTCAAGTCTAGCTCGCTAATCTCCGGGTAGGACTCCACCAATTGGGATACCTGCATCAGCAGTGACACCAGCGCCTGCTTATCGACACCCGCCGCCCCGCGCACCCCCGCCAGCACTTTTTGCGCTTTAATTTGATCGACCATGGACTGCGCGTCGCGCAGGGTCAGCGGCAGCGAGCGGAAGGCCACGTCTTCGAGCACCTCCACGAAGATGCCACCCAAGCCAAACATCAGCACCGGGCCGAAAATCGGGTCGCGGAGCATGCCGATAATCACCTCAACGCCCTTCTCCGCCATTGGCGTGACCAGCACGCCCTCTACCTGGGCGTTCGGGTCGTAAGCCTGGGCGTTTAAGTGAATGGCTTGAAAGGCATCGCGCAGTGCAGCGTCACCCACTAAGTTGAGCTTGACCCCGCCCGCGTCGGATTTATGCAGAATATCTTTCGAGACCACCTTCATCGCCAGCGGTCTGCCCTGCGTGCGCTGGGCGATCTCGGCGAGTTCGTCCTCACGACGCACCAGCCACTCCTCGGGCACCGCGATGCCGTGCTCCGCCAGCAGTGATTTCGCTTCAAATTCCAGTAAGTCGCGTCCTTCTGCCTTGGCTGCGGCAAACATGGCCCTGCCTGTTTCCGTTGGCGCGGCGGGCGCTATCGTCTCCTGAACTTGTTGGCTGACCAGGTACTCCCCTCGCTCACCTAAGGCAGCAAGCACGCGCACCGCATGCTCAATCGAGGAATACACCGGCAAACCGGCTTCGTGTAAACGGCGCAGCGCAGGCGGTTTGATGGGTGCGTAGAGGCTGTAAATTACCAGCGGTTTCTCGGAGGCTTGAGCAAGCTCTACCATGCGCTCCGCGCCACGCATCTCGTCCCCCATCAGCGACTCCGCAAAGCGCAGGCTATACCCGCCGAACATGCCGACCAGGAAGACGCTATCGACGCCTTCATCCGCCATCACCAGCTCAATGCAGCGGGCCAGCAGCGAGGGGGTCGCATCCGAGGAGCCCGCCACGTCCACTGGGTTAAGGGTAGATGCCTGAGGCAGTAACACTTCGCGCAGTGCAGAGCGGGTAGCGTCGGAAAGCTCGGCCAGCGTCAGGCCCGCTTCAGATAACCGGTCGGCGGCAATCGTGGCTTGGCCGCCGCCGTCAGAAATCACCGCCACGCGCTTACCGGGGGCTTTTTGCAGCCGCCCCAGCCCTTCCGCCACGGGCAGGATTTCATCGGAGTACTGCACCACGCTAACGCCTGCCTGGCGCAACAAATCGACGGTCATTTGGTAGCTACCGGCCAACGCACCGGTATGGGAGCTGGCAGCCTTTTGGCCCTGCTCGGTGGCACCGGATTTATACACCACCACCGGCTTCATGGCGGTCACGTCACGGGCCACTTTCAGAAACTGCTGCCCATCACGGAAGCCTTCCACGTAGAGCGTCGCCACACGGGTATGCTCGTCTTCGCCTAAGTAGCGCAGGTAATCGTTAAAGCCGATATCACTCTGATTGCCCGGGCCAACGTAGGTGCTAAACCCCACCTGCCCATTGTGCTGGGCCTCCAGCGCCAGGGAGAGCAGCATATTGCCGGATTGGGAAATAATACCGATATCGCCCGGTTTGACGTTCTCCAGCGCCAGCAAGTTGATCTGATGGTGCAGGTTAAACATGCCGGAAGTATTCGGGCCGATAATACGCACACCGTGGGCACGGGCGGCCTCCATCATTTGTGCCTCCAATGCCGCACCCGCTTCACCGGTTTCGCCAAACCCGCTAGCCAGAATCACCGCCCCTTTCACACCCCGGCGGCCACACTCGGCAATCAGCGCAGGCACGGTGGCGGCAGGCGTACACAGCAGCGCAAGCTCGGGGTTGCCCGGCATCTCGGCAATAGAGGGCCATGCCTTCACACCTAGAATATGATCGGCTTTTGGGTTGATCGGGTAGATGCCCCCCCGGTAGCCGCCGTTGATCAGCCCTACCATGGCTTTATAGCCCCGCTTGGTCGGGTCCGCAGAGGCTCCAACGATGGCAATGCCGGTGGGGGCTAAGATGTCATGCAGCGGGCTGCGGATTGGAAGATGACCTTCGATAGTGTTCATGGCGAAACCTGTTTGACAAAGAAGTGCGCGACGGCTTGATTCAGAACTCGTTTTTAAGGGTTAAGCCCATACTCATTGGCCCTGAAAATTAGGCGGGCGCCGCTCGGCAAAGGCATCGACCCCCTCTTGCCAGTCGTCGGTGGTGGAGCAGGTAAACACCGCATCCAGCTCCTGCTGCAGCTGGCTCTCCATGCTGGTATGGGCGCTGCGATTGACCAGCGGCTTGAGCATCGCCATGGAGACTGGCGCCTGCTTGGCAAGCCGCTCGGCGAGTGTTTGCGCTTCGGCCATCAGCTGCGCTTGGGGGTAGCTGGCCAGCGCCAAGCCGATCCTGGCGGCTTCTGGCCCATGAATTTTGTCGCCTAAATAGAGCAAGCGCCGGGCTTGGGTAAGCCCCACCAGTTGAGGCAGAAATTTTGAAACACCGCCGCCCACGCAAGTGCCAATACTGGTTTCTGGAAAACCGATCTGCGCCTCATCGGCCATCACGATAAAATCACAGGAGACCGCCATCTCCGCGCCAGCCCCCAGCGCATAGCCGTTCACGGCTGCTACCACCGGCTTACTGAGTTTGGCGATGGCTTCGCATACGTCGTTGCCCAGCTGCAAATAGGACCGGCGCTGAAACAGCGTGCGCTTAGCGCTGCCGTGGGCCTTCATATCGGCACCGACACAAAACGCGCGCCCTTCACCGGTCAGCACCACCGCCCGGACCTGAGGCGACTGCTGTGCCATTCGCAGCACATCCAGCAGCTCTTGGTAGAGCATCTCAACGACCGCGTTTAGGCGCTGCGGGCGATTCAGTCGCACGGTCAATACACGGGCATCCAGAGTGACCAGCAGCGTTTCATAATTGGGCAGCGCAGTAGCGTCAGCAGGCATGGTGCTTTTTCTAACCTCCTCGGATCAGTCGTCAAAACTTAACGAAACGTTTGTTTCTTTATTTAAAATCAAAAGAAACGAATGTATTTTTTTGAACGATAGAGTAGTCGCTGGGACAACGTCAATACATCTGTTGCAAAAACATTTATCATTGGCACAAATGTTTTATTTTCAAAAAAGAGGGTGCCATGCCAGACAACGTCACTCACGCCACCAGCCTGGACAGCATTCACCAGCAGCTAGCCGAGAGCTACGCAGCGCTTAGCCCACAGCTCAAGCGCGCCGCCAGCTATGTGCTGGAACATCCTGCAGAGATGGCGTTTCAGTCGATCCGCAAAACGGCTCAGGCAGCATCCGTCACTCCTTCCACCCTGGTCAGGCTAGCCAAGCGGCTTGGGTTCGAGAGCTACGAGCCGTTTCGGGAAGTGTTTCAATCGGCGGTACAGGCAGCGCCGGTGGAGCTATCCGGCCGCGCCAGCCAGTTGAAGCAGCAGCACCAAAACCCAGAAGCGGCGCTGTTTGCGGAGGTAGGCGACGCTGCCTTCGATAATATTGGCAGGCTGTTTACGGCGGATAACCAAACGCGAGTCAAAGAGGCCGCCGAGCGAATCTTGGCCGCGCGACGAGTCGCCGTGGTCGGGTTTCGCGACACCTTCGCCTGCGCGTACCACTTTGGCTACGTGGGGCGCATTGCGATGCCGGAAGTGACGCTCATTCGCGGCCAGGAGGGAGGCTTGCTTACCGAGTTGGCCCCGTTCAACGAGCAGGATGTGGTGGTAGCGTTTGGCTTTGAACCCTACTGCGCCGAGACGGTGAAGGCGCTGGAGATTACCCGCGCCAACGGCGTGCAGGCGATTGTGATTACCGACACGCTGCGCTCACCGCTGGTGCCGGGGGCCAGCGTGACGTTTACCGTTGCCAACGCCACGCCGCACTTTTTCCCGTCGATACTAGCGGCGATTACGCTCAGCGAAGCGATTCTGGCGGAGTGCGTGGCATTCGGCCCCGACCAGCTGGTCGATAACGTGACCAACTTTGAGAGCCGAATGCGTCAGTTGGGTGCTTATATCGATATAGAGTAAGTGTCGATATCGAGTAAGCGTTACGGCAGCAGAATCGTGGAGCCGGTGGTTTTGCGGCTCTGTAGTGCATCCTGAGCCTTACCGGCGTCTTGCAGCGGGTAGCGGTTGGCCACGTCGATGTGGATTTTGCCGCTCTCGATCATGGCGAAAAATTCGTCGCACATCATCTCTAGGCGCTCACGGGTGTCGGCGTAGCCGTTCAGGCTTGGGCGAGTCACAAACAGCGCGCCTTTTTGGTTCAAAATACCGATATTCACGCCATCCACAGGGCCAGAAGAGTTGCCGAAACTCACCATCAGCGAGCGGGGCTTCAAGCAGTCCAGCGACATTTCCCAGGTGTCTTTACCCACCGAATCATACACCACGTCACACATCTCGCCGTTGGTCAGCTCGCGCACCCGCTCTACCACGTTCTCTTCGGTGTAGTTGATGGTCGCCCATGCACCGTTGGCCATGGCTAGGTCGGCTTTTTCCTGAGAGCTCACCGTACCGATCAGCTTCACGCCCAGCGCTTTAGCCCACTGGCAGGCAATAGAGCCAACGCCCCCGGCCGCCGCGTGGAACAGAATGGTCTCACCGCCTTTAAGCTCGTAGGTTTGACGCAGCAGATACTGCACCGTTAAGCCTTTTAGCAGGCTAGCGGCGGCGGTGTCGAAATCGATAAAATCCGGGAGCTTGACGACTTTGGACGCAGGCAGCGTGTGCAGTTCGGCGTAAGCGCCCAGCGGGCCTTGGGCGTAAGCCACACGGTCACCTACTTTGACATGCGTGACGCCCTCACCGACCGCATCCACAATGCCCGCGCCTTCGGTGCCTAACCCTGTTGGCATGGCGGGCGCAGGGTAAAGTCCCGTGCGGAAGTAGATATCGATAAAGTTCAGCCCCACCGCTTTGTTAGCGATGCGAACTTCACCGGCAGCGGGGGCGGCAGGTTCGACATCGACCCACTCCAATACCTCTGACCCACCGGTGTTAGCAAGCTGGATACGCTTAGCCATCAATGACACTCCTGTTGTTAATTATTGGACATTCCCTGCGCGCTATCCAACCGCGTTGGGCGTCATTAATCAAGCCATTAGCTCACTAGGCGGACACGTCGTCGTCATGCACCCATGCTAAACTTGGCAACATTGTGCTTCATGACGCTCAATTGGCGACCACGACACGGAGTGGCTATGACCCATCCCGCAATTTCTGTCCCCACGCTCATCGCCCACCGCGGCTACTCCGCTGCCGCGCCCGAAAACACCCTCGCAGCCGTACGCGCCGCCCACCAAGCAGGCGCAACCTGGGTGGAATTGGATGTACAGCTGCTGAAGGATGATACACCGGTCATCTGGCACGATGGCGACGTTCGCCGCTGCTCGGATGGGCGTGGCGAGCTCGCCAACCTGACATGGCAACAGGCACAGCAGTTAGATGTGGGCAGTTGGTTTGGTGACCGCTTTGCGGGGGAAAAAATGGCCAGCCTGGAGGCTATGCTCGCCCTGCTCAACGAGCTGGAAATGGGCGTTAATCTAGAAATCAAGGTCAACAAAGGGCGTGATCCCATCCGTTTGGTGGACGTGGTCTTGCCTGCTGTTCTAGCTGCCCTACCCCCTGAGCGCCTAGTGATCTCGTCCTTCGACCCCGTAGCCTTAGCCCACTGTCGCCAACATGCCCCCAAAGAGGCCCTGGCGTTAGGGGCGCTGTTTGGCAGTGTGCCCAAAAACTGGCGCGAACAGTGCGAAGCGGTCGAGGCGTTTAGTATTCACCCGCATTGGCCGCGGCTTAAACAGACCCAGGCCGCCGCCATGTGCCGCGACGGTTACCAAATTCTTTGCTACACCGCCAACGACCCCAGCGCATTTGATAGCCGCTGGTCCTGGGGCATTGCCAGCGCCATTACCGATGAACCTGCTGCCTTTAAACGCTACCTAGACAACCGCCAGCGCGCAGGCCAGCCCGCTTAACCTATTTAACCTGTTTACATTCAGGCAATGAGACTGGGGCAACGTCACTGGGACAACGTAATAAGGAGAACGATGAACTATCTTGGTGCGCACGTTAGCGCGGCGGGCGGCGCGGATCAGGCCGTCCTTCGTGCTGTTGACATTGGTGCAACGGCGTTCGCGCTGTTCACCAAAAACCAGCGTCAGTGGAAAGGGAAGCCGCTAACGGACGAGGCCATTGCGGCCTTCAAGCAGGCCTGTAAAACCCACGGCTTTGGCCCTGAGCAGATTCTGCCCCACGACAGCTATCTGATTAACCTGGGCCACCCAGAAGCCGAGGGGCTGGCCAAGTCCCGCGCGGCGTTTTTGGATGAGATGCAGCGCTGCGAGCAGCTAGGGCTGACGCTGCTCAACTTTCATCCCGGCAGCCACCTGAACAAGATCAGCGAAGCCGAGTGCCTGGCGCGTATTGCCGACTCGATCAATGAAGCGCTGGCTGACACCCAGGGCGTGACCGCCGTGATCGAAAACACCGCGGGCCAAGGCACCAACCTCGGCTGGCGTTTTGAGCACTTGGCCGAGATTATCGATCAGGTGGAGGATAAATCCCGGGTGGGCGTGTGTATCGATACCTGCCACGCTTTCGCTGCCGGGTACGATCTCCGCACCCGCGACGCAACACAGGCCACCCTGGATGAGCTTGGCAAGGTCGTAGGTTTTGAGTACTTGCGCGGCATGCACTTGAACGATGCCAAAAGTGCCTTTGCCAGCCGCGTCGACCGCCACCACAGCCTGGGTAAGGGCAATATTGGGCTCGATGCCTTTATCACCATTATGCAAGACGAGCGCATCCACGGCATTCCGATGATTTTAGAGACCATCGAACCCGAGATCTGGGCCGACGAGCTCAACTGGCTGCGCGCTCAAGTGCCAGAGGCCGCGCCGGGTAAGTAGTGAATCACGTCGTGAAAGCGTAATCGCGTCGCGGTGTTATTGCGCATGGCGTGGGGCCGGTCAGCAAAAAAGCGCAGCCCCTCGCCTGCCCGCAGCGTTTGCCAGCGCTCGTCGATGCGCAGCTCCATCTCTCCTTCCACCACCACGATGTGCTCCACCACTCCGCTAGCATGCGCCGACGATTCACTGATCGCCCCTGGTGCGAGTTCAATCATGAACATCTCGAAACCCAGCAGCGGGTCGTAAGGAAACAGCAGCCGAGCCTGCATACCGGCGCTGTCGTCGCCCCATACCGATTCCCAGCCATCCCGGTGCAGCTCCCCTAATGCGGGCTTGTCACTGTCAAATAGCGTCGAAAACGAGACCCGAAAGCCGCTGGCAATCTTCCAGAGCGTCGAGACCGTCGGGCTGGACTCGCCCCGCTCGATCTGGCCGAGCATCGCTTTGCTCACCCCGGTTTCACCGGCGGCACGGTCCAGGCTCCAGCTGCGCTCTTTGCGCAGTTGCCTCACCGTCCCCGCAATATGTTCTGCAATGGTGTGTGGCTCACTGGCCATTCGCTTCTCCTGAAACAAGCCCGGTTACAAGCGCAATTACAAACGCCACCACATACGCCACTACATACTATAACGCCACCTATTGTGCGTTATAACGCACAGTGGTAACGTGGCGATTGTGCGCTATAACGCACATTTTGCCATCACCGCTTGCGAGAGGCCACCCATGGAAGCGCCATCCACCTGCCACGACTCCGCTGCGCCCAGTCTTTGGCGCGATATTAGTTTGTCTACGGTCATTGCGGGCTTCGTCGCCGTCGTGATTGGCTATACCAGTTCAGCGGCAATTATCTTCCAAGCCGCAGCGGCCGCCGGTGCCAGCACCGCACAAATCAGCTCGTGGCTATGGGCGCTGGGTATTGGGATGGGCCTGACCTCTCTGGGACTGTCGCTGCGCTACCGTATGCCGCTGTTAACGGCGTGGTCGACACCGGGAGCGGCGTTTCTGGCGACGAGCCTTCCTGGCATTCCCATCGAGGAAGCTATCGGCGCGTTTCTGTTCTCAGCGCTACTGATCACCTTATGCGGCGTCACGGGGCTGTTCGAGTGCTTGATGCGCCACATCCCCAGCGCCATAGCCTCCGCCATGCTGGCCGGTATTCTGCTGCGCTTTGGGCTAGAGCTGTTTAACGTGATGGAGCGTCAGTGGCTGCTGCCGCTAGCCATGCTGGCCGCCTGGGTGGCAGGCAGACGCTTATGGCCCACGCTGGCAGTGCCGGGGGTACTGCTCACTGGCGTGGCGATTGCCCTGTTACAAGGCCAAATCAGCACGCAAGGTATTCCGCTCACGCCCACGCTCCCGGTTTTTACCGCCCCCGCGTTCAACCCAATGACGCTGCTGAGTATTGGCGTACCGCTGTTCGTGATTACCATGGCCACTCAAAATCTGCCTGGCGTCGCGGTGCTGCGGGCAGCAGGCTACCACCCCAACAGCTCGCCGCTAATCGCCTGGACAGGCGGCGCTACGCTGCTGCTCGCACCGTTTGGTGGTTACGCGCTGAATATGGCCGCTATTAGCGCCGCCGTGTGCATGGGGCCGGATGCTCATCCCAACCCAAAACGGCGCTATACCGCAGGCGTTGCCGCAGGCGTTTTCTATATGACCATGGGTATTTTTGGTGCCACGGTGACCGGCCTCTTCAACGCCCTGCCTAGTGTTCTGGTGCTAGCGCTGGCAGGTATTGCCTTGTTGGGCACCCTGAGCGGCGGCTTAGCCGGTGCGTTTGAAAAAAGCGAACAGCGCGATGCGGCCATCGTGACGTTTTTGCTGACCGGTTCGGGCATTACGTTGCTGGGGATCGGAGGAGCCTTTTGGGGCTTGGTGGCTGGGTTAGCGGTATTGAAAATCACCACAGCGAAAGCAACATCGTAAAAAACTGTGCGGCAATACATAAAGGCCCCTGGCAGGTTAGCCTGCCAGGGGCCTTTAAGACGTCCGTTCAGATAAAGACGCCAACCCACTACATCGTGGCCAGCCGCTCTTCATCCAACACGCCGGACATCCGAACCATGGCCAGCGCTTCATCCAAGCTGCCCATCTCCTCGATCACCAGCAACTCGTTCTCCAAGCTCACCGGTTGACCTGCTTTATCCGACAGCAGCTTCTCCAGGGAGGCCACGTCCATAGCGTCGTCTAAGTGGTGAATATCGACCGATGCACTACTCGCGCTAGGCAGGTAGATAGTGCCATTAGAGAAATCCACGGCGTAGGCAATCACCCCGGGCACGATGAAAAACAGCAGACCCACACCGTTGGCAATCGCCACCACCGGGTCGACATCACCGCTCATTTGCCCCTTCCGCTCGGGGTAAAACATGGTACCGCAACCGCTCAATGCCACAATGGAGACACCTACAACGGCCCCCGTTAACCAACGGCGAACTGCTTGCTGCATGGAGGTTCCCTCAAAATCTTGACGTACCGATAGCCGAAGCGATGTGCGTTGTTGTGGTCAAATCAGCGGCTACCGACTCAAAAGCCGCTCGATTCTAGCACACTTCCCATGCGGCACACCCTCGACAGGTTCGTTAGGATTTTGCCGCCTTACCCGCTTGGCCGTACAATGCCGAATTCAACGCTCGATTAAGCGCTACGTTCGATATAACGATTCCGCATCACCGCTACCAACCAAGGAATGCTCACGCCCATGCGCGCCAGCCAATTATTGATTGCGACATTAAAAGAAACCCCGGCCGACGCTGAAGTCATCAGCCACCAGTTAATGCTGCGCGCCGGTATGATCCGCCGTCTTACCTCGGGCCTGTACACCTGGCTGCCCCTGGGGCTGCGCACCCTGCGCAAAGTCGAAGCCATCGTGCGTGAAGAGATGAACCGCGCCGGTGCCCAAGAAGTCCTGATGCCTGCCGTTCAACCTGCTGACCTGTGGCAGGAGTCTGGCCGCTGGGAACAGTACGGCCCGGAATTGCTGCGTTTGAAGGACCGTCACGAGCGCGATTACTGCGTGGGTCCGACCCATGAAGAAGTCATCACGGACCTGGTGCGCAAAGAGATTGCCAGCTACAAGCAGCTGCCGGTGAACTTCTATCAGATTCAAACCAAATTCCGTGATGAAATTCGCCCGCGCTTTGGCGTGATGCGCTCGCGTGAATTCATCATGAAAGATGCCTACTCCTTCCACCTGGACGAAGCCTCGCTCAAAGAGACGTACCAAAGCATGTACGACGCCTATTCGCGTATTTTCACGCGCCTGGGCCTCGACTTCCGCCCGGTGATTGCTGATAACGGTTCCATTGGCGGCACGGGCTCTCACGAATTCCACGTGCTGGCCGACTCCGGCGAAGACGATATCGTGTTCTCCAACGCGTCTGATTACGCGGCCAACATCGAAAAAGCCGAAGCGCTGCCCGCGCCGCTGGGCAGCAACGTCGAGCGCGCGGCCCCCAGCGAAGAGATGCGTCTGGTCGATACTCCGAATGCCAAAACCATCGCCACGCTGGTAGAGCAGTTCAAGCTGCCCATCGAGAAGACCGTCAAAACGTTGATGGTTCACGCGGCAGAAGGCGGCCTCATTGCGCTGCTGGTTCGCGGCGACCATGAACTCAACGAAGTCAAAGCGGAAAACCTGCCTCAGGTAAAAGCCCCGCTGACCATGGCCAGCGAAGAAGAAATTCGTGCCGTCGTCGGTGCTGGCCCGGGCTCGCTGGGCCCGGTCGGTTTAGAAATGCCGATCATCATCGACCGCAGCGTGGCCTTAATGAGCGACTTCGGCGCGGGCGCCAACGTCGATGGCAAGCACTACTTCGGCATCAACTGGGAGCGCGATGCGGCTCTGCCGCAGGTGGCTGACCTGCGTAACGTCGTAGAGGGCGACCCGTCTCCCGATGGCCAAGGCACGCTCTCGATCAAGCGCGGTATCGAAGTCGGCCACGTGTTCCAGCTTGGCAAAAAATACTCCGAAGCGATGAATGCCAGCGTGCTGGGCGACAACGGCAAAACCAGCCACCCGTGGATGGGCTGCTACGGCATTGGCGTCACCCGCGTGGTCGCAGCGGCGATTGAACAGAACCACGATGAGTCTGGCATTATTTGGCCCAATGCCATCGCACCTTTCCAGGTCGCGCTAGTACCGATGAATGCGCATAAGTCACAGCGCGTGCGTGAAGAGTCCGAGCGCCTCTACCAAACGCTCACTGCCGCTGGTTTAGACGTGCTGCTGGACGACCGCGATACACGCCCCGGCGTGAAGTTTGCCGACCTGGAACTGATGGGCGTCCCTCACCGTTTGGTGATTGGCGACCGTGGCCTGGACAACGGCGAGCTGGAGTACAAAGGCCGTCGCGATAGCGAAGCCACTATGATTCCTGCCGACAAGATTGTCGACTTCCTGCGTGAACAAGCGGGCCTTGTTAGCGCAGAGTAATCGGCAGGTATGTCACTGAGCACTCCTTGGCGGCGTTTGTCGCCTCGGTACGTGAAGTGGGTGCTAATGGGCAGCCTGATGGTGGCTGCCCACCCCGCGCCAAGCGTAGCGGAGCCTGCCCTACGCCCCACGCTGGAAGCAGCCGATCCACAAACGCCCTACGTTCAGTGGCAATTACAGCAGTGGCGCAGCCGTATGGATGCGCCACTTTCCCGCTTTATCGCCTCGCCTGAACAACGCCACACCTTACTCACTCGACTCTACCAAGAGGCCCGGCTCGCCGGGCTACCGCCCGAGCTGGTGCTGGCATTAATTCAGGTCGAGAGCGCCTTTAATGCTGATGCGGTGTCGTCTGCCGGTGCCGTTGGCTTGATGCAGATCATGCCGTTTTGGGTAGAGGAGCTTGGCCTGCCCATGGACGACCTTACGGAACCCAACCGCAACCTACGCTATGGGTGCACGATTCTAGCCCACTACCTCGCCGTCGAGCGGGGAGACTTTACCCGCGCGTTCGCTCGCTACAACGGCAGTCTGGGGAAGACGTGGTACCCGGAGCGAGTGCTCAAGGCGTGGCAAGATCACTGGCGCTAAGCGTTAACGTCTTCAATCAACCCAGCGTGATAGAACTGCGCGAGTAGCTGCGCCACGTCTTGGCGTACCTGCTCAAATTTTGCGCCTGCAAAAAAGCCTGTGAGCGTGTCACTCACGGAGTCAAGATCCAGCGGTTCGTGATTCAACAGCGCCCACACAGCCCGGCTGGTGGTATTCAGCCGATGAATCGCGCCGCCCTCCTCGGCAATCACAAATAGCTCGTCGCCTAGCGGAAACTCAAACGCTGCCTCACTGGCCTGCCACTGGCGCGCATCCGTTGGCTCAAGGGCAGGTATCACGTCAGGAGTATCGCAACGGGCCTGACTGGCCGGTGCCAAGCTCTCTAGGGTGTCACTACCCCAGCGTTTCGTGAGCCACTGGGCTGCATCAAAGGCATCACGGTAGCGCAGCATAAAACAGGGTAAGCCCTGAAGCAGTGGCAAGAAGCGCTTGATCAGCGCCTGGTCGGATTCGTGCTCGGCAAAATTTTGCTGTAACAGCTGCCATAGCCCATCGCCTGGCTGAAGACGGGTAAGCTGGGGCTCGTTTAGCGATTCATCGCGGTCAATCAGTAATATCGCCCCCAGCGGGCAGCGCTGGCCGTGGCTAGCTAACTGCGTATTATCCAAACGAAGGTAACCATAGCGGGCATCCTGGGGGCCAAGGTGCGTTTGTACAAACTGACGAAACTCAAGAGACATCGCGTCAGGAAGCGGTAGCCGCAAGCGTGGTGCCACGCCCAGCGCAATCCCTTCCCCTTGCTTGTTGAGCGCCAACACATCATCGCCAAATACACGCTGCCCGGCCGCTGAAAAGGCGGCGGTTAAGGTGCTTTTGCCCGCCCGGTATGTATCAGGAAAAATCACTAGCTGGCCATTGATTTCCACTGATCCGCAGTGCAAACCCACTAACTCCGGGTGACGATAAAAATATGCCCCGGCAGCATCCGCGATAACGCTACAAGCGGTTCCTACCGCGCTGTCCAGCAGCGCTCCCTCAGGAAGCGCGGGCGCCTCTTGCCAATACCCCTGCGGATGCCGCCACACGCAAATCTCCGGCGATTGGGTTTGCGCGGCGCAAGGCGTCAAGGGCCAGCCTGGCATGGCGGCTGTCAGTACAGGCAGCAACCCTTTGGCATTCACTAACCGAAGGCAAGGCCCAACGCCTGCTAGCGTATAATCTTGATGATGGCTCGGCATGGCCGTTCCCCTACCAGCGCGGCAGTACCCGGCTTAGGCGAATTTCAATGACGCCATCGCGCTCCCAACGTGAACGCTGGGGCCGAGAGTAATAACGCTCCGGATAGCCATGGCCATGGCGTGAATGATGCTGATGAGAATGGCGCGCTCTGGAATAATCAGGCCGGGAGTAACGGGGGCGCGAATAGTGCGGCCGGGAATAATGGGGACGTGAATAGCTGGGACGCGAATAGCTGGGTCGTGAGCGACTTGGGCGCGAGCGATGGTGATGATCACGCGCTTCGGCTTGGCCTATAGAGAACAACGTCGGTGCAACGTAAAGGGCGGCAGCCCCCAAACCTAAACTTGCCAACACTTGGCGACGAGAACGGCGCTTATTTAACAGCTTTCGGGAATTATCGATCTCTTTACTCATCTCGGCTCTCCTGATCGGTATGGCAAACAGATTAACGAACACTGTTTCTAAAGCTACTCTAGCCCCGCCGACCGGGTGACACCATGCTATCTACTTGACTTCCCCATTGTTTACTCTTTTTCACTTTCTGTGAGTATATCGTTAGTGCGAAAACATGACTTTGCCACATAATAGTTACATGATAAGCCACCCCTGTACTTACTTAGGTAACTTTCCATGCTTACATTGCGTAAAGGCGTGCGTTTAACCCACCCACTAAAGACGCTTGGTTGCTTGATAGCTATGACGAGCCTATCTGCCCAAGCCGCTAATGTAAGCGTCACCGATACGGCAGGTACACCGCTGGAAAACGCGGTCATCGAAGTGTATTACGACGCTGCCACGCCGACGGATGCCCAGACGAAAAACATCGTTCAGCGCAATGCGGCCTTCAACCCTCAGGTCACGACGATTCCCACCGGCAGCCACGTGGCATTCCCCAACGAGGACACCACACGCCATCATGTGTTTTCGTTTTCGCCCGCCAAGACATTCGACCTCGAACTCTTTTTGAGCGAAACCCCACCGCCGGTTCACTTCGAGAAAGCCGGCGTCGTGGTGCTGGGTTGTAACATCCATGATCAAATGCAGGCGTTCATCGTGGTCAGCGATGCGCCTTATGCCGCCCTGACCGACAGCGCAGGCAACCTATCTCTGCCAGCGCTTCCCGAAGGCAGCCACCGAATGCGAGTGTGGCATAGCCGGATGGATGACAGCCAAGCCGTCTGGTGGGAAGGCGAGATTAGCGATACCGACAACCTCACCGTGGCGTTGGAGCTAAACGCCATTCCTCCCCAGCCGCCCACGCTGTCGCCGCTTCAACAGCGTTTCCAAAACGCGACGCATAGTCACTAAACGAGATGACCATGCGCTTTCGCACGCGACTCACGATAGTTCTGTTGACGGTTGTGATCATTTCGCAACTGGCAACGGGCGTCGCGTTTTTGCGCGCGACGCAAAACGATGCACTGGCGAAAGGCAACCAGCGTTTGGAGGTGGGCGCCCGCGTGTTTCAACAGCTGTTGAGCATTCGTGGCGAGCAGCTGTTGGGTAACGTGGCCATCCTCGCCGACGACTTTGGCTTCAAAAGTGCCGTCGCCACCCAGGATACGGCAACCCTTTATTCGGTGCTGGCCAACCACGGTGACCGTGCCCAGGCCGACATGGTGATGCTCAGCGATTTGAGCGGTAACATTCTGGCCAGCAGCCACCATGAACAGAACAGTGCCATGCCCTTTCCAGGCCTGTTCCAGCGTGCTCAGCAAACCGGTAGCGGTGTCGGCGTGGTGATCGATAATGGCGAACCTTATGAGTTCGTGTTGTTACCGGTGCGCGCACCCAACCTGATTGGATGGGTCGGCATGGGGTTTCTGATCAACGAAAACGTGACCGAAGAGATCAATGCGCTCACCGGGCTGGAAATCAGCATTGTCACCTATAACGCCAGCGGCGATATCAGCTATCTCGCCAGCTCCCACCAAGAGCAGCTCGCCATGAGTTTAATGAGCGATAGTGGCTCTCAGCTGATGGAGGGTGCCTACACCACCAGCAACCAGCTATCGCTGGACGATGACTACCTCTCTTACGCAACGACGCTCATGGCAAACCAGCGGTATCAATCCTTTGCCCTCATTCAGCTCTCCCGGAATGAGCTGTTGGGTGCATACAGCCAGCTACAGTGGCAGCTACTGAGCATCGTCGCGCTGATGGTACTGCTCACCCTGGCCGTGGCGCTATGGAGTGCACGCAGTATCAGCAGGCCGCTGATTGCGTTAGCGCAGGCCGCGAAGCGTATCGGTCAGGGCGAGCGCATCGATGACATTTCGAGCGGCAGCACGGTGACCGAGACCAATCAACTGGCGACGACGCTGCTCTCCATGCAGGAGGACATTGCCGAGCGGGAGGCCTCACTGCTCCACCAGTCGCGTCACGATCTGCTGACCAACCTACCCAACCGGGTCAGTGCCTTCGAAGATCTCCAGCGTTTTATCGTATTGGGGAAGCCTTTTACGCTGCTGCGTTTGTCCATCAATGACTTTCGCGACATCAACGACACCTTCGGTTACGAACTCGGCGACCACCTGTTAGTGACCTTGGCCGACCGTTTACAGCGCTTGGGCGCTCCCGTGGAAAAAGCGTACCGCCTGGATGGTGATGAGCTCATGCTGATGATCGACGCGCCCGAGTTACGCGAGCACATGCGCGAAGAGATCATCGCAGAGATCAGCGAGCCGGTGAGTCTGGAAAAATCGCTGATCGTCCCAGCGCTCTCTGCCGGTGAGGTCAACTACCCCGTCCATGGCGATAACGCGCAGCTACTGCTGCGCCGCTCGGATATCGCCCTCGACCAAGCGCGCCGCCATCGTCGCCCTCACGAGCGCTACGTCGAGGGTCAAGACGAGCAGCACCTGCGCCAGCTGATGCTGATTCGCGATCTCCAGGAAGCCGTCGACAACGGCGAACTATGGATGGCCTACCAGCCCAAAGTCGATACCATCACGGGCAACGTTTGCCAATTCGAAGCACTGATGCGCTGGCGTCATCCAACGCTCGGCTTTGTGCCTCCCGACGAATTCATCGGTTTGGCCGAGCGCTCGGGCAATATTGGACTGCTCTCCGACTGGATGCTGGCCCACGTATGTGAGCAGCTTTACCACTGGAAACGCCAGGGGCGGCATCTTTCGGTAGCGATCAACCTCTCCGCAAGCGATGTCATCGATCCTGGCCTGCCGATGCACATCCATGAGTTGTTCGAGAGTTATGGCTTGACGCCCGACCAGCTCGCGCTGGAAGTCACCGAAAGTGCCGTGATGCAGGATGTGAATGCCGCCACCGAAACGCTGATGGCGCTCAGCCAAATGGGACTGAAAATTGCCGTGGATGACTACGGCACCGGCTACTCGTCGCTGGCACAAATCAGACGGCTGCCGGTGGATGAGCTGAAAATCGACAAATCGTTCGTCTTGACGCTGGATACTCAGCAAGAAGATCTCACCATCGTTCGCTCGACCATCGAAATGGGCCACCACCTTGGGCTCAAGATCGTCGCCGAAGGCGTCGAGAACAGCACCAGTGCGGCGCTATTGAGCCAACTGCACTGCGATTATCTTCAGGGGTACTGGATCTCCAAACCCATGCCAGCGGAGGCCGTTACCGACTGGCTGGACCAATTCAAGACGCTATCACTCTCAGCCGCGGTCACTCACTAATTAAAACAGGGGACACTATGCGCAACACCGGCTCATCAAAACGGCGCGCGATCGTCGCGGCGACCGCACTTGGCGCGCTACTGGCTGCCACCGCTAGCATGGCGGGCAGCCGTATCCTAGGCACCGGTGCGGTCAGTGCCATCGAGGGAGCCGCGGGGGGCGGCCTTTCTCCTTGGGCCGTGCTGTCTAGCACCGCCAGCGACGACGAAATAGGCGTCACCGCAGCGGCAACGCGGGCGTGGGTCGATGACTACCAGCTCACCGTGACGGGCGCCAACGTCAATCTCCATGACCGTATGGAGTTTTCCATCGCCCGTCAGACCTTCGAGCTATCGACGCTGGGCGGAGAGCTGGAGCAGGACATTTATGGCGCTAAAGTCCGCCTCTTTGGCGATGTGCTCTACCACCCGCTCGGCGTGTGGAGCGCTGGCGTGATGCACAAGCGCTTGGTGGATGGCACCGTACCTACGGCGCTCGGTGCCGATGACGTGAACGGTACCGACGCCTATCTCAGTGCAAGCAAACTACTCTTCAACGCCTTCCTGGGTCGGAACGTGCTGCTCAACGGCACGTTGCGCAATACCTCGGCCAACCAAGGCGGCCTGCTGGGCTTTGGCGGCGACCAGGGCGGCCACGCCTGGATGGCAGAGGGCAGTGTCGGGGTCTTCGTAACACCGAGTTGGGTCGTGGGTACCGAATATCGTCAAAAGCCGGATAACCTGAGCGTTGCCGACGAAGAGGATTGGCAGAGCGTCTACAGCGCATACTTCTTCAACAAACACGTGTCGCTGACCGGCGCCTGGCTGGATTTGGGCGATATTGCGGGGCTGCCCTCTCAGCGTGGCGGCTACCTCTCCTTACAGGCGGCCTTCTAAACCGCTCTCGCGCTTCACGCGCCACGAAAAAGACGACGAAAAAGGAACCGCCATGAGACTGCATCACTCTTTGCAAAGCATTTCGCGGGGCACGCTAGTGGCCGGGGCGCTGGTCGGCGTGTTGGCGCTGGCCGGGTGTGCCCAGCACGCACAGCAGGCCACGCTGTATGAACGTATGGGCGGCCAGCCCACTATCGATGCGGTGGTCGAGAACTTGCTTTACCGCATTGCCGATGACGAGGAGATCGTCAGCTACTTTGCCAACAGCAATATCGACCTGTTCGCTGCTTCGCTAGCAACGCAGCTCTGCGATGTGGCCGACGGCCCCTGTCAGTACGATGGCCCGCCCATGGACCGCGCTCACCAAACCATGGGCATCACCGATGCGCACTTTAACCGCGTGGTGGAGTACCTGGACGCCGCCATGATCGAAGAGAACGTCCCCCTCGCCGCGCGTAACGATATGCTGGGCCGTCTAGCACCGATGTACGACGACGTCATGCGCTTGCAGTGATTTGCCAGCCATCTCGCCCAGCGGTTTTCACTTGATAAAGCGCTTTGTCGGCCGCTGCATAGGCCCCAGCAAAGGAGGTGGCATCGGCCACAAAGCGCGCGCCCCCAATGCTCAAAGTCAAATCTTTATTATCAGGATGCGCAGGATGAGGACATTGGGCGGCCTCTAACCCCACCTGCAGCGCCTCACAAAATTGGGTTAGCGCTTGGTCGCTGGGGCATGGCAGCAGCGCCGCGAACTCATCGCCTCCCAGCCGGTAGAGCCGGGCCTCTTCGCCCAGGGCATCCTCCAGCAGCGTCGCCAGTCGGCGGAGCAGGCGATCTCCCTCAGGGTGACCGAGGGCATCGTTGTACTGCTTGAAAAAATCGATATCGACCAGAATCAGCCCCATGGAGCGCCCCGAATACCTCGCCACGTCCTGATAGAGCGCGCTCCGATTACCGATGCCGGTCAGCGGGTCGCGCATGGCCCTGGCCATCCAGGCAAATTTTTCTGCGTTCGCTCGCTCGGTGCGTTTGAGCTGACGTTGGTGCATGACCCAGAACAGCAGGCCAAGGGCAAAAATCAGCACACTGGAGTAGGTCATTACTTGGTTGTGACGGCGAGTGCTGGATGAAAAGTCGTTGATGGCCATACCACGACGGTCGAGCTGATTCATTTCGATACTGGTCAAGCACTGCACCGGTACGAACAGCGCGTGGGCGGCGTCGAAGGGGTCGATTTGCTCGGTGTCGAGCAGGTCGGCGATGTCATCCATGAGCGCTAGACTGGGGGCGGTGCAGGCGTACTTCTGCCGATAGATATCTACGTCGAAGAGCCCATAGGCTAATTCCAACGAGTGGCGGGCATTGCCAACCTCCAACGGCGACGTCGCGACGAGCAGCTCCTCTTGGGCACGCTGCACGTACCCCCGAGCCCGGGTGGCCAACTGCTGGCCCGTCAGGCTGCCGGTCTGGCTAAAGTACGCCTGGATTTCCGGATAGACCCAGCGTGCTTCGTAGACGATCAGCACCATCAGCCCCACGAAGCTCATCAAGCTCAGCGAGAGCCAGGTAAACAGCCTGCCCGATCTCCAGCGAACCGGCGGCTCGGGCGGCTTCTCAGGCTCGGTAGACATCACCACTGCGCCTCGATGCTACGAATCATCCAAATCCAGTCGTTGAAGTCGCGCAAGTTCTCGACATCGCGCCCCGTGTATTCACGCTCGACCAATCGAATCGGCCCCCGCGAGCGCAGGGTCAACGGCTCACCCTCCTCGATGGTCACCAAATACCAGGTCGGGTCATCCCAGCCCCCCAGGCTTACCTCGTAATCGTCCCAGGCGGTGAAGTGCAGCGTGGGCGGCACCTCGCCAAAATGCTCGATCAAAAAGTCACGAAAGGAGACCCCGCGCATCTCCACGTCGCGGCCTTGAAAGGGGTCGAAAACGGTAAAGCTCGTATCGGCGCGATCGCGCAGATCCCCCAGCGCGACTTTTTGTGTGGAATCACCATTGATCAGGCTAAGCGCCTGGGCACTGGCGCTGAGTGGCACGCCGACAAGCAGTAAAACGACGAGCCCCCTAGCTGCTTTTGAGAGCGCCCCACTGCAACGTAAGGACAAACGAGACAGAACAGCCTTCATCGCGGTCAGCTTCCTAGTTTGGTTTAGTGCACGATAGTGGTCGAGGCACTTTACCAGAGCATGACCGCCAATGCTTTTCAACGCCAATTAACACTCACGCTTCCGTCTTATTTCTCTTCAACCGCCTCTTACCTCTCCTCCTCCATGGCATGACGCGGTATAAACACGCGGCATAAAAAAGCCGGCCCATTGGGCCGGCAACAGGAAGCTTACACCTTGGCGTAAGCCCCCTCCCCTGACGACTGTCACAGCCGATTGGCTGGAGCCGTGTCGCGCTCGCGCTAAAGCATCGTCGGCGTCACGACTTTTTACGTTCGCCTTTGCGCAAATGATCGCGAATCACGAAACCTACCCAACCCACCATAAAAGCGATCACTAAAGCGACAGTGGCCAAGCCGAAAATAACAGCCTCGTCCCAGTACATAATGTTCCCCTCTCGCCGTGATGTATGGGGCCATCGTACTGCGTCCAGAAAAGAGGAAACTGACCTGGATCAAGCTTTACCAATGACCACCATGGCGGCGATCGCGAACTTGATGCAGGTCAGTTTTTTGGGGGCTTAAAGAACTTTGCGGTCTTCTACGCTACGGTGCTCGGTGCCTGGGGGCAGCGGGTGGCCTTTGGCAAGCTCGGCACGGGTCGCCTCACGAACGTCCAAAATCGTCACCTGATAGCGCAGCGTGTGGCCTGCCAACGGATGGTTGGTGTCCACGGTGACGTTATCGCCGTCGATGGCGAGCACCGTGACGATCTGCGGGCCAGCCTCACCCTCGGTCTGAAACCGGCTGCCGGGTTCGATCGCCGCACCGCCAAACGAGGCGCGGCTCACCTCTTGCACCAGGTCTTCGTTACGCACGCCATACGCGTCGGCGGGTGCCAGCGTAACGCGCAGCTCGTCGCCTGCCGTTTTACCGGCCAAATCACGCTCCAGGCCCGGCAGAATGTTGTCGTGGCCGTGCAGATACTCCAAAGGTTGTTGACGCGCCTGGGAGTCATCCAACACGCGGGTGCTGCCATCGCTGAGCACATCGCTAAGCACGTAGTGCAAGGTCACTACCTGATGGGCGGTAATCGACATGGAAAACTCCTCTCCGGTAAGCTGTCGGCTTTGTCATGGAACGCTGACCATGAACCCTAGACACAGTCTAACATCGTCGGGTTTTTCAGCGGGCCACGTCACCGATGTTTTCTTTTGGGAGTACGTCCTTACATGCCCACCCCGACTCCCCAGCGCAGTTGGCTGGCGGCGCTTGGTATTTACTGCAAAGCGCCAGTGATCACCATGCTGTTTTTAGGCTTTTCCGCTGGCCTGCCCTTTTTACTGGTGTTTTCCACGCTCTCTGCCTGGCTGCGTAGCGATGGCGTCGACGTTGCCGCTATCGGCTTTTTTGCCTGGATCGGGATGCTCTACTCGATCAAATTCTTCTGGGCACCTGTCGTGGACCGGCTTGCTCTACCGCTACTGACGCGGGCGTTTGGGCAACGACGAGGCTGGATGCTGCTGGCCCAAGGCATGATTGCCGCTGGCCTCATTGGCTTAGCGGGCGTCGACCCCGTGGGTAATTTGGGCTGGGTGGCCGCCTTTGCGCTGCTGGTGGCGTTTGGCTCTGCGACGCAGGATATTGCGATAGACGCTTACCGTATCGAATCCGCCAATGACGATGTCCAAGCGGCCATGGCCTCCACCTATATCATCGGCTATCGCGGCGGGCTGCTGGCGGCGGGTGCCGGTGCGCTGTATGTGGCTTCGGCGGTGTCGTGGCACGCCGCCTACCTCACCATGGCGGCTCTGGTCGGCATTGGCGTGCTCACCGTCTTGATTCGACCGGAGCCCCAACGCGCTTCGCTGACCGTGCAGCTCATCCACGAGCCCAAAGTGCGCGCCTTCATCCGCGACAGCCGGGGCCAGCCGAAACCGCTGCGGCGTATGGGCGCCTGGGTGATTGGCGCCATCGTGTGCCCGTTTACCGACTTCTTTCGTCGCTTTGGCGTGAAGGCGATGGGCATTTTGCTATTTATTGCCGTGTTTCGCATCAGCGACTTGGCCATGGCCTCCATGGCCAACCCGCTGTATATCGACTTGGGCTTTTCACTGGCGACCATTGCCAACGTCACCAATATATTTGGGATTGCCATGAGCATTGCCGGGGGGATTCTTGGCGGTCTACTGGTGGCCCGCTATGGCATTGGCCCACTGCTGATTTTTGGCGCAGGGCTGGTGATGGTCACCAACCTGTTGTTTGCGGTGCTTGCGCTGATTGGCAATCAGGTGCCGATGCTGGTGGTGACGATCATCGGTGATAACCTCGCTAACGGCCTCGCCAGCGCGGTATTCATCGCGTTTTTGTCGAGCTTGACCTCGCGCGCGTATACCGCCACGCAGTACGCGCTGTTTTCGTCACTGATGACGCTGCCAGGGAAATTCCTCAGCGGGTTTGGTGGGATCGTCGTGAGTGCCCAGGGCTATGCCACGTTCTTCGTTGTGGCCACTCTGCTCGGCCTACCCGCCATTGTGCTGGCGATCTGGATCAGCCGCGACAAGCAGCTCGTGCCTGCCCCGGTGAACGGGGCAGGCCAATAAGACCGTCAGGGAGGCTCAGCGGTGGTTGGCTAGCCACTCCAGCGCCCCAGGAGTCGTGCGCCACTGGTCACGCATCAGCGTGCGGTACTGCCATGCTTCGGCTCGGGAGCCAGGGTCGACCTGCCCATCGGCGTGGGGCATGGAAGGTCTGGGGTTCTCGGCGCAGATCAGCTCCAGTGCATGGCGGTTGTGTGCCATGACGTCTTGAATGGCGATTTCCGCCGCTGCCTGCTGGCCTAACCGATAGAGCGCCAGCGTGCGCCCCATCAGAAGCCCTAGCACCAATGAACCATCGTCTTTCTGGGGCTCTTCGGTCAGTGCCAGTGCCTCTTCGTTACGGTGGTCGCGCAGCAACTGGTCCAGCACCAGTTCCCTCAGACCTAGGCTGTCTTCCTGATCGATCGCCAGCAGCTCTTCGGCCAGCTCCCGTGAGTGCTGGCGGGCACCGCGCTCCATCCCGACGACCAGCGCCAATCCGGTGCGCAGCAGCATGGCATTATCGGCGTCGTCCCAGCAAAGGCTGCCATCTCCGGCGGCGCGGGCCTGCTCCAACCAGCGAGACAAGCGTAACGCCAGTGGCTCTAGCAGCGTGGGAGCCATCCACGGCAAGCTGCCGAAGCGGCTGGTCAGCGCCAGCGTCAGATCCTGCACGACCTGGGGCGCGTCTAGCCATTCAGGATGCGCACACAGTGCCGACATCCACTCCACCGCATTACCCCAGGGGTCATCACGGAAGCCTAGCGCCACGTCTTCGTCCACCATGACCTGAAACTGCTCGTGCCAAGCGGCAAACAGCGTCTCTTCGCGGGCGGTAGTGGTGTAGTGCAGGCGGCCGGACTCGGCATCCTGCTCGATGGCGAGTTTGGGAGCCACGGGCAGCGCTGCCAGCAGCGCTTGTAGCGACACCAGCGGCGTCGCCATGTCTTCTTCGGCACTCAGCAGCTGATCGGCCAGTGTGGCACCGGGGTTATCCGCCAACGCGGCCAGGAATTCGAGCTGATCTTCGTCCAGGTCTCCCTGGCGCACCAATCGGCGGTACCAGAAGTTAGCCCGCTCTTTGGCCTCGGCTTCGTGGCCTTCGTGGAGCAGCAGCATGGCCTCGATGTAGGCCAGCGTCGGAGAGTCGGGCAGCGCCTGCTGGGCTTTGACGAACGCCGCGCGAGCGCTATCCAGATCGTCGTTATCCAGGTGCATCAAACATAGCCGCTCCAGAGCGACGCCGCGCAAAAAGAGCGGCCCTCGCTCCATCACGTCGTCCAGCAAGTCGGCACGCTTGCGAGTAAAGCCACGCTCTTGATAGATATCCAACAGGATCTCGAAGGCGGGTTCAGCCTGCTCCGGCAGGCGCGACCAGTCGCTGCCATCGAACAGCGACTCCAAAATCTGCATGGAACGGCCCGTCTGGCCGCTTTCAGCGGCGATCAGCCCGGCTTCCAGCAATGCTTGCGCCGGGGCCTGCTGGCTTTCCAGGGCCGCTTTCAGGGTCGCGCCTTTCCATTCGCGCAGCGAGAGCATCCACATCATCTGTTCGGGGATTTCCGTGGGAAAACTCACGCGGTAGCAGCACTGCTTGTACTTGCGTCCAGAATCGCACCAGCACGGCTCGTTGCGGCCGGGTGTCGCCAACGGCTCGCTAGCGAACGCCAGCCGCTCCAACGGCGTTTGCGACCACAGAATGGGCGCCAGCGCTTGTGCGGTCGCCAGATCGCCGTTGAATGCTTCAGCGCCGTCGGCACGTACCCACGTCATGAAATCGGGGTAGTGCTCCTGCTGCCTGATTGCCGAGAGTGCCCCAGAGGCAAATCCCAGCAGTTGATCGACCCATACCGCCAGCATTGCCGTCTCCACTGTCTTCAAGACTATTGATCGGTGAATCCAATTAAAAAGCGCAATAGTCTAGCACGGCTGGCGGTGCTACCGCAGCGGCAATCGGCCGGTAGCAGTTTGCACCGATAGGCTCAATCGGCACGCGCCCACGCCAGCAGCGGCTGGGTACGGCCATGCATGTCCAACCGGGCTTTTAGACGCACCAAATTCCAGTAGTGACCGTTGAGCGCTCGGGAGAGCAGCAGCGTATCAGCCGGGGGCTGCAAGCGGTCCATGGCCGCCCATACTTTGGGGGTGAGTTCCCGCAAGCGGCGGTGAACGCGCACGTCGCTAAAATCCTGCTCGCCGGGGGCAAACAGCGGCGTAATGCACTCGGCGGATTCCCGATACAGCGCCAGCGGCGCCCCTTGGCCCTGGCGGCCGCCCATCTTCATCAGCGCGTCATCCATGGCCATCGGGTCCTGGTCCAGGGTGGCATCCAGTAGCTGCATCATGGCTTTGAGCCGCGCTTCGGGGACGGGAATCACCGCGCCTAGATCGTAAATCACTAAACGGCCCTGCTCGTCACAGGCGAAATTGCCCGCGTGAGGGTCGGCGTGCAGTTCACGGTAGGTAAACAGCTCTTCGGTAATCCAGTCCGCCAGCGCCACCGCCACCTTTTGCCGGGTAGCGTCGTCAGCGCTCTCTAAATCCCGCAGCGGGGTGCCGTCGACAAAGCGCATGGCCAAGACGTGCTGGCCAGAGAGTTCGAACAAGGGCTCGGGAATCACTAACTCTGGGTGATCGTGATAACGCTCGCGGTAGCGGCCCAGCGCTTCGGCTTCGGCGTGGTAATCCAGCTCGTCACGCAGCCCGGCTGCCAGCTCCTCGAACAGCGCATCCAGCCGTGCTTGGGGCACCTTGAACCAGCGCCCCAGCCCCATGATGCGCCTGACTTGCTTGAGATCGCTCTCCAGCACGTCGGCAAGGCCGGGATACTGCACTTTGAGCACCACCGTCTCGCCGTCTAGCGTTACCGCTTTGTGAACTTGGCCCATGGAGGCGCTGGCAAAAGGTCGCTCTTCTATCTTACGGAAGTGCTGGTCGATATCACCGTATTGCATCACCAGCGCTTCGCGAATCTTTGGCCAGGGCATGGGCTCGGCCTGACGCTGTAAGCGCGCCAGCTCGTTGGCCAGGTCGGGGGGCAGCAAGTCATCCCACTGGGACATGATCTGCGCCAGCTTCATGGCCGGACCTTTCAACTCCGACAAGCCCTCGAAAAGCGCCTCGCCCAACGCCCGCCAATCCGTTTGGCCGCCTAGCCGCGTTTTTAGCAGGGCCCCCCCCGTGCGGGCACCCAACCCGAATAAACGTCGTGTTCTACCGCGTTCGCGCATGAACATCACCTCTCAGTGTTTAGTGTCAGCTTACTCAATCCGCTAATTTTATACAAAAACTATACGAAAAAATGACGCACGACACCTTTCAAGTACCTGTATAAATTTTCACGCCTCGACGTTCAACCCACTGAGCGGCTTCTGCTACCATGACACTCTTTCAAAGACCGCTGCCAGGGCCTACCGTATGCGCTTGATTATCGCCGAGAAACCCAGCCTCGCCCGCGCCATTGCTGACGCCCTGCCCGGTGGCGGCAAGCGCCAGGAAAGCGCGATTGTGTGCGGCGATACCACGGTGACTTGGTGCCTGGGCCACCTGCTGGAGCAAGCTCCACCGGAAGCCTACGACCCCGCCGATAAACAGTGGCGCCTCGACCGGCTGCCCATCGTGCCCGGCACATGGCAACTCGCCCCGCGCCCTAAAGCCCGTGGCCAGCTCGCGGTGATTCGCAAATTGATCAAACAGGCGACCAGCGTGGTGCACGCTGGCGACCCGGACCGCGAAGGCCAACTGCTGGTGCAAGAGGTGATCGAGCATTTGAAATACCGTGGCCCAGTGCAGCGGCTCTTGATCAGCGACCTCAACCGGCCAGCGGTCAGCCGCGCGCTGGCTAGCCTGCGGTCGAATGCTGAGTTTCAGCCGCTGTTTCAGGCCGCCCAGGCGCGCTCCCGGGCCGATTGGCTATACGGTATCAACCTGACGCGCGCTTGGACGCTCACCGGCCGCCAGGCCGGGCACGATGGCGTGCTCTCGGTGGGTCGGGTACAAACCCCGGTGCTGGGGCTGATTGTCCGGCGAGACAACAGTATCCGTGATTTCAAACCCTACCCGTTCTACCCGCTTTGGGTAGACCTACAGGTAGCGCAGGGGCAACTGCGCGCGTGGTGGGCACCGAAAGCCCATCAACCGCTGGATGAGCAAGGGCGACTGACGGACCGCACGCCCGCCGATGCCCTGGCCGCTCAGCTCCCCGGCGTGCACGGCACGCTCACCCAACTAGAACAACAAGAAAAGCGACAAGCGCCACCGCTGCCCTACTCGCTCTCAGCCCTGCAGGTAGACGCCGCCCGCCGCTTTGGGCATTCTGCGCAGATGGTGCTGGATATTTGCCAGCGGCTTTACGAGCAGCACAAGCTGATTACCTATCCTCGCTCCGACTGCCGCTACCTGCCCGAAGAGCACCTGGCGCTTGCCCAACGCAGCCTCTCCGGTGCCTGCCAGAATGACGACACGCTACGAGGATGGCTCCACGGGGCCGACTTCACCCTGCGCTCGAAAGCCTGGAACGACAAGCAGGTCGGCGCGCACCACGCCTTGGCACCGACTGGCAAGCCCGCCGATCTCAGCCAGCTTTCTGCCACCGAAGCCCATGTGTTTCGGCTGATCGTGCGCAACGTCATGGCGCAGTTCTACCGCCCGCTGTGCACCTTCGAAGTGAAAGCCGAGTTCACCCTGCTGGATGAAGCCTTCCGCGCGCGCGGCCAAAGCATCCTCGATCCTGGCTGGAAGCCGCTGTTCACCACCCGCGAAGACACCCCACCGCTGCCGCCACTCACCCAAGGCGAGGCCTGCCAGGCCCTTGGCGCAGGCGTGGAAGAGAAAGAAACACGGCCGCCAGAACCGTTCACCGATGCCAGCCTGATCAAAGCGATGATGAACATTGGCCGCTACGTGGAGGACCCAGGGGTGCGCCGCACGCTGCGCGACACCGATGGCCTGGGCACCGAAGCCACCCGCGCAGGCATCATCGAAACCCTGGTGCAGCGCGGCTACCTGGTGCGCCAGCAAAAAGCGCTACGCGCCACCAAACTCGGCTGCGCGCTGATCGCCGCCCTGCCCAGCGCCGTCAGCACACCGGAACGCACCGCCCTTTGGGAGCAACGCCTGCGAGCGATCTCCGAGCAGCAAGACGACCCCAACGCCTTCCAGCACGCGCTGCTGGAAGACTTACGCGCCCTGCTAGGCCAAAGCGACGCGGCTAAATTGCGCCACAGCCTACAAACCGCCCAAGGCGAAGCAGGTGCCCCTGCCAAACGCAGCGGAGCCACTAAGAAAAGCTATACGCGGCGTAAAAGTACGAGCGGTAAGACAACCACGGGGAGCCGCAGCAGCACGGCGGGGAAGCGGCGAACTAAGAAAACAACGGTCTAGGGTATTAACGGTCGATTGACGAAGCCAACGGTCACCTGTTCGCCAATCGAAAGATGCGTCAAACCACAATTATGATGGGGGAAGCGCGTTTTGCTCGGTAGCGCTAAAAAGCTATTCAATAGCTCACGAATCATATGCCCGTGAGTCACCACCAAAATTCGTGGATATTGCTGAGATAACAACAGATCTTTTGCGTGTTCAACGCGTTGCAAGAAAGCCCCCGGCGACTCATCGCTACAAGGCACTGGAACACCACTGGACAACCTCTGGTAGCCAACAGGCATCAGCGGCACCTCACTGGTGAGTACCAGTTGGCCTTCTGCTAGACACGGATGTATCTCAAACGGTAGAGAACTGGCGTCTAAAAAAGGCTGCACTGTCTTCACAGCTCGTGAAAGAGGCGAGCAAAGAATTGCATCAAGCCTCAAGGAAAGCAGCCCGCTAACAATAGCGTGAGCTTGCTCGCATCCCAGAGCCGTTAGCGTGTCATCCATCCCGCTAGAAAGCCGCCCCTCCTGGTTAGATAGCGTTTCCGCGTGACGCAGTAAAAAAATATCCATTTGCATTACGTTGGTCAGAGAGCCAAATCGTTATAGAAACCACCAAACTA
Organism: Halomonas sp. LC1; assembly: GCF_030247125.1. NCBI lineage: Bacteria > Pseudomonadati > Pseudomonadota > Gammaproteobacteria > Oceanospirillales > Halomonadaceae > Halomonas > Halomonas sp. LC1. Next base: position 78,106 of record NZ_JASSPG010000003.1, on the reverse strand, counting down.
CCAAAAGCAGCGCGTAAACGATCAGTGACATAAGTGTGACAGGCCCAAGTAAGCGTACTTTTTTGCCTTTAAAGACAGCGCCATCTTCGCCTTCTAGGGCCATTGCGCGACCAGCAAATTGCTTGTATTGCCAACTTGCAGATAATTCGAAGATCGCGAACAGTATTACGATGATGGTGCCGATCATCCGCGCTTGAAACGCCAGCTCTATTGCCTGCACACGGCATTGATCTAACAGTGAATAATGCGCCGTCAGGAGCCCAATAGTAAACGCGGCACAGACGCCCATCATCGCAAATCGAATAGCACCTAAGTGTCGGAGCTGATTCATTAGCTCAGCGTATTGCAAATCGATCGAAAGGGGAGGCATGGCTTAGCCCTTCTGTACTTGGCGAGATGGACGCTGTCCCTATACTGACCTCGCCTCAGTACACAAGCCGCTTTGGTGCATGACCATAGGAAGTTCGGTTGTTTGCTGTAATGATAATGCTACTCCTCACCACGTCTCACTCGCCCCTGGCGGGCCGATATCCATTGGCATATCCGGTGAGATATCTAACACGCCTTGAATCTGCTTTAGACGCTGCGCCGTGGCTTCGTCGGCGGCACCGGTAATGCAGCCGATTTCCTCTAGCACTTCTCGAACCGTCAGGCCTTCCGCGCTGAGGCGGGTGGCGATGTCATGGATGGGCTGATCGCTGGAAATCGTGATCAACCATAGCGTGACCGTTGCCATGGTACGTCTCTCCACAGTGTGCGCTGGGCGTTTGGAAGGAACCGCCCAGCGCGGCGTGATGGTTAAGGGGCCTGCACCAGACCTATGCCCACTTGCGTGTCAGGTAGGGGCAAAGGTTTGGCCGACGCTACTAACTGCTCCCAAAGCTTTCGCCCACGTAGGGAGGCATCCGACTGCGCCCAGAGGGCGGCACAACCCGCCACGTGCGGCGCGGCCATGCTGGTGCCGCTGATCGATTTATGCCGCGTGGGCCGGGGCCACGACGAAAAAACATCTCGGCCAGGGGCGGCAATGTCGATTTTGCCATGATTGGAAAAGTTGGAAGGCGATAAGTTGGGATCTAAGGAAGCCACCGACATCACCGTAGGCGAGTTGGCGGGCGCGCCCGTTTGCATGGCGGCATTCCCCGCTGCGGCAATCACCAGGCAGCCGTTACGCAACGCCGCTGCCCCGGCATGGGTGTAGGCGGCTTGCACCGGGCTTTGGCTCCCTAACGACATCGAAATTACTTCACAGCGGTTGGTAATCGCCCAGTTCAGACCCGCCAGCACTCCGGCTCCGGTACTGCTGCCTGAGTTGGTGAGCACCTTACCCACCAGAATTTGCGCTTCATAAGCAATGCCGTAACGCGGCGTGGTATCACCTGGGCTTTGGGGGCCACAGGCTGTGCCAATACAGTGGGTGCCGTGCCCGTTCATATCCTGCACGGCTTCTCCTACAAACGAGCGGGTCACGAATTCTCTGCCGGCGAAATCCGTGTGCCCCAGATCCATACCGGTATCCAACACGGCGACTTTAATGCCCGCCCCGCTCCAGCGGCTTTGCGGCACTTTACAACGGCTCAATCCCCACGTGGGCCGAAGCGCCACTTCAAGCTCTGACGCCCCCTCTTGGGCATCCAGTTCAACGCCTAAATCCCGTGCAATAGTCGTGGCGGCACGTAAAAAGCCGCGTAAGTACTCGGAGTTCTCTGAAAACGCAAAGTACTCCGGTTCGATGATGTCGACGGGGCTATCCGCCGCAAGCGTATCCAACACGCTCATCCCGTGCTGCTCTATGGCATCACCGCCAATCAGCGCCACGCCAATTTCGGGAAACACCATGGCTTCCGCGTCGCCGGCGTCTTCCAGGCTCACCGCTTGGTCGGTAAAGTCGCGGGCATCCGCCACGCGGAAATGCTGGGCTTTGAGTGCCTGGATGCCCGCTTCCACTTGGCCATCGCGGTAGCTAATCAAAAAGCGCCCGGTCTCTAGACAGCTTCCCCCACGTTCCAAGGCGTCCAGCAGTAGCTTTTCGGTGCCACACGAGACCGTGGCACGTGGCGGTTTTGTGGGCGTCGTGCCGCTACCTATCGGTTTTTTCGCCATCATCGACATCCTTTTCTTTGCGCATCAACAAAAAACGGCGGACTACGAATCAGTGTCCGCCGTTTCAGCTTAACGCACCTGAGGCGCTTCGCCAGGAAGCGAGGCGTTGGCTCAGTCGTCGAAGGCAGGCATGCGCTCGTCATCGCGCAGCGTGAGCACCTCTACGCCGCTTGCCGTGACGGCCACGGTATGCTCCCACTGCGCCGAGAGCTTCTTATCGCTGGTCACCACGGTCCAGCCGTCGCGTTTGGTTTTGATCTTGGCGTTGCCCATGTTCACCATCGGCTCGATGGTGAACACCATACCCTCTTTCAACGTGAGGCCTTTGCCTGGCTTACCGTAGTGCAGCACCTGAGGCGCTTCATGCATGTCGCGCCCGATGCCGTGGCCGCAGTATTCGCGGACGATGGAATAACCGTGGCGTTCGGCATGGCGTTGAATGGCATGCCCCACGTCTCCCAGCGTGGCACCGGGTTTGACGGCATGAATGCCTCGCCACATGGCTTCGTAGGTCGTACCGACCAGCCGTTGGGCATTGGGAGTGACCGTCCCCACCAAATAGGTTTTGCTGGCATCGGCGATAAAACCGTTTTTCTCAAGCGTGATGTCGACGTTGACGATATCGCCTGAGGCCAACCGCTGGGTTTCAGAAGGAATGCCGTGGCACACTACATGGTTCACCGAGGCATTGAGCACGTAGGGGTAACCGTACTGGCCTTTACTTGCCGGGCGCGCCTTCACTACATCGACGATGTAGCGTTCGACCCAGCGGTTGATATCCATCGTGGAAATACCCGGCTCAATGCGTGCGTCTAAATAGCCAAACACCTGCGCCAGCAGCCGACCCGCTTCACGCAGTAACTGAAGCTCTTCGGGTGTTTTCAGCGTCACCCTATTCACCCATCACCATCCTGATATCCACGTCGGCTTGCTTCATTTGCTCCCGCATGATGTCAGAAAAAGTCAGGCCGGGGTTCGCCTCCGCCAGCATGCCGATTTTGATCCAGTACTCCGCCTGGGCATTGATGGAGCGCACCATCACACCGCTCGCTTTACGCAGCTCTTCATGCAGCTGGTCGTTGATTTTGACGATCCCCATGGCAACCTCGATATATGTTTCGAATACGAAATGTATACGAATCATATATGCCCTTGGCACAAGCGGCAAGCCGCCGCGAAGCAGGGTCTAATGGCGCGGGAGCGGTGCCCACGCCAGCACTTTTTGGCGCAGCGTCTGCTTTTGGGACGCCAGTGCGGCTTGCCACTCGGCGCACTCCTGGCGCTCTGGTCCGGTGGTTTCGGCGCGTGCACCAAACGCTTCCAGCCAAGCTTGGCGTACGCAAATATCCTGATAGCGACCCAATACTCGCTGACGGCGTTTCAACTCCTTCAAGAACGATGTAGAGGTCGTCGGGTGCAGGTCGGCCAAATAACGAAGACGCTTCACGCCCTTGCGCAGATCATGAAACGATGCGTCAGGGTCGTCGATCGAGAGCGCCGCCAGCGCCTTTTGATGCTGCTTCACCCGATCATCGAGCACTGCTTGAATGCGTTTGGGCGACAGCTTGGCCAGCGCCTGCCTACACGCCTTTGACGCTAGCCAGCGCTGCCACTCCTCAAGGGCCTCGGGGTAGCCCGGCGCATTCAACTGCTGGCACAGCGCCACGTGCTCCGCCCGTTGGCAGCTCTGTAACCACTGGCGCAGGTGCTGCTGGGTCGAGGTCGAGAGGGGTACCTCGATGTCATCGAGATCAGCCAGCACCACATCGAGATCGCGCAGGCCGCTGGTGGCGCGGGCGTGCCGCTTGAGCTGCGTTAGCCACGGCTTCCACCCAGACACCTTCGTGATGGCGCGCACCGATTCCAGTATCGCCCGGCTGCGGCGCAGGCTCACCCGGTATTGATGAAGAAACTCAGGGTCGACACCCGCCATCACGCCGGGTTTCAGCGCCTTCACCCGCTGGTGTTGATACACCAACGCCTCATGCAAGCGGTTTGCAACATCGCCATTGGCTTGGGGCGGCTCGTCGGCACGATGCTGGAACAGCGCGTAGCTGGCGGTATCAGGCGTTAAACCACCGGTGAGCGTGGCACTGCCCGGCTCTAGCGCGTTCCAGGGGGCATCAGGCAAGGTGAAATGCAGCACGCTGCCAGTGGGTAGCGAGGGAGGCGCGTCGTCGTCGAGCCACTGCGCCAGCTCGACCAAAGCGGGATTATGGCCAATCACCAATACCCGCTCGGTGTCATTGGGCAAGGCTTTGAGCCACGCGAGCAGCGCATCGCCGTCGAAGGTGTAAAGCGCGTCATCCAGCAGCACGTGGCGATCTAATTGACGCTGAAGATGCAGCGATTCGATGGCATCGAAGGTTTGTCGGGTACGTAACGCCGTGCTCACACAAACCTTACCTGCCAACGACTGCCAGCGCTGTAGTACATATGCCATGGCGTGTGCTTGGCGCACGCCACGCTTGCTCAACGGGCGTTGGTGGTCGGTCATCTCGCCGCTGGGCTGTTGGGCTTTGGCGTGCCGCATTAACGTGAGGTGCCGCATGGGAGGTCTCCCAAGCTAAAGGTCATGAGCCAAGTTTAGACCAGCCATCGCTTTGCAGGGCAACGGCGCGTTGCTCGCTCAGCACTGCGCCGGCGCCACGCTGCGAAAAGTCGCCGTGGCCTCTTCCAGCGCCCCTTGCAGTGACCGAATGCGCGATTCGTGTGCCGGGTGTGTCGATAAAAACTCCGGAGGCTGGCCATCACTAGCCGTCGCCATGTTCTGCCACAGCGCCACGCTCTGCTGGGGGTCGAAGCCCGCGCGGGCCATGATCTCCAGGCCCATCAAGTCGGCCTCTTCTTCGTGGGTACGGCTGAACGGTAGGCTGATGCCCAACTGGGCCCCTACGCCCAGCGCCTGCATCAACTGCTGGCTGCCAAACTCGCCCTCCCCCAGAAGCCCCACCACCAGTAGCACGGCTTTAATGCCAAGCTGCTGGGTCAAGCGCTCGTTGCCGTGGTCGGCCAACACGTGGGCGACTTCATGCCCCATCACTGCGGCAAGCTGGGCCGGGGTTTCAGCCACCCGTAGCAGGCCGCTATGCACCCCAATGCGGCCACCCGGCAGCGCGAAGGCGTTGGGAGATGGGTCCTCGAACACCACCACCTCCCAACGCTCGGGGAAATCGAGACCTGGGTAGCTCGCTTGCGCACCCGCCACTACTTTTTGCGCCACGCACTGCACTAGTTGGTTTGCTTGCGCATCGCGGCTGATGGGCTGAGTGTTGCGTAGCTGATTGAAGGTATCTACGCCCATGTCCGCCATCAGCGGGCCGGGGACCAGAGCCAGTTGGGAGCGCCCGGTGGGCGTTTCACCACAGCCCGCCAGTAACGCCAGCAGCGCGAGCCAGAAAAGGGGTCGTACATATCGCTTTTGCATAAACAAGGGTCGCCTACATCAAGAAACGTACGCCAGAGTATACGGCGCTTTGCAGGCCTGTCGCGCGTTGCGCTGTGTTTACATTCCGTCTCTATGCTGGATATCAAGCGCACAAGCAGGCATGGTGGTGGTATTGCTTACCATTAACGAACCAACAGGAGATGACGCAATGCCACACCGCTTTACTCAAACCCTGCGTATGATGGGCCTGCTATCGATCTTGGCGTTTTCAACCAGCGCCTTCGGCCAACAGCCGGGCGCCGCGTCCGGCGAGAATGTCACTACCGAGTCGTTTCAAGACTGGGAAGTGCGCTGCCAGGAGGGCCAGGGCGCGACACGCTGTGCGATGGTACAAATGGTTACTCAACCCGGCAGCGATCAGCCCTTGATGCAGGTAGTTCTCGATTACCCGCCGCAAATCGACGGCCCGGTGATGAGCTTCTTCGTCCCGCTGGGCGTACGCCTAGCCGCTGGCTTGCAACTGGTGGTGGATGACGGCGAGCCCATCCAGTTCCCCTATCAGGTTTGCCAACAGCAAGGCTGCCGTGCCGACGCCCCCATCGAGCCGTCGATGTTGCAGCAGCTGCGCAGTGGCAATACGGCCACCCTCAGCATGATTGGCCCACGCGGTGATCGCATGGACCTGGACATTTCGCTGATCGGCTTCACCGACGCCAGCACGCGCATTGCGCCCTAAGGCAACGTCCGAGCAGCTCGGCGCGCAAGGGTGTTCAGCAGCGCAAGCGAGAGGCACAACCAAGACGCCCCCGGATTCCGGGGGCGTTTGTGTTACTAAAGGCTAAATGTAGTGAGGGGTTTATTAACTCTCGTTGAGGACCGCTTCCGGGAAGTAGCGACGCAGCATCCGGTTCTGAAAATCATCCACGAAACGGCTGTTGATGATGATAATGAACCGCTCGAAAGGTGCCTCGCTGTCGAGCTGCGCGATTCCGTCCACGCTGTGAAAGAGCCGATCATCGCGCAGATGAAGGATATCACCGGGATTGAGCGTGATATCCACCAGGGGCTGCGTGCCAGCCTTGTCTGCGTAAAGATGGTTTTCGGCCCCCGCCACGTTTTCCCGATTGAGGACCAGAATGCTGAGGGCCTTGCAGCCATCGGCATGAATGCCCTGCCCCTGAAGGGGGTCGACGCGGCCTTCTCCGCGAACGCCGGTGATCTGCATCAACATGGGTTCGTGGGCGCCAATATTCCAAAGTTTTGCCCAGGCGCGAACGAAGTCGTTCACATCGGGGCGTGCCAAAAACTCCTCAGTCAGCGGATCGTAATACCGCAGGCGGTCCGCCATGCTCTCCGCATCGTTAAAAGCACCGCCCTGTGCCATGGGGCACTGCCCCATCTCCTCCACGTCTCCCTGATCATTTAAAGCCAGCCACGACATCCGCTTCCAGCGAAGGTTGACGTAGGGGTCACGTGGCAGGTCCGCCACGAACCCCTGCCAAGCAGCCAGATCGATGCGATCCCGAATATCGGTTGTCGCCCAATCGTGATGTTGCAGCGCTTCGGCCACGTCCGGCTTCCAATAATCGGCGAGTGAATCCGCAGGCATGGCGGTGATATCGACACCGTGATTGAAAGTATCGAGTTTCATGTAAGTATTCTCCTGTTAACTGGGCGACATTGCCCGGCGTGGCCGGTGTGAACACCAAGGCCAACAGGATGAAAATGAAAAGAACGGCAGGAATATGTCAAAGAAATGTAGTTAAAGAGAGTGATTTCGTTGAAAAAAGAATCAGGCCAAGGATACCGTTTTATGTGTAGGTTATCCCCTACGAATGGGTGTAGGATGCTTCATATAAAGTGCCTACTGTTGCCATCACGATGGCGCTTAAACGTATTACCTCTCTAAGTGAATACCATGACGGCCAGCGACTCTCGACAACATAGAGATTCGAAGCACCTGAAGAAACATCGCAGGGCGTTGTCTAGTGCGCTGGTGACAGAGGCAACAAAGCCCTCTTCAACGGATGGCAGCGCTCCGCAAGAAGCCGACCAAGACGCCGTCGCGTTAGTACGCCGCCAATACCTAGAAAGCGAGCAGCGATTTCGCTCCCTGCTAGAGAGCCTGCCGAAGGTGGCGGTTCAGGGATATGATCGTGATCGCCGAGTGATTTACTGGAATGAAGGAAGCACTCGCCTCTACGGCTACACCGCCGAAGAAGCCCAAGGGCAGTTACTGGAAGACCTGATCATCCCTGCCTTCATGCGTGACGGCGTGATCCAAGCGCATCGTGCCTGGATTGAAAAAGGTGTCGCCATCTCTGCCCGTGAGCTCGAACTCAAGCACAAAACCGGTGAGCCGGTATCGGTCTATTCCCAGCACCTGATGCTCAATGAGCACACCGATTCCCCCTTGCTGTTTTGCGTGGATGTCGACCTTTCCGGCCAAAAGCGTGCCCATCGTGAACTAGAATTCGCCACCCGGTTTGACAGGCTCACCCATCTTCCCAATCGCCAGACTTTCGAGGTCGACCTAGACGGTTTATTGGATTCCTGTCGGCGCTTGGGCCATGGCCTAGTCACTATCTACGTGGACATCGATCACTTCGTCGAGATCAATGATGCCCTGGGTTACGATCAGGGTGATCGCCTGCTCGTTGAGTTGACCCGGCGGCTACGCGAGTGCCAACGCGCCACGGACCTCGTGTCCCGCGTCTCTAGCGATGAATTCGTGCTGGCCTTTCCCTGCGCCCAGCTAGCCACCGATGTGAGGCGAGTCGTTCGTCGTGTCCAGAATGTATTCCGGCAACCTTTCGTTCTCGATGGTCGGGAGCGTCAGGTCACCGCCTGCCTGGGCGTGGCGCTTTTTCCCGAAAATGGCGACTCGTCTCGCGAATTGATCCGTAATGCCGATGTGGCCAAGAACCGCGCCAAACTGGCGGGCCGGGGGACGCTGCGCTTCTTTCAGCAGAAGCTTCATGATGAGCTGGTGCGTCAGCACCACCTCTCGGCGCGACTCGAAGAAGCCTTGGATAACGGCGAATTTTCCCTCCACTACCAGCCACAGGTCTCGGTGGCCAGTGGACGAATAGAGAACCTCGAAGCCTTGATCCGCTGGGAGACGAGCGAAGGCCCGGCGATCTCCCCTGCCGAGTTTATTCCACTGGCCGAGCGTTCTGGCTTGATTCATCGCCTGGGCGACTGGGTCATCGAAGAGGCATGCCGCCAGCAAGCGGAATGGCGCGCCAAGGGATTTCTTCACCACCGCATCGACATCAATATCTCGGGTCGCCAATTGGTGCGCCTCGATGCACTCAAGCGCTTCGAAGATTCACTGCAGCGCCACGGCTTGGGGCCGCGAGATATCGGCATCGAACTGACCGAGAATATCCTGATCGAAGCCGACGAGACCGTCCTGGAGGACCTGCGACGCCTCTATCATCGCGGTATTCGCATTGCCCTCGATGACTTTGGGACCGGCTACTCCTCCCTGAGCTACCTCAAGCACTTTCCCGTCACCGCCTTGAAGATCGACCGCTCCTTCATCCACGACGCGCCCATGCAGCCGAAGGACAGGGCCATCATGGAGGGTGCCATCCTCATCGGCCACCGGCTGGGATTAGAGGTAGTGGCCGAGGGCGTCGAGAACGCCGAACAGTTATCCCTGCTGCGCGATATGCACTGCGACCTCGTCCAAGGATTCTTTTTCTTCCGCCCGATGCCTGCCCAGGAAATCGAACGGCTGTTGAGTGGGTTTGTGGCTGGTCATGAGGAGGTGTCGGGCTGAGGGGTGTTTTGGTTTGGCGTGCATCTCTATTAGTTGCCGTATTTTGAGGATTTTGTGGGCGACCTTCATTGATTACTGGGATTGAATCTGTGGACGTGGCTGGAAGGCCGTTATCGGCCAGGAGCAGTCTTTTAGGTAGTGCTGATATAAAGACGTCAACACGCGAGGCTTTGTCGTGAAGGCTAAGCCGCAATGACAAAGCTGTGCTGTGGCTGTGCTTAGACTTATTAGCTAAATTAATAGGTATAGACCTGATCCCAAACATGAAATGCTGATTATACGCTGCGTCCACAACGTAGATTTTAATGAGTCTGGATCTCGGCCAGCCTTCAGTATTTCGTTTAATGTTCCTTGCACACGAAATGATTGAACCCCGGCGCTAAGACCTACGACAATTAAAATCACACCCAGAATAGCCATGCTTATTTACCTCTGAACCAAATAAATACCCAACGCAAATATGCCGATTGAGAAAACAGAAAGGCCAACAAAATGATCATTCACGGCGGTTTTCTCGGATTGTTCAGCGGAGGGCGCCTTGGTGATTTTACGGAAAACCAGTAAGAATCGTAAATTCTGGACCAACCCAATACCTCCAAAAACTATCAGAAACATACCGATGATTTTTAGCATAGTCAGTCTCTATTTAGATAACTCCGCAATAAGCGGTGAACAAACTCGTGTTATATTTGAGCGTAAGCGAGTCTGCGCGCGCTCATGAATCCGACTTAACTGCTTTGTTAGCTACATTTTAGTTCAATTATCTCAAAACCACTTTCACGAACTTTGGTAAAGTATATGAAATTTTGAATAGGTAGCATCCCAACGCTAGCGTTGAAAGCATGTTCGTCGTCTATCGAGTTCCAAATATCAAAATATCTCTGGATGAGCTCCATACCCTTATCGCTCTGCGCAATTTGCCGATGAATTGGGAAACACCAACCAGACCTATGCTTTATCAGCACTAAATCATCTTTACCACAAAACAGTAAATCAGGATATTCAACTTGTATCTCGATATGATCTTCATGAGGAGTCTCAACCCAATTAACAGTGACTCGATCAACAAGCACATCATCCACAATTAAACCTGCTTGCCCAACTAGCGAGTCTAGGATTGGCTTAATTATATTGTCTATGTCATAAGCACCCGGATTCTTGATCCTTTTTACATGCTGACAGTAATAATTTATCGAAACCCAACACGTCCCTGTTACAACAAATGGTGATATTCTCGTAATCTCCTGAAGCTCACGTTTAAAAGCAGCCTTCCTATCACCCCGATTCTGCAGAGAAACCGGCGCAACGTTGATCTTGAAATTTATGCTCCCATTTTTAAATGAGACTTCACTAAAATCACACATCATTACCCTTTTTATGTGGCTAACGCCCGGCTCATGCGACGATTTAGAGCTGCGTAGCAGCGGGAAATCGATCGCTGTGCAGCCGATTGTTAGCGATTCCTCTTAGAGTATTCTGAAAGCCACTTCACACAGGATTTATAAAATTCGTTATATTTTTTTACTAACTCATCAACTGGCACGTCGTAAAATACAGCCTCAGCACTAAGCTTATTATATGCAAGTCCTAGCGCATGAATCCTTGGCTCTTCTGAACCAAGAAGAGTATGGTCGGAATTTATAAATGAATGTTTAAATGCGTTAGCTATCTCGTTGAGCATCTGCATTAACTCGACATGGTTCGAAAATACCGAAAGTCGAGCATCTTCGCTTTGCGAAACCATAGCCCCCAAACAATCTACTTTAATTTTTGATGGATATTTCCCATCATTTTCATATTTTGCAAGCAACCAGATCATTGACACAAGCTCATCGCCCGCCCTGCGAAGCATATAAACAGCTTCTTCATTTGAAAACACGTGACGCTCTAGCGCTCCCGTGGGAAGCATTCCTCCCTTTGAACAAATCTCCCACAACTGCCAGCTTTCAGAGATTTTCCTATTTGCCTCATCAAGGCGCCATATGATTTTCATGTACTTCAGCTGGAGATTTCCGTAAGGAGAGTCTGACGGCAACCAAAACCCCAAAGACGCGTTATATGAATCAGCTGATGCTTTTCCGTTTTCTACTAACAACATCGGAATTAACCCTTATCGCTAACAGCGTATTAAACGGCGCGTTCTATGATTGAATGAACGTGCAGGCAATTTTCGTCGATAAATGTAGCCCGCCATATTTTACAAGCCTATGATGTTTACAAAAGCAAATTTTAATTAGGCATTACACTCAAAAATTCTCGTGCTTACTGCATTTCCTGGCATGTACGCCGCGGATCGAAAGCTGACACTCCATCAATTCCTGCTTGGTGTAACCATCGCAGCCTTGCACCTACTATCACTAACAAAACCAGCTTAGCCTCAAACCTACCAAACTATCCTTACCCCCGTCACTAGAAAATAGTCCCACACAGCTTCTTTTCACTCCTTAGCCTCTCCACACCGAACGCGGTAAGCTTGGCAGCATTCCCGTTGCTGAAGATGTCTTACCCATGACCACCCACTGGATTCTTGGCCCTGGGGCCATTGGCCGTTTGTTGGCGCACTCTCTCGCCCCGTTCATTGAAGTGTCGGTAATTGGCCGTCGCGCACTGCCTTCGCGGCAGTTGCTGACCACACCGGAAGGTGAAGTGTGTTTTCAGCACTTAACCTCGTTCACCGCTGAGCAGTGGGTGGCGGATACGCCTACACCACCTGCGTTCGTGCATATCACTACGAAAGCTATGGCTGCCGAGGCGGCGCTTTCGAGCATTGCGAGCGTACTGCCCCCTTCTACCCCACTGGTGCTGTGGCAAAACGGCTTTTATGCGCAGCCGCGTATTACCCAAACGTGGCCTGGGCCCGTGCTGTGCGCTACCACGACTCAGGGGGCGTACTTAACCGGGGATGATGGCGTGGTACACGCCGGGCGCGGGCCAACGTTTGTGGGGGATTTGGATAACCAGCACGCCGGGTTAGCGGCATTCTTAGCGGTGCTGCTGAGTGAGGCTGGGCTTACTGCTTCGGCGGTGGGCGATATTCGCAGCCGTCTGTGGCAGAAGTTAGCGGTGAACGCGGCGATTAACCCGTTAGTGGCGCTACATGGCGTGCGTAATGGAGAGCTTCGTGGAGAGGCCTATTCAGGCCGTGTAGTGGCCGTGGTGAAGGAAGTGACGGCGATTTTAGCGAAGGAAGAGGTTGCGCCGCCAAATGGTGGTGAGGGTGACACCGCCTGGCTGGCGTTGGTGTGGCAGGTGGTGGAGAACACCGCGAACAACAAAGCCTCGATGTTGCAGGATGTGGAGGCCAAGCGGCCTACCGAGCGCGGGGCGATTTTGGGGCCGTTGATTGAGCGCGCCGAGCGGCATGGGTTGAGGTGTGAGTTGTTGAAGGGGTTGGATAGGAAGTTGGCGCAGGTGGAAGCCGGGTTTTAAGACAACAGCCCAGGGGCAGCGCTGCCGTCCGTCGCGGGTGCCTCGCGTGGCTCGTTACGCCGCGCTACGGGATGATTGCCCCTCTTCAGCGGCGAAAATACACGATGAGCTCAACATGGGTTTTAGGTAACGGGAATCATCACGACCTGGCGGTAGGCGGGGCGTTCGGCCAGCTGCTCTACCCAGCGCTGTAGATGCGGGCGGGGCTGCCAAGTAAGGCCGCTGTTTAACAGGTTATAAGTGAACGGGGCGATGGCGATATCGGCAAGGCCGAATTCATCGCCAGAGAACCAGGGCTGCTGGCTTAACGCGGCGTCTAGCTGGGCGAAGAGTTTTTCGCAGGTGGCGATGGCGGGGTCTAACAATGCGCTATCGCGCTGTTCCGGCGGGGTGCGTACATAGCCCATCAAAATGGTGCGATGGGCGGGAGTGAGCAGGCTGGTGGACCAGTCCATCCACTTTTCCATCTGCGCGCGCTTGGCGGGTGCTTCGATCCATAAATGGTTAGGGGCGTATTGCGCCGCCAAATAGCGGAGGATGGTGTTGGACTCCCACAGCACGCTTTGCGTCGCGTCGTCTTTGAGTAGCGGCACTAGGCCATTGGGGTTCATGGCAAGGTATTCCGGCGTGTCGTTGACGCCGTGCTGCAAACCCGCCATGACCATCTCGAACGGCAGTTGCAGCTCTTCCAGTGCCCAGAGCACTTTCTTGACGTTGGTGGAGTTGTTGCGGCCCCAAAGCGTAATCATGGCAGTCCTTGTTGTTGGTTAGTTTTGTGGCGCGACCAGGGCGGCGTTGCCGCCCTTCGCGGGTGCCTCGCGCTGCTCGTTACCACGCGCTACGCCATCCCCTCACGATTTACCACTTACCACTTCACTTACCACTCATTACTCACTACTCACTCTTATCCTGATACAACTTGAGCAGGCTGGAGAAGTCGAGTTTGCCGTTGCCGCCTGCTTTGTGCAGGGTGAACAGCGAGCGGGCGGCCGAGCCCATGGGCACGGGGGATGCGCTTTGCTGGCTGACATCCATGGCAAGACCGAGGTCTTTGATCATCAGGTCCACCTGGAAGCCGCCTTGGTAACCCTTCGAGGCGGGGGCGTTTTCCATTACCCCTGGGTAGGGGTTGTAAACGTTCAGCGCCCAGTTGCCGCCAGAGCTTTGCTTCATGATTTCTGACAGCACGGCGGGGTCGAGGCCGTTTTTGACGCCCATGTTGATCGCTTCGCAGGTGCCCGCCATCAGAATCGAGAGCAGCATGTTGTTGCACACCTTGGCGATCTGCCCCGCGCCGTGGTCGCCTGCGTGGAAGATGTTTTTCCCCATGGCTTGCAGCACCGGCTGCGCCTGGGCGAACTGCGCTTCCGAGCCGCCCACGATGAACGTCAGCGTGCCTGCCTGGGCGCCACCTACCCCACCGGAGACCGGCGCATCCACGAAGCCGATACCCTTTTCAGCGCCAGCAGCGGCCACGTGGCGGGCGGTGTCGGCATCGATGGTCGAGCAATCAATCACCAGCGCGCTGGGTTTGATCACCTCGAACAGCGGCGCGTCGCCATCCACGTAAAGCCCGCGCACGTGCTTGCCTGCAGGCAGCATGGAAATGATGAAGTCAGCGTCGGTGGCGGCCTCCGTAGCAGTAGCCGCCACGTCGCAGCCTTGGGACTTGGCGGTGTCCAGCGCTTGGGCGGAAAGGTCGAAGGCGCGTACGTTAAAGCCAGCTTTCGCCAGGTTGGCGGCCATGGGGCCGCCCATATTGCCTAAACCAATGAACGCAACGGTCGTCATCTTTTTGTCCTTATTAGCGTGTGGTAGAGAGTGCGTTATGTGAGGTCTGTCAGCGGGTTGGTATCCCATGGAGAAGCCAACAGCTCATCTATGAAAGAGGGGTCGACCGAGGCCACGTCCGGGTAGGTCCAGCTTGGCTGGCCATCTTTATCCACCAGCAGCGCGCGCACCCCCTCGGGGAACTCCCGGTGGCGACAGCACTGCACCGAGAGCGCTAGCTCGAAGCGAAACACGTCCGCCAACGACATATGCTTGGCACGGGCGAGCTGCTCGTGAATCAGCTTGACCGAGACAGGGCTACCGTGGGCCAGGGTTTTTTGGGCTTTGCTGAACCATTGGTCGTCGGTCTTCACCGCCAGTACGGCCTCGACCATCTGTTCGACGGTGTCGTGGTCCATCAACTCACGAATCAAGGAAGACGACTTGTAAACCGGCGCTTCCATCTCTGCAAAGACGTTTTGGGAGGCTTGCTCCAGCTCGCGCAACACCCGGTTCACCACGCCGTGGGCGTCCGTATCTTCGCCTTCGCCCCAGCGGGCCGCCAGCAGCTTTTCAGCCAGTTCATTACGGTAGTGGCTGGCAATGGCGCGGTCGGCGAGGCCCAGGTGAACCGCATCCGGCGCGTTGATTTGCCCGCCGGTCATGGCCAAAAACCGCCCCGTGCCGCCGGGCAAACGATTCAGGAACCAGCTCGCGCCCACGTCGGGGTACAGCCCAATGGTCACTTCTGGCATGGCCAACCGGGAGGTTTCCGTGACGATGCGGTGGCTGCTACCGCTCAACAGGCCCATGCCGCCGCCCATGACGATACCATTGCCCCAGCAGATCACCGGTTTGGGATAGGTGTGTAGCTGATAATCCAGGCGGTATTCGTTCTCGAAGAAGCGCTCGGGAAAATCGGCGGCGCCTTCGCCTTGAATGGCTTTGTAGAGGTTGACCACATCGCCACCGGCACAGAAGGCTTTTTCGCCGGCGCTGTCCAGCAGCACGGCCACGACCCGCTCGTCGCTTTGCCACTGGTTCAGGCGCGGCAGGATCTCTTCGATCATCTCCAGGGTGAGCGCGTTGAGCGAGCGCTCGGCGTTCAGGGTGATCTCGCCAATCACATGGCCATCTTGGGTGGTGTGCTCTTCAAACAGTACGCAACTCATTACCTTATCCTTGTATGCTCAGTGCTCGTGTTCAGGCTCAGAGGCACTCGGTCGGCTACAGCTCGGCGGCACCGTCGGCCAGTACGCGGCGTGAAATGATCAGCCGCATGATTTCATTGGTGCCTTCCAGAATACGGTGTACGCGCGTATCGCGCACGTAGCGCTCCATCGGGTACTCCTTGATGTAGCCATTGCCGCCGTAGAGCTGCAGCGCTTCATCGCATACTTTGAAGCCCACATCGGTCGCGAAGCGTTTGGCCATGGCGCAGTAGGTGGTGGCATCCGGGTGACCCGCATCCAGCTTGGTGGCGGCCATGCGCACCAGTTGGCGGGCGGCCACCAGCTCGGTCACCATATCGGCCAAGCGGAACTGCAGCGCTTGAAACTCGGCGAGGCGCTTGCCGAACTGCTTGCGCTCTAGCATGTACTCGCGGGCTTTATTGAGCGCCTGCTGGGCAGTGCCGATCGAACACGTGGCAATGTTGATGCGCCCGCCGTCCAGCCCCTTCATGGCGATTTTGAAGCCGTCGCCTTCGTTACCGAGCAGGTGGTTAGCAGGTACGCACACGTCTTCAAAGGTGATCATGCGAGTGGGTTGGCTGTTCCAGCCCATCTTGTCCTCTTTACGGCCGTAGCTGATGCCCTCGCTCTTGGCATCCACAGCAAAGGCGGAAACGCCGCCGGGGCCGTCGCCGCCGGTGCGCGCCATCACCACCAGGAAGTCGGTGCTGCCCGCACCGGAAATGAACATCTTGCTGCCGTTGAGCACGTAGTGCTCGCCATCGCGCTTGGCGGTGGTTTTCAGCGAGGCCGCATCGGAGCCTGAGTTAGGTTCGGTCAAGCAGTAAGAACCCAACAGCTCGCCCGTCGCCAGTTTTTCGCCCCACTGCGCCACGGCATCCGGCGTGCCGAAATCCGCCAGCATCCAGGTCACCATGTTGTGGATGGTGAGGTACGCGGTAGTGGAAGTGCAGCCCATCGAGAGCTGCTCGAAAATGATGCTGGCATCCAACCGGGAAAGCCCTAAACCACCGACGCTTTCCGGCGCGTAGAGCGAGCAAAAGCCCAACTCCCCTGCTTTACGTATCACATCGACGGGGAAAAAAGACTCCGCGTCCCACTCGGCGGCATGGGGCTCTAGCTCGTTCTGGGCGAACGCCCGGGCCATATCGGAAAAAGCGACCTGGTCTTCACTTAGCTCGAAATTCATGGCGTATCTCCACAGCGCGTGGGTGGCCCGCGCCCGCTGCCAAGGGCAGGCAAGTCACACACGGTTGTTGTCATTATTGGCAATGTTGACGTTTACGTTAACTTATATTTTTCGCCTATCGTGCGCAACCCAATCCTCCACGACCTTTGGCGTAGAAACGGGCTTACGGCCTTATTTCACAAGCAGAAAAAAGGGTGCCCGAAGGCACCCAATCCACGGACAGACGCGGTTAACGGGAGTCGATCATTTGAAGTTCTTGCGATACATCTTGGACAGCTCGCCAATGATGCCGCTACGGAAGCTCAGCACGCACACCACAAAGATGATGCCCAGAATCACGCTTACCCAGTTCCCCAACGGCGACTGCGCCAGCAGGTGCTGCAGGCTGACCACTAGCCCTGCCCCCATCAGCGGGCCGAGCAGCGTGCCGACGCCGCCCAGCAACGTCATCAAAATCACCTCACCCGACATGTGCCAGTGGGCATCGGTGAGCGAGGCCAATTGAAACACCACGGTCTTGGTGGAACCCGCCAAGCCCGCGAGTGCCGCCGAGAGCACGAACGCCAACAGCTTGTAGGCATCCACGTTGTAGCCCAGCGACACGGCGCGCGGTTCGTTTTCGCGAATGGCCTTCAGCACTTGCCCAAAGGGGGAGTGGACGGCGCGCTGAATCACTGCAAAGCCAAACACGAACACGGCGAAGACGAAGTAGTACATGGCGAGGTTACTGCTCAGATCGATCATGCCGAACAGGTGCCCTCTCGGCACACCGTGCAGGCCATCCTCCCCACCAGTGAACGACGACTGCACGAACACGAAGAACATGAGCTGCGCCAGCGCCAGCGTCACCATAGCGAAGTAGATACCCTGGCGGCGAATGGAGAGCACGCCAAACAGCGCCCCCAGGAGCGTGGCCATGAACGTACCGGCGAGAATACCCAGCTCGGGCGTCAAGCCTGGGTAGCTGGCCAGCAGGTACCCGGTGACATAACCGCCGGTGGCGAGAAACGCCGCGTGGCCGAACGAGAGCAGACCGGCGTACCCCAGCAGCAGGTTGAATGCGCAGGCAAACAGCGCGAAACAGAGAATCTTCATCAAAAAGACCGGGTACGCCACGAAGGGCGCGACCAATCCCACGGCCAACAGCGCGAGATAGAACATATTACGCCGCAGCTTGGCGCGCCGCTGGCGCTCTTGCACCGCTGAAGGGAGCGGCGCGGCCGATGTTGTAGGCGTGGTTGTCATGGTTATGCCTCCTTACCGAACAGCCCAGCGGGGCGTAACATGAGTACCAAAATCATGACCAAAAAGATCACGGTGTTAGAGGCTTCCGGGTAGTACACCTTGGTCAACCCCTCGATGATGCCCATTCCCAAGCCCGTGACGATCGCGCCGAGAATCGAGCCCATACCGCCAATCACCACGACCGCAAACACCACGATCAGCAGGCTGGAGCCCATGGTGGGCGATACCGGGTACAGCGGTGCCGCCAGCACACCCGCAAAGGCGGCAAGCCCGACCCCGAACCCGTAGGTGAGCGTAATCAGCAGCGGTACGTTCACGCCGAATGCCTGCATGAGCTGAGAGTTTTCCGTACCGGCGCGCAAGTAAGCGCCCAACCGCGTGCGCTCGATCATAAACCAGGTGAACAGACACATGGCGAGCGCCGCCACCAGCACCCAAGCACGGTAGGTAGGCAGGAACATAAAGCCCAGGTTCAGGCCGCCCTGTAGAATCTCAGGCGTGGCATAGCGAGCCCCGGAAACGCCGAAGAAGTTGATCAGCGTGCCTTCGAAAATCAGCGCTAACCCGAAGGTCAGCAGCAGTCCGTAGAGGTGGTCCAGATGGGCAATGCGACGCAGCAGAAAGCGCTCCATCAGCATGCCAAAACCGCCCACCACCAGCGGGACCAAAATCAGTGCTAGCCAATAGTTGATGCCCAGGTAGCGAAAGCCCAGCAGCGCGGCGAAGGCTCCCAGCATGTACTGCGCCCCGTGGGCAAAGTTGACGATCTTCAGTAGGCCGAAGATGACCGCCAGGCCCAAACTAAGCAGTGCGTAAAAGGCACCGTTCACGAGCCCAAGCGTTAGCTGGCCCATGAACACGGCCATTGGCACGCCGAATATCATCGTCATGGTATGACTCTCCTCGCCGCTAAGCGGGCAGCCCAGCGGGCTGCCCCAGCGCGTTTATAGTGAATAACGCCTTTTCATCACGCCGTTACGGCTTGCTTGGCGGCGAACCAAGGCGGCCAACGCCCTGGCTCGCGGCGTTTGACCGCTCAGTTCTGAACCAGCGAGCACTGGCTTTCAGAGAGCGGACGATAGGCTTCTGCGGCGGGAATGGTGCTGAGGATCTCGTAGAGGTCCCACTCACCGGTAGACTCTTCCGGAGTTTTTACCTGGGCTAGGTACATGTCGTGAATCATGCGGCCATCTTCACGAATGCTGCCGTTACGGGCGAAGAAATCATTGATCGGCTCTTCGGCCATTTTGGCGCGCACAGTTTCAGGATCATCGGTGCCTGCGGCTTCCACGGCTTTCAGGTAGTGCATGGTGCTGGAGTAGATACCCGCTTGCACCATGGTGGGCATACGGCCGGTCTGTTCGAAGTAACGCTCGGACCACGCGCGCGACTCTTCGTCCATGTCCCAGTACCAGCCGGTCGTCAGCAGCAGCCCTTGGGTGGCTTCCAGGCCCAGCGCGTGTACGTCGTTGAGGAAGATCAGCAAGCCTGCTAATTGCTGGCCGCTTTGGGTCAGACCAAACTGGCTGGCGGTGGTAATCGCGTTGACCGTGTCGGCACCGGCGTTGGCAAGGCCCACAATTTTCGCGCCGGACCCTTGCGCCTGCAGGATATAGGAGGAGAAGTCGCTGGTGGGAAACGGGTGACGCACGCCCCCGACAATTTCACCGCCGTTGGCCTCGACCACGCTGGTCACGTCCGCTTCCAGCGCATGGCCGAAGGCGTAATCCGCAGTGAGTAGGAACCAGCTATCGCCGCCCTGCTCGACCACCGCTTTCGCGGTGCCGTTGGCGAGTGGATAGGTGTCATATACCCAGTGAATGTGGTTCGGGGTGCAGTGCTCATTGGTGATGCTGGACGCTGCGGAGCCGGAGACGATGCCCAGGCCGTCGTTTTCTTGCAGCACTTTGGTCACGGCGATAGAGACGGACGATGCTACCAAGCCGCCGACCATATCGACATTGCGCTGGTCGATCCACTCGCGCACGGTGTTGGCGCCTACGTCAGCGCTATTGCGGTCATCGGCGCTGAACACCACGATGGGTGAGCCGTTGACGCTGCCACCAAAATCGGCCACCGCCATTTCCATAGCGGTTTGACCGCCGGGGCCAGCCAGGTCGCGGTAGGTACCGGACATATCGGCCAAATAGCCAATACGCACTTCGCCATCGCTGATCTCGGCGTGGGCGGTCGAGATCGCCATGCTAGAGGCGGCGGCAACGGCGATGCTGGCAGCCAGCGTTTTTTTCATGAAAGTCATGTTCGTCTCCTGGCCCTGGGGGCCTTTGTTCTTATGATTCAGACAGTGATGATCCGAGCGGTGTCGGATCGGACGTTCGGTTAGTGCGTTTGCGAGTGGTGCAAGGCAGTGCGTTTGTTATTGTTCGAGACTTGCAGTTGATGTGGTTGTGCGTGATTTATACCCCCAGCATGCTGTTCAAGTGTTCACGCCGCGAGGGAAGCTGCGTGGCCGTGATCTCTTCGACGATTTGGCCGTGGTCCATCACGAAATGGCGGTCGGCCAGCGGCGCGGCAAAGCGGAAGTTCTGCTCTACCAGCACGATGGTCATGCCCCGCTCTTTGAGTTGGACCAGCACCTCGCCCAGTTTCTGCACGATGACCGGTGCCAGACCTTCGGTAATCTCATCCAGCAGCAGCAAGCGCGCGCCGGTGCGCAAAATGCGCGCCATGGCAAGCATCTGCTGCTCGCCGCCGGAAAGGCGCGTCCCCTGGCTTCGGCGACGCTCGTAGAGGTTCGGGAACATGGCGTAGATTTCGTCCAGACTCATACCGCCGGAGCGTACGGTAGGCGGCAGCAGCAGGTTTTCGTGGACGTCCAGGCTTGCAAAAATGCCGCGCTCCTCCGGGCAGTAGCCAATGCCCAACCGGGGAATATGGTGCGGCTTCATGCGCAGCGTTTCATTGCCATTGATGACGATTGACCCCGTACGCCGCCCCACCATGTTCATGATGGCTTTAAGCGTGGTGCTGCGGCCTGCGCCGTTGCGGCCCAGCAAAGTAACCAGCTCACCTCGCTTCACGTCGAAATTCACGCCGTGGAGAATGTGCGACTCGCCGTAGAAGGCGTGCAAATCCTGCACGCGCAGCATCTCTAAGCTTTGGTTTTCCGGGGCTTCTTGTGGGTCGAGGGCTTCAGCGGTGTTCATGCAGTGGCCTCCTCGGCGGCTTCACTACCCATATAGGCTTCACGTACTAGGGGGTTGCGGGAAACCGTATCGTAATCCCCCTCTGCCAGCACCGCGCCCCGCGCCAATACGGTAATGCGATCACATAGGCGGCTCACAACGCTCAAGTTGTGCTCGACCATCAACACCGTGCGGCCTTGGGAAACCCGTTTGATCAGCGCCACGATGCGGTCCACGTCTTCCGCGCCCATGCCTTGGGTGGGTTCGTCCAACAGCATCATACTGGGGTCTAGCGCTAGCGTGGTGGCGACTTCCAACGCGCGCTTGCGGCCATAGGGCATTTCAACGGTGAGCGTATCGGCGTATTCGCGCAGGCCCACTTCATCGAGCAGCGCCAGTGCGCGGTCGTTAAGGTGATCCAGCGACTTTTCCGATTTCCAGAAATGGAACGACGTACCCAACTGTCGCTGAAGGGCCACGCGCACGTTTTCCAACGCGGTCATATGGGCAAACACGGCTGAAATCTGAAACGAGCGCACCAACCCCAGCTGGGCAATCTCGTTGGATTTTCTGCTGGTGATGGATTGGCCGCGATACAGAATGTCGCCCCGCGTCGGGGGCAAAAATTTGGTCAACAGATTGAAAACGGTGGTTTTGCCCGCGCCGTTCGGGCCAATCAGCGCATGGATGTGCCCTTCCTGCACTTGGAGGTTTACGTTGTCTACGGCGGTGAAGCCGCGAAACTCTTTGGTCAGCCCTCGGGTTTCGAGCACTGGCCCTTTAGTCACTTCGTCTGCACGCATGAGGTAGGACGCCTCTTGTTGTTCTTGTACGGTGGGAAGCGAAACTCGTTAGCCAGCAACGCATCCTTACCTGAACGTAAGGTGTAGGTGCAAACTAGCAACCTCCCAGTGGGTATTACAATTACAACTTTGGTCTACGCACCATGCTGGCGCATCAAAAAGCACACCAACATTCATTATTTTTCAATACGTTAACCACATTCAACGCCGACTACTCCTTTGCAATCGCTGCTTTACGTTAACGTAAACTTGTTTTAGCCTCATGGTCAGTGTTCCATAGGGACATTCCCCTATCGACGAGAATAACGAACATGAGCAAAACCTACTCGATCAGTGAGCTGGCCAGTGAGTTCGATGTCACCACGCGTAGCATCCGTTTTTACGAAGACCAAGAGCTCCTACACCCTACCCGGCGGGGTCAGACACGCATCTACAGCAGTAAAGATCGCGTACGGCTGAAGCTAACGCTCCGCGGTAAACGCCTGGGGTTTTCGCTGGCAGAAATTCGCGAGCTGTTCGAACTGTGGGACGAAACCCGCAGCGGCAGTGAAAAGCAGCTTCATCTCATGTTGAGCAAGATCAGCGAGCGTAAAGCGGCGTTAGAGCAGCAGATGAAAGACATCACGATGGTGCAACTAGAGCTTGAAAGCGCAGAGATTCGCTGCCGCCAAGCGCTAGAAGAGTTGAACGAGAAGCACCCGGCCACCTCGAAATAGCCGCTTTCGCCACTTTTCTAAACCACAGACCATGAATAACGACAAGGTGAGTGACCATGTTTTCCCACTATTCAGAACTCAATTTCGGCCTCGACGATGAGCTCAACATGCTGCGCGAGCAGGTCAACGCTTTTGCCGCCAGTGAAATCGCCCCCCGCGCCGCCGAGATCGACCATAACAACGAATTCCCCAGCGATCTGTGGAAGAAATTTGGTGACATGGGTCTGCTAGGCATCACCGTGCCTGACGAGGATGGCGGTAGCGGCATGGGTTACCTGGCTCACTGCATCGCCATGGAAGAGATCTCCCGTGCCAGCGCATCGGTGGGCCTCTCTTACGGCGCGCACTCGAACCTGTGCGTCAACCAGCTCAAGATCAACGCCTCCGCCGAGCAAAAGGCCAAGTACTTGCCCAAGCTGATCAGCGGTGACCACGTGGGCGCGCTGGCGATGTCAGAGCCAGGTGCCGGTTCCGACGTGGTCTCCATGCAGCTGCGCGCGAAAGAGGATGGCGACCACTACGTGCTCAACGGCAATAAGATGTGGATCACCAACGGCCCGGATGCCGATGTGCTGGTGGTGTACGCCAAAACCGACCCGGATGCAGGCTCCAAAGGCATCACCGCCTTCATCATCGAAAAAGGCATGCCCGGCTTCTCCACCGCCCAGAAGCTCGACAAACTGGGCATGCGGGGCTCCAACACCTGCGAGCTGGTTTTTCAGGATTGCCGCGTGCCCGCCGAGAACGTGCTGGGCGAAGTAGGCAAAGGCGTTCGCGTCTTGATGAGCGGCTTGGATTACGAGCGCGCCGTCCTGGCCGCAGGCCCTATCGGCATCATGCAAGCCGCCATGGACATCGTCATTCCTTACATCCATGAGCGTAAGCAGTTCAATCAATCCATCGGTGAGTTCCAGCTGGTGCAGGGCAAAGTGGCGGATATGTACACCACCCTGAATGCCTGCCGCGCCTACCTCTACGCGGTGGCCGGCGCCTGCGACCGGGGCCAAACCTCCCGGAAGGATGCCGCTGGCGTCATTCTTTATTGCGCTGAAAAAGCCACCCAAGTCGCTCTAGATGCGATTCAGCTATTGGGCGGTAACGGGTATATCAACGAGTACCCCACCGGCCGCCTGCTGCGCGACGCCAAACTGTATGAGATTGGTGCCGGCACGAGCGAAATTCGTCGGATGCTGATTGGCCGCGAACTGTTTACCGAAAGTCTTTAACAATAATGACCGGGGCCTGGCTATGAGCACACTCTCGACACAGATCAACCCGCGCAGCGATGCGTTTCAAGCCAACGACGCCGCCATGCGCGGCGAAGTCCGACAACTGCGTGAGCTGACCGCCGCCATCGCTCAGGGAGGCGGCGAAAAAGCCCGCGCTCGCCATGAGAGCCGTGGCAAGCTGTTCGTGCGTGACCGAATCGACCACCTGATCGACGAAGGCTCGCCGTTTTTGGAATTTTCTGCGCTGGCCGCTCACCACGTTTACGACAGCGACGTACCCGCCGCTGGCGTGGTGACCGGCATTGGCCGCGTCTCGGGCGTCGAGTGCGTCATCGTGGCCAACGACGCCACGGTCAAAGGCGGCACCTACTTTCCCCTGACGGTCAAAAAACACCTGCGCGCGCAAGAGATCGCCCGCAAGCACCGCTTGCCGTGTATCTATCTGGTCGATTCTGGCGGTGCCTTTCTGCCCCGCCAGGACGAAGTCTTCCCCGACCGCGACCACTTCGGGCGTATTTTCTACAACCAGGCCACGATGTCCGCTGAAGGCATCCCGCAAATCGCCGTGGTGATGGGCTCCTGTACCGCAGGCGGTGCGTACGTGCCTGCCATGGCGGACGAGTCGATCATCGTCAAAGAACAAGGCACGATTTTCCTGGGCGGGCCGCCGCTGGTGAAAGCCGCCACGGGGGAGAGCATCAGCGCGGAAGACCTGGGCGGTGCGGACGTTCACGCCAAAAAGAGCGGCGTAGCCGACCACTACGCCGAAAACGACGCTCATGCGCTGCAGCTTGCCCGCGCCTGCGTGTCGCGGCTGAACTGGCAAAAGCGTGGCCAGCTGGCCATGCAGCCGCCTAGGCCGCCCAAACTCGACCCGTCTGAGCTTTACGGCATCGTCGGCACCGACCTGAAAAAGCCCTATGACGTGCGCGAAGTGATTGGCCGCATCGTCGATGGCTCCGACTTTGACGAGTTCAAACGCTACTACGGCGACACGCTGGTGACCGGCTTTGCTCACATCCACGGCTACCCGGTGGGGATCGTGGCCAACAACGGCGTGCTGTTTTCGGAGAGCGCGGTAAAAGGTGCGCACTTTATCGAGCTATGCGCCCAGCGCAAAATCCCGCTGGTGTTCCTGCAGAACATCACTGGCTTCATGGTCGGCTCCAAGTACGAGCACGAAGGCATCGCCAAGCACGGTGCCAAGCTCGTCACCGCCGTGGCCTGCGCCAACGTGCCGAAATACACCGTGCTGATTGGCGGCAGCTTCGGCGCAGGTAACTACGGCATGTGTGGCCGCGCTTACGACCCCAACCTGCTGTTCATGTGGCCCAACGCGCGTATTTCGGTGATGGGCGGCGAACAGGCGGCGGGTGTCCTTTCCCAAGTAAAACGCGAGCAGTACGAGCGCGAAGGCCGAGAATGGAGCAAAGAGGACGAAGAAGCCTTCAAAAAGCCCACCCGCGACCAGTACGAGCATCAGGGCCATCCCTACTACGCCAGCGCCCGCCTGTGGGACGACGGCGTGATCGACCCGCTACAAACTCGCGACGTGCTGGGGCTTTCACTGGCCGCTGCGATGAATGCAGAAGTCAAAGAGACACGCTTCGGCGTGTTCCGGATGTAAGGGGCGAACCTCATGGCTTACTCAACACTGGTGATTGAAGCAGGCGTGGCGCGGCTCACCTTGAACCGCCCAGAGGTGCATAACGCCTTTGACGATAGCCTGATTGCCGAACTCAACGCGCACCTGGAAAAGCTGCACGACTTGGCAAGTGCAGGCGACGTTCGGGTGGTGGTGCTCGGCTCCGAAGGCAAAAGCTTCTCCGCAGGTGCTGACTTGAACTGGATGAAGCGCATGGTCGAATACGACCTGGAAGACAACCTCGCCGATTCCCGCAAGCTGTCCGCTCTCATGCACGGCCTGGACACGCTGCCCTGCCCGACCATCTGCCGCGTACAGGGGGCGGCGTTCGGCGGCGCGGTGGGCTTGGCCGCCTGCTGCGATATCGTCATCGCCTCCGAAAAGGCCAAGTTTTGCCTGTCGGAAGTCAATATTGGCCTGTCGCCTGCGGTGATCAGCCCCTACGTTCAGCGCGCCCTTGGCCAGCGTCAGATGCGCCGATACGCGCTGAGTGCCGAGGTCATGGACGCGCCTACCGCACTCGTCCTGGGGTTGGCCCACCACGTGGTGGAACCCGAAGCCCTGGATAGCGCAGTGGATACGATGATCGACACACTGATGAAAGGCTCCCCCCAAGCACAGCGAGCAACGAAAGCCTTGCTTGCCGACGTGGCCCAAGCCCCGGATAGCGACGCCACCCGCGAGCACACCTGCCAGGTGATTGCCAAGCTGCGGGTAAGCGAAGAGGGCCAAGAGGGTTTAGCCAGCTTTTTTGACAAGCGTCGCCCCGCCTGGACCTCTCCTGAAGAACACAATAACGCTGCGGAGCCACGCTCATGACGTTTACCCCAACTAAATTCGATACGCTACTGGTGGCCAACCGCGGCGAAATCGCCTGCCGCGTGATGCGCACCGCCCGCCGCATGGGCTTAAAAACCGTGGCGGTTTACTCCGACGCCGACGCTACTGCCCGCCACGTGCGTGACGCCGACGAGGCCGTGCGCCTCGGCCCCGCCGCCGCTCGGGAAAGCTACTTGAACATTGACGCGGTGATTGAGGCCGCCCAACGCACCGGCACCGGCGCGATTCACCCCGGCTACGGCTTCTTGTCCGAGAACGGCACCTTCGTCAAAGCCCTAGAGCAAGCGGGCATTACCTTCGTTGGCCCGCCCGCTTCTGCCATTGCCGCCATGGGCGACAAGTCTGCCGCCAAAGCGCGCATGGCGAATGCGGGTGTGCCGCTGGTGCCCGGCTACCACGGCGACGACCAAGGCGATGCCCTGCTGCGTTCCGAAGCCGATAAGATCGGCTACCCCGTCATGCTAAAAGCCAGTGCCGGTGGCGGTGGTAAAGGCATGCGCGTCGTCGAGAGCGGCGACGGTTTCAAAGCCGCACTGGACGGCTGCCGCCGGGAGTCTAAAGCCGCGTTTGGCGATGACCGCATGCTGATCGAGAAGTATCTGGTACAGCCCCGCCATGTGGAAGTGCAGGTATTCTGCGACCGCTACGGCAACGGCGTGTACCTGTTCGAGCGGGACTGCAGCGTGCAGCGCCGCCATCAGAAAGTCATCGAAGAAGCCCCTGCCCCCGGCATAACGCCTGAACTGCGCGCCGCCATGGGTGATGCCGCCGTTCGCGCCGCCAAAGAGATCGGCTACGTGGGCGCGGGCACGGTGGAATTTTTGCTAGACGCCGACGGATCGTTCTACTTCATGGAGATGAACACCCGCCTGCAGGTGGAGCATCCCGTGACCGAGATGATTACCGGCCAAGATCTGGTGGAATGGCAGCTAAGAGTCGCCATGGGCGAGCCGCTGCCCTGCCGCCAGGACGAGCTAACCATTACCGGCCACAGTTTCGAAGCGCGCATTTACGCCGAAGACCCGGAGCAGGACTTCTTGCCCGCCACCGGTCTGCTCACTCGCTTCGCGCTGGACTTGGAAGGCGCAGGGCTAGGCGCGGATCAAGTACGCCTAGACAGCGGCGTAGAGAGCGGCGATACGGTGTCGATGCACTACGACCCGATGCTTGCCAAGCTGATTGTGCATGGCGTTGACCGCGACGCGGCGCTAGCCACCCTCAACCGGGCGCTGGCGGCGCTGGATGTGCAGGGCGTAGTCACCAACCGCGCCTTCTTGCAGCGCTTAGCCAATCACCCAGGCTTTAAGAACGTTGAGCTGGATACTCGCTTTATCGAGCGCAACGAAGCCACCCTGTTTGCTCCGCGTCAGTTTTCTATAGAAGACTATGCCAGCGCCGCGCTAATTGGTTTGCATCAATTAGCCCAGGAGTGCGAAAGCGACTCCCCCTGGGACCGCCACGACGGTTTCCGGCTCAACGCCCCGCACACCATCCGCATTGCGCTGTGCGACCCGGCAAGCGCCCAAGCCCCGGATAGCGACCGCGCGGTCGTGGTGGTCGAAGGCAAACGCGAGCCCCTGGATGCTCAGTGGCAACTCACCATCGACGGCAGCACGCTGAGCGCCAGCCTACAGCCGCTGGAAGGCGACGCCGTTGCCGTCACGCTCAATGGCCACCGCCGCCGCCTACAGGCGTATAGAGATGGTCATGTAGTGGTGATGGCCGAACCCAGCGGTGAAACCCGCCTTTTCTGGCGGCGTATCGACGCCATCGACCACGGCCACCACGAAGCGGAATCTACTCTCACCGCGCCGATGAACGGCACGGTAGTGGCGCTGCTAGTGGAACCGGGTGCTCAGGTTGAAAAAGGCATGCCGCTGATGGTGATGGAAGCCATGAAGATGGAGCACACCATGACCGCCCCTACCGATGGTAGCGTAGAGACGTTCCACTTCCAGGCAGGCGATACGGTCAGCCAGGGCGCTGTGCTGCTCGACTTTGCCCCCAGCGAATAGGAGCACCACTATGGCACTGCCTACATCTATCAAGCTATTTGAAATGGCCCCCCGCGACGGGCTGCAGAACGAGCCGGGCACCCTGGTGCCCACCGCCACCAAAATCGAGCTGATCGAGCGGCTGGCAAATGCGGGCATTCGCCATATCGAAGCGGCCAGCTTTGTCTCACCCAAGTGGGTGCCGCAAATGGGCGATGCCGCTGAAGTGATGCGCGGCATTCAGCGCCAGCACGGCGTGGTGTATTCCGCGCTGACGCCAAACCTAAAGGGGTTGGAAAGCGCCCTGGAGGCGGGAGTTGAGGAAGTCGCGGTATTCGGTGCGGCATCGGAAGCGTTCTCCCAGAAGAACATCAACTGCTCGATTGCCGAGTCGCTGGCGCGCTTTGAGCCGGTGCTTGCCCGCGCCAACGAGGCAGGCATGCGGGTGCGGGGCTATGTCTCCTGCGTGCTGGGCTGCCCTTATGAGGGGGATATCGCCCCCCATAAAGTAGCGGATGTCGCCAAGGCGCTGTATGAGATGGGCTGCTATGAAGTCTCGCTGGGCGACACCATTGGCGTGGGTACGCCGCTGGCCGCTAAGCGGATGATCGAAGCCACTCGCCAGCAGGTGCCGATTGAGAGACTGGCCGCTCACTTCCACGACACGTACGGCATGGCGATTGCCAACCTGTACGCCGTGTTGGAAGAAGGCGTGAGCGTGATCGATGCCGCCACGGCAGGCCTGGGTGGCTGCCCCTATGCCAAGGGCGCATCGGGCAATGTGGCTACCGAAGACGTGCTCTATTTACTGGAAGGACTGGGCATTGATACCGGCATCGACCTGCAGGCAGTGATCGATACCGGCGACTGGATCACTCAACAGCTTGGCCGCAAACCCAGTGCCAAGGTGGCCCTCGCCAAAGGGTGTGCCCAAAGCAGCACAGCATAACGCCACCCGAAAATCCTAATAATTAAAAATGCGTCACTTCCCGTTCAGATAAGAAAAAGACATCGGAGACTCACCATGGCATTACCTGCAACCTTGCCCAGCTACACCAGCAGCACCGCAGAAAAGCCGCTGTTGGGCATGACCATTGGCGATAAATTCGACCAAATTGCCGCTCAGTACCCGGATAACGACGCGCTGATAGCGCTTCACCAGAATATTCACTGGAGCTACCGCGAGCTTCAGCAGGAAGTGAACCGCTGCGCCCGCGCCCTGCTCGCTATTGGTGTACGAAAAGGCGACCGCGTGGGTATTTGGGCGCCCAACTGCAGCGAATGGACGTTGACCCAGTTTGCCACCGCCAAAATTGGCGCAATCCTGGTGAACATCAACCCCTCTTACCGAACCCACGAGCTGGAGTACGCGCTGAACCAGTCCGGCGCGCGCTTTTTAGTCACCGCCAACCAATTCAAAAGCTCCGACTACACGGCGATGCTGTTCGAGCTGGCGCCAGAGCTCAACAGCTGTGCGGAAGGCCAACTACAATCACAGAAACTGCCGAACCTTGAGTGCATCATTAACCTAAGCGCCGACAAGCACAGCGGCATGTGGCGCTGGGCAGACTTCATCGCCGAAGCCGACAAGGTTAGCCAAACCGACGTGGACGACCTACAGGCCACACTGCAGTTCGACGACCCGATCAATATCCAGTACACCTCCGGCACCACCGGCTTTCCCAAGGGGGCCACGCTCTCTCACCACAACATTCT
This sequence comes from Halomonas sp. LC1, assembly GCF_030247125.1. Classification (NCBI taxonomy): domain Bacteria; kingdom Pseudomonadati; phylum Pseudomonadota; class Gammaproteobacteria; order Oceanospirillales; family Halomonadaceae; genus Halomonas; species Halomonas sp. LC1. Next base: position 47,913 of record NZ_JASSPG010000003.1, on the reverse strand, counting down.
CAATAACGGCTTTTTCGTGGCCGAAAGCATGGGCTTTACCAGCGAAGACCGCTTGGTGATTCCCGTACCGCTCTACCACTGCTTTGGCATGGTGATGGGTAACCTGGGCTGCGTGACCCACGGCGCGGCGATGATCTACCCAGATGAAGGCTTCGACCCCGGCAAAGTGCTGAAAGCCGTTCATGAGCAGAAAGCCACTGCGTTGTATGGTGTTCCTACCATGTTCATCGCCGAGCTTGAGCACCCTGACTTCGCCAGCACCGATTTTTCGACGCTACGCACCGGCATTATGGCGGGCTCCATTTGCCCTGCTGAAATCATGAAGCAGGTCATCAACAAGATGAACATGAAGGGCGTGCAAATCGCCTACGGCATGACCGAAACCAGCCCGGTCTCTACGCAAACCGGCGCGAACGACACCATTGAAAAGCGCGTTTCCACCGTGGGCCGCACCCAGCCCCACCTGGAGAGCAAGATCGTCGACCCTGGCAACGGCGGCATTCTACCCCGTGGCGAAATCGGCGAGCTGTGCACCCGTGGGTACAGCGTGATGCTGAAGTATTGGAACAACGACAAAGCCACTGCTGAGGCCATCGACGAAGCGGGCTGGATGCACACTGGCGACTTGGCCACCATGGATGACGAGGGCTACATCCAGATCGTCGGGCGCATCAAAGACATGGTGATTCGCGGCGGCGAAAACGTCTACCCAAAAGAGATCGAAGAGTTCTTGTACGCCCACCCAGCGGTTTCCGAAGTACAGGTCACCGGCGTGCCGGACAAAAAGTACGGCGAAGAGCTGATCGCCTGGGTGAAGCTCAACAACACGGCGGGCGAGATTACCGGCGACGACCTGCGCGACTACTGCAAAGGCAAAATCACCCATTTCAAGATCCCGCGCTACTTCAAGTTCGTGGATGAGTTCCCGATGACAGTCACCGGCAAAATCCAGAAATTCAAAATGCGCGAAATCTCGATTAAAGAGCTGGGGCTGGAAGACCAAACGTAAAAGGGATCGAAGCTGTTACAACGGTCAACTGTCGATCAGAACAACCCGTAGCGGAGGCTTTCGCCAGGGTTGTTCTGATCCTGAGACGTTAGCCCCAACCGAGGCTCCCCATGCCCACTTCCCTCGCCCATCACTACCATCAAGCGCTGCGCGACCAGGATATACTTAACCAACTGCGCACCCACTACCCCGATGGCCCCACGCTGCATCAATTAGCACAGCTCGACCAGCTGCATATCGGTGGCATTGCCGCATCCGCAAGGCTGTTGGGCTTGCTCGACCCCAAATCCCAGCACGCGCTGGATATAGGCGCTGGGCTGGGCGGGCTGATGCGACAAGGTGCCGCGCAAGGTTTTCATATAACCGGGCTGGATATTACCCACCGCTTTAGCGCGCTGAACCAAGCCATTAGCCGGTTGGTGCTAGGCCATCACACTGCTAAAGCCCACCATGGCAAGCTGCGCTGTGTGACGGGAGATGCCTGCGCACTGCCGTTTAGTGATGCCAGCTTCGATGCCGTGCTGTTCCAACACAGCCTGATGAATATGCCCGACCCTGCACGCGTACTGGCCGAGTGCCGCCGCGTGCTGCGACCTGGCGGCCAGTTGGTGATGCATGAAGTCGTTGGCGGGCTACACAGCGAAGCGTTGCGATTTCCGGTGCCCTGGGCCGAAGGACCAACGCACTCGCACTTGCTCTCGTTATCCCAGCTGACCCAACGCCTTGAAGCGAGCGGTTTTAACCTTCAGCACTGCAAAGACTGGAGCCACACCGCGCTTGAATGGCGCACGCGCCAGCGGCAAAAAGAGCAGGCACCGCGTACCGCCGTCCTCTCACCTCAGTGGGTATTCGGTGAGCGTTTTATGCAGATGGGAAAAAATTTGCTGGAAAATTTGGCGAATGGCGCAATTCACGTGGTGGAAATCAGCGCTCGTTGCTAGGCTGATGAAGATAACGTCAACGAGAAAGGACAAGAGGAACGCCAATGAACCGCTTGGCAAGCACCCTGCTGTTGAGCCTGTTCGGCACTGCCCTTCCTTTGAGTGCAACCTTTGCCGATGACGGCGCTCCCATTCTCTCCTATGCCGCTCCCGATAGCGAATGGATGCGCCTTGATAACGGCGTGGTGCTGGAAGGCAGCGACCTCAGCAGCCTAGATAGCTACACCTCCGGCTTTCGTCTCACCGCTGGCTTCAGCCCTTGGCAGCTACCGCAGTTAGATATTGGCGCTGAAATTGCCTACCGCGAAAGCGAAGAAGTGCCCATCGCTTCCAGCGTCAACCCGATGATTATGGACACCTTGAGCCTTGGCGGTGCCATTGTGGCGGGTATTCGTATGGGCGCGTTTAGCATCTACGCCAAATCGGGCCTGACCGAATGGCGAGGTGACACCGACCAGCCGATTGCCGAGGATAGCGGCACCGCCCTACTGCAAGGGTTTGGTGCCACCATGACCGTCAATCGATTGATCAGCCGATTAGAGTACGAACGTATTGATGCGCCGTCGCTCAGCCACCTCAATATGCTCAGCGCCTCGCTACATTTGCCGTTTTAAGCTACGAACGCTGCTCTGCGGGGCCTCTGTTAAGTGTCTGCGGCTCGCTCTCTGGAGCGGGAGCCGTCCATACCGGCACTTCCTCTTGTTGCGGTGCCTGCCAGTCTTGATGCATCGCGGTATTCAGCGCTTCTTCCAGCTTCATGAATAGTTCGCCGTAACGCGGGCTGAAGTTGATGCCTTCGTCGATTTCCTTCCAGGCCTCGAACAGCTCGTCGGCATGGGCTTCTTCGTTTTGTACGAACGCCCAGGTCATCTGTTTAGCGCGCATAGGATGAACGCCCATGGCGGTGAGTGCATGGCCACCGAGTTCTAGCGCCGAATGGTAGGTTTCGCTGATCACGTCGTCGGCTCCTGCCTCGCGAAGCTGGTAGCCGTGGCCCCGGTCAAAGGCGCGGGCCAGCACCCACACATTGGGGTAGAACTGTTTGACGTGCTTGACGATACCCACCGCACGCTCACGGTCGTCGATGGCGACCACCAGCAGACGAGCGTGCTCGATACCGGCGGTTTCCAGCAAATCGGAGCGGCTAGCGTCGCCAAAGTAGCTTTTAATGCGAATGTTACGCAGGTTCTCGATCTGCTCGATCTCGTGATCCAGCGCCACGATGGGAATGTTATTGGCCCGCAGCAGGCGGCAAATAATCTGCCCAAAACGGCCGACCCCCGCCACGATGACCGGTGCCTGCTCTTCGATGGTATCGGCTTCGCGAGCGTCATTCTTGGCGGTTTGGTAGCGCGGCAGCACCAGCTTGTCGTAAGCAATGAACAGCAGCGGTGTAAGGAACATCGACAGCGCCACCACCAGCGAGAGCACCTGGGAGAGTTCCACCGGAATCACGCTGTTCTGCACACTATAGGTCAGCAGGACGAAGCCAAACTCCCCCGCTTGGGCAAGACTTAGGGTGAACAGCCAGCCATTACTGCCGTGTACCTTGAACAGCAGCGCCAGCACCAGCAAAATGGCCGCTTTCACAACGATGACGGCCAAGCCCAGGCCTAGCACCGTCACCCAATCCGCCGCTAGCACGTCAAAGTTGATGCCTGCGCCCACGGTGATGAAGAACAACCCCAGCAGCAGCCCCTTGAATGGCTCGATATTGGCCTCGATCTCGTGCTTGAACTCGCTGTTGGCCAATACGATACCGGCCAAAAACGCCCCCAAGGCGGGCGATAGGTTCACCAAGCTCATCAAGGCGGCAATGCCGATCACCAGCATCAGCGCCGAGGCGGTAAACACTTCCCGTAGGCCGGAGCCAATCACGTAACGGAACAGCAGCGGCCCTAAATAGTAGCCGCCCACAATTACGCTGCCGATGGCGGCCACCACTACCAGCGCGTGTGCCCAGGCAGGCAGATGCGCCACTAGGCTTAGCGCCGCGTGACCATGGTCGTCACTGGCAGCGCCCATTAATTCCGGCAGTGCCAGTAGCGGGATGAGCGCCAGCATAGGAATGACGGCGATATCTTGAAACAGCAGCACCGAAAAGGCGCTGCGTCCGCCTTCGGTTTTGGAAAGCCCCTTCTCACTCAGGGTTTGCAGCACGATGGCGGTGGATGAGAGCGCGAAAATCAGCCCCACCGCCAGGGCGGTTTGCCAAACGAGCCCCAGCCACCAGGCAATGGCAGCGCCTGCCGCTGCGGTCAGCACCACCTGCAAACCACCTAGGCCCAGCAGCCGCACCCGCATGGCCCATAAGCCTTTGGGGTCTAGCTCCATGCCCACCAAAAACAGCATCATCACCACGCCAAATTCAGCAAAGTGCTGAATCGTGGTCGTCTCCTGGCCGACCAGCCCCAGCACGGGGCCAATCACCACACCGGCGACCAAATAACCCAACACCGACCCCAGCCCGAAGCGCTTGGCCAGCGGCACGGCTATCACCGCCGCCACTAAATAGATGAATGCTTGAATAAAATAGCCGGTCATGGCGACTCCTTAACCTCACTGCGACTTGACTTCCCTGAGCAATCCGTTAACGTACTAGTACGCTAGTACATGACCAAATCACTCGGTGGCACGATGTCCTTACACGATACGTTTCAAGCTGACCTGGTGCGCCACCTGCTTGCGATCGACACGCCCGATGCAATGGACGAAGCACTGGCCAGCCTGCTTACGCCAGCAGAGTATCAAGAAATCAGCAAACGCCTACAGATTTTTAAGCTGCTGCGCGAGGGCGTCCCTCACCGCAAAATTGCCGAAACCCTAGGCGTGGGTATTGCGACCGTGTCACGCGGATCACGCGCGCTGACGATGTTAGCCTCTTCACGGAATGATCACTTATGAGCACCACCGATACGGCCGCTGCGGCAGGCCCCCAGCCGTTCACCCTGCCCCGCAAGCCCCATTACGTTACCCTGGCGGCAGACTGCGACTTCTTTGCTCTGTTTCAAAAAATCGAGCGGCGCTTCGATACCTGCTACATGCTGGAGTCGCTGGGCGAAGATAGCCACATGGCGCGCCACTCGATCATTGGTTTCGACCCTGAGTACACGCTCTATGCCAATGGCAACACGCTAACTATCGAAAGCCGCGACGGCGAGGCCAACCACTACCCCAGCGATAACCCCTACGAGCTGCTACGCAGCCTGATTCCGCAAAACATTATCTCGCGCAAGTACGCGGGCGGATTAAGCGGCTATTTAGGTTACGACGCCATGCAGTACTTCGAGCCGTCGCTGACGCTGAAAGCCAGCGACGACTTCGATACGTTCCGCTTTGGGCTGTACAAAGATGGCCTGATCCTCGACAAGATGACCGGGGAAGTCACCTACTTCTACTACGACAATAGCCGTTACGCGTTTCTACAGACGCTGATCGACGCCGACGACGAGCCCGCAGGCGCGCTGCACATTACTGCGCTGGGCGACACCATGAGCAAAGCCGAGCACGCCGAAGCGGTCGCCAAGGTGAAGCAGGACATCATCGACGGCAAAGTTTTTCAGTGCGAAGTGGGCTTTAAAAAGCGCTTTCGCATTCAGGGCGACACGCTGGCGCTTTACGACCAGCTGCGTACCATCAACCCCTCGCCGCAGATGTACTACGTGAAGTTTGGCGAACAGAAGCTGATTGGTGCCAGCCCCGAGCTGCTGTTCCGCCTGCGCCAGGGCGAGATGGAGACGTTTCCACTGGCGGGCACCACCCTGCGCGGCCAAACGCCCCAGGAGGATACCCAGCTTGCCCGCGCGCTGCTCAACGACCCCAAAGAGATCGCCGAGCACAACATGATCGTGGACCTGCACCGCAACGATATTGGCCGAGTAGCCCAGTTCGGTACGGTCAAAGTACGCAGCCTGATGGATATCAAGCGCTTCAGCCACGTTCAGCATATCTCTAGTGAGATCGTCGGCATCATTGCCGAAGGCGAAGACATGTTCACCGCGCTGGCCAGCAACTTCCCCGCGGGCACGCTAACCGGCGCACCCAAGATTGAAGCGATGAAAATCATCGATGACTTGGAAACCGACGGCCGCGGCCCCTACGGCGGCGCGGTGGGTCAGTTCTCCTTCAACGGCGACTGCACCTTTGCGATCCCCATCCGTACGGTGTTTGTTAACGGCGAGCGCGCCTACGTACAAACCTGTGGCGGCAACGTTTACGACAGCAACGCCGAAGATGAGTACGAAGAGATTCGCCGCAAGTTTGCCGGCACCCGCAAGGCCTTGGCCCCCTTTATGGATACGGAAACGGAGAGCCCCGCATGAAGGTGCTGATCATCGATAACTACGACTCCTTCACCTATAACCTCTACCAGTTTATTGGTGAGATTCTGACCACGGAGAAGAATCGCGGCGGGCTGCCCCATTTCGAGATCGTGGTAAAGCGCAACAATCAGATCGACTTCAAAGCCATCGAAGCCATGGCGCCGGATCGCATTATTATCTCGCCTGGCCCCGGCTCGCCGGATGACCCGCGCTACTTTGGCGTATGCGCTGAAGTGATCAAGAAGCTGGGCAAAACCACGCCGCTGCTGGGCGTTTGTTTAGGCATGCAGGGCATCGTGCACGTGTTTGGGGGCAAGGTGGTCAAAGCGCCGCTGCCGATGCACGGCAAAATCAGCCCCATTCATCACAATAACCAATCGGTCTTCAATGGCGTACCCGACCAGCTGGAGGTGATGCGCTACCACTCTCTGATTGCTGATGCGGCGACGCTGCCAGAGTGCCTGGAAGTGACCGCCACGGTAGGTGCACTCACCGCCGACAGCTTTGCCGAGCGCAGCCGCTGGCAGGCAGCGGGTGAGTTTGAGCTGATGGGCGTGAAGCACCGTGACTACCCGATTCACGGCATTCAGTTTCACCCGGAGTCGTTTGCCACGGAGGGCGGCAAAGAGCTGATTGCCAACTTCCTGTTTTCAAATCGTGACTAACGCACCCACTGGACGGGCACCCACCGGTGCCCGTCCTTGTTTTACCGCCCTTTGCCCTCATCGCCCAGCGTAAACGAGGGCGGGTCGCTGGCGGGAAAAGTGTCGTCGGCGGCCTCGTCCAGGTCGCTTTCTGACCACACCGTTTCGGTGTTATCCGCCGTATACGCTATAAAATCCTTTAATAGACACCACTGCCCCTGACTTTTGGCCAACGATTCCGGCTTTATCCAAAAGTGTTGTCCGGTGGGGGTGCGTATTTCGACATGTTGTCGCTCGCTGATGCTGACTACCTGCCCAACGAGCAAGCCGTGGTGATCAACGATTTTAGCGTCTTTCAAGGTATCGTCTGCCATCCTAGCGTCCTCTTCGCATTCCTGAACCCTCTTCAACGTAGTGGCTCGATGGGAACGACGGCAAGCCGCTCGGACAACTTTAGCTTTTAGCAAGCCAACCGCGGGGCGATTAACGCTTTCCCCGTGCGCGGGGTGGCTTGCCAACGGCAGGCTTACCGCTTGGGCGGCCACCCTTCCCTGAGCCCTTACCCGCCCCCTTCGCCACCGGATTGCCGCTGGGTTTACCGCCGGGCCTGCCCTTACCTTTCGCAGCCGGTTTGCCAGTGGGCTTTCCTTTGGCACTCGGTTTACCGGGCACGGCCCCTTTGGCCTTGGCGTCTTTACGTGTTTTGTTACCCGCTTTGGCGCCGGGGGAAGCGCGCTTGGACACCGTTTTTTGCTCCTTCGCGCTACTCCTACCGCCGCTGTAGTTGGGCCTGGCGGGCTTTTTCTTCTCCGGCGCGGGCGAGGCGTCCGAGGTTTCGGTGAGCGCGATGATCGTATCGATCTCTTTAGGGGTAAGATCGCGCCAATCCCCCAGCGCCAGCCCTTTCAGCGAGACGTTCATGATGCGGGTGCGCACTAGCTGGGTGACTTCATAGCCAAAGTATTCGCACATACGGCGAATTTGGCGGTTGAGCCCCTGCACTAACGTGATATTGAACACAAAGGTGGACTCTTTGACCACCTGACACTTCTTGGTCATCTGCCCCAAAATCGGCACGCCGCCCTGCATACCGGCAATGAATTCGTCGGTGATCGGCTTATCCACCGTTACCACGTACTCTTTCTCGTGGTTGTTGTTGGCGCGTAGGATCTTGTTGACCAAGTCGCCGTTGTTGGTGAGAAAGATCAGCCCCTGGGAGTCTTTATCCAAGCGGCCAATGGGGAAAATACGCGTGCCGTGCTTCACAAACTCAACGATGTTGTCTTTTTCCGCCGACTCCGTGGTGCTCACGATGCCTACCGGCTTATTCAGCGCGATGAGAACGAGATCCTCCTCTTCCTGCGGCTCGATCTCCTGGCCGTTGACCTTTACTCGATCCCCCGCGACCACCTGATCGCCGGTGGTTGCCCGGCGGCCGTTGATCCACACATTGCCCTGCTCGACGAAGCGGTCCGCCTCCCGGCGGGAGCAGAGGCCGCTTTCGCTGATGTATTTATTGATACGGGTAGATTTTCGTAACGACATAAAACGCCATGTAGCCTAAATAAACGTTAAAAAGAGGAGCCGGGCTGCTTGAGGAATTCGAACTCTTCCGTAGTCGAGGGTCTTCCCAACACCGCATTGCGGTGCGGGTAGCGCCCGAAGCGGTCAATAATCGCCTTGTGGCGTTTCTCGAATTCAAGATTGCTCTCCAGTCCCGGCTGATCGAAGAGCCGCATCGCAACGGTATGAATAGCCGCCGACTCGCTGTGCATATAGGGCATATAGAGAAAGCTGCGTTCTACCGCCGACAGCGACTGGTCGGCTCCGCTGGCCACCGCTTCCTGGGCCAGCGCTAACGCCAGCGTGTCGTTGGCAAACGCACGGGCATCGTCGCGGTAGATATTACGAGAGAACTGATCCAGCACAATCACTTCCGCCAGCCGCCCGCGAGCCGAACGACGCCATTCGAAACACTCGCACGCTGCGGCACCCATCAGCACATCACTGAATCGCTCGGCAATCTGCCGATCCATCTCAGCGTCTTTTTTGAACCACTGTGCGGGCGTCAGCTCCTGAAACCAGAAGGCCAACACGGCCTGGGCATCTGCCGTCATGTTTTGACTCCAACACTGGACGTAAAGAAAAGCGCCGCCACCCATCGGTAGCGGCGCTGGTGGGCTGTCTTCAGCTTAGCCGGTGTTACGCAGACCGGCCGCAATCCCTGCCATGGTGACCATCAGTGCGCGGGAAAGATCTGGGCTAATCGCCCCATCAGCATCCCGGTTACGCTGCAACAGCTCGGCTTGCAGGCCGTGCAGTGGGTCGATGTAAGGGTTGCGCACGTCAATCGCCTGACGAATCAATGGCGTGTTCTCCAGCAGTTTCTCCTGCTGAAGAATATCTAACACCACGTCTTCCAACCGCTCGAAGCGTTCGCGGAGCTTTTTGCCCAGCGCTTTCAGCGACGGCTCGTCCACCAAGCGGTGCTCATAGTAGGCGGCAATCGCCACGTCTGCTTTGGCCAGCAGCATCTCTAACATATCAAGATAGGTGCCAAAGAACGGCCACTGGGTGCGCATCTCTTGCAGCACTTCGCGGCCGCCGGGCTGCTCCAGGCGGCGGGAGAAGGCTTCGCCGCTGCCAAGCCATGCAGGCAGCATTAGGCGGATCTGCGTCCAGGCGAAAATCCAGGGAATCGCCCGCAGGGTTTCCACGCCGCCATCCTGACGGCGCTTAGTGGGCCGCGAGCCAAGCGGCAATCGGCCCAGCGCCCCTTCCGGCGTCACCGCACGGAAGTAAGGTACGAAGTCGGGGTCTTCCCTTACCACGCCTACATAAGCACCGTGGGCGACTTTGGCCAGTTGATCCATCTCTTCGCGCCAGTGGGGTTCCGGCGCGGGCGGTGGCAATAGCGTGGCCTCCAGCACCGCACAGGCGTAGATCTCCATGGAGCGCAGCGCGATATCCGGCTGGCCGAACTTGAAGCGAATCATCTCGCCCTGCTCGGTCACCCGCAGGCTGCCGTTCACGGAGCCCGGCGGCTGAGACAGAATCGCCGCGTGAGCCGGGCCGCCACCACGGCCCACGGTACCGCCACGACCGTGGAACAGCGTCAGGTCAACGCCATGCTTCTCGCAAACGTTCACCAACGCTTCCTGGGCGCGATACTGTGCCCAAGCAGCGGCGAGCTGACCGGCATCTTTGGCGGAGTCGGAGTAGCCAATCATTACTTCTTGACGGTCTTTCGCCAGAGCACGGTAGCCCGGCAGAGCCAGCAGCTGATCGATCACATCGCCCGCGTGATCCAGGTCGTTGAGGGTTTCGAACAGCGGCGCGATGGGCAGTGTTACTTGCCCGCCCACTTCTTTCATCAGCAGCGCCACGGTGAGCACATCAGAGGGCTCGGCGGCCATGGAGATAATGTAAGTACCCAGCGCTTCCGCATGCTCCTGGGCGATCACCTTGAACGTGTCGATGACTTCCCGGGACTCCGCCGAACACTCCCAGCGGCGAGGAATCAGGGGGCGACGGGACTCAATCTCTGCGAGCAAAAACTCCTGACGCTGGGTTTCGCTCCACTCTTGGTAATGACCTAGCCCCAGGGAGCTGGTGAGTTCTTCCATTACTTGGGCGTGGCGGCTGGCTTCCTGGCGAAGGTCGAGCTTGGTCAGCGTGACGCCGAACACGGCCACGCGGCGCAGCGTGTCCAGCAGCGCACCGTTGGCTATAGTATCCAGCCCCACATCGCACAGCGAGCGGTAGCAGGCCAGCAGCGGCGCGTAGAGCTGGTCGCGGGTTTCGATGATCGGCCCGCCGTCGTAGTTGCGGCCATCCAACTGCGCTTTCGCCCAGTCCCGGGTGGCTTCCATTTTGGTCAGCAGCCGCTTGAGCAGTTCGCGGTAGGGCTCCGCCACATCGCCCACTTCGGCTTTGAGGGCGCTGTTGGCTTTCCACATGGAGAGCTCGGTTTTGAGCTGCTCTAAATCGCGCAGGTAGAGATCCGCTGCCATCCAGCGGCCCAGCAGCAGCACTTCCTGGGTGACTTTGGCGGTGACATTCGGGTTGCCGTCGCGGTCGCCGCCCATCCAGGAGGCGTAGCGAATCGGCGCGGCGTCCAGCGGCAGGCGCTCGCCTGCAGTGTCCAGCAGCAGGTTATCCAAGTCGCGGTGGAAATCCGGCACCGCTTGCCACAGCGAGTTCTCGATGACGGCAAAGCCCCACTTGGCTTCGTCTACCGGCGTGGGACGTTCGTGGCGAATCTCGTCGGTGTGCCACGCTTGGCTGATCAGCTCTTCCAAGCGGCCTTGGGCGCGGGCGCCGCGTTCGGGGTAATCTTCCGAGCTTTCGATGGCGGTCAAGCACTCATCGATGGCGTCGTACTTCTGAATCAGCGTGCGGCGGATGACTTCGGTGGGATGCGCGGTCAGCACCAGCTCGACGCGCATGTTGGCCAGCGTTTCCACCAGTTTGCGCGGTGAATTACCCGCTTGCTGGGCGCGTCCCAGCAGCTCTCCAAGTGCGGGCTGCGAGCCGGGTTTGTAGTCCTCTACCCGACGAAACCGCGCCCGGTAGTGCTGCTCGGCGATGTTAGCCAAATTTAAAAACTGGTTAAAAGCTCGGGTAACGGGCAACAGATCGCGTTCCGGCAGCTGACGCAGGTATTCGATGAGCTGGCGCTGCTGCAGGGAGTCACCTTGGCGACCGCGCTTGGCGTGGGCACGAATGGTTTCAATCTTATCGACAAACGACTGGCCTAAATCATCGGCGATGGTTCGCCCTAGACTGTCGCCCAGAATACGCACGTTATCGCGCAGTGATTCGTGTAGATCATGACTCATTGGCGTGGCCTCCTTGCGGGGTCGCGTTGATGGTTTTGAAATTAGCGTTGTTCTTGGGCTTTCGCGGCTTGCCAGTGGCCTTCCATCTCATCCAGCGAGGCCTCGTTTAACGGGCGCTCGGCATCGGCAAGCGCGCGTTCGACATAGCGAAAGCGGCGCTCGAATTTTGCGTTGGTGCTGCGTAGGCACTGCTCGGGGTCGGCGCCTAGCGTGCGGGCTAAATTAGTGACGGCAAACAGCAGGTCGCCTACCTCTTCCTGGGCGTGCTGACGATCCCCCGCCGTCAGCGCCTCTTCGACCTCCTCCAGCTCCTCGCGAATTTTGGCCAGCACGCCTTCGTCATCGGGCCAATCAAAGCCAACCCGGGCGGCGCGTTTGGAGAGCTTCGCGGCGCGGCTTAACGCAGGCAGCGTGCGGGGCACGTCGTCCAGTACCGACGGCGCTTGGGTGGCTCGTTCGGCGCGCTCGTCGGCCTTTAGCGCTTCCCAGCGGCTATTCACCTGCTGGGTTTTGACCTCGTCGGCACTCACGCCGGGCGGGCGGCGGGAAGCCAGTGTGCCGTCTGGGAACACATGGGGATGACGTCGCAGCATTTTGGCGGTCAGCGTATCGACGATATCGTGAAAGTCGAAGCGCTGCTCTTCTGCGCCAAACTGGGCGTAATAGACCACTTGAAACAGCAGGTCGCCCAGCTCGCCGGGCAGCTCCTCAAAAGCGCGACGCTCGATAGCGTCAGCCACTTCGTACGCCTCTTCCAGGGTATGGGGCACGATGCTGTCCCAATCCTGTTGGATATCCCACGGGCAGCCCTGCTCTCGGTCGCGCAATACGGACATCAGGCTGAGCAAATCATCCAGGGTATGGCGCATCAGGCCCCTCCTTTGCGGGCACTTTTTTCAGGGTCGGCGTTACGCAGGCGGCGCACTTCGGTCACGTTAGGTAGCTGCTGGATACGTGAGAACAGCCTGCCGAGGGATTCCAGGCCGTCCACCTCCAGGGTAATCCGCAGTCGGGCGATGCCTTCATCGGTATCCGTGAGCGTGTTGACCGCCAACACGTTGACCTTTTCGTTGCCCAGCAGGCCCGTGACATCGCGTAGCAGGCCCGAGCGATCCCAGGCTTGAATCTCGATGGTCACCGGGTAGCGGGTGTGCGCCCGCTCGCCCCACTCCACTTCGATAATGCGCTGGGGCTCTTCCATGCGCAATTGGAGAATGTTGGTGCAGTCCTGGCGGTGCACGGTCACGCCACGCCCTTGGGTAATAAAGCCGACAATCGGCTCGCCGGGCACCGGGCGGCAGCAATTCGCCATGCTGGTTTTCAGGTTGCCCACCCCAAGCACGGTAATGTCGCTTTGGGTGGCCTTGCTGGGCTGGCGCCGAGGCTTGGCCAGCAGGCGGTCCAGCTGCTCCTGGTCGTCGGTTTCCCCAAACAGTTGCTGGGCTTGATGCAGCACTTGACCAATGCGCAGGTCCCCGGCACCCAGCGCCGCGTACATATCGTCGGCGTTTTGGTAGTTGACGGCTTTGGCGAGCTTGGGCAGGTCCAGCCCTTCCACATCCAGGCGGCGCATTTCACGCTCGAAAAGCGCTCGGCCTTCGTCCAGGTTCTGGTCGCGGGCCTGATGTTTGAACCACGCTTGAATCTTGGCCCGCGCCCGGGAGGTGCGCACGTAACCCAAACTGGGGTTGAGCCAGTCGCGGCTGGGGCCGCCTTTGGTAGCGGTGAGAATCTCGATCTGCTGGCCGGTTTTCAGCTTGTAGGTCAGTGGTACGATGCGACCATTGACTTTGGCCCCTCGGCAGCGATGGCCAATTTCGGTGTGCACCCGGTAAGCAAAATCGATGGGCGTGGCGATACGCGGCAGGTCGATGACATGCCCATCGGGCGTAAAGACGTAGATACGGTCGGGGGCGACATCGCTGGAGAGGCCTTCGCGTAAATCGCCAAAGCCGCCCACTTCGTCCTGCCACTCCAACACTTGGCGCAGCCAGGCGATTTTTTCTTCATAGCTGCGGCTTTTGGCGTTGGTGTCGTGGCCTTTGTAGCGCCAGTGGGCGCATACCCCAAGCTCGGCTTCATCGTGCATGGAGAAGGTGCGAATCTGAATTTCCAGCACCTTGTTCTCCGGTCCCATCACGGCGGTGTGCAGCGATTGATAGCCGTTCTTTTTGGGATTGGCGATGTAGTCATCAAACTCGTTGGGCACGTGGTGCCAGCGGGAGTGAACGATCCCCAATACGGTGTAGCAGTCGGTCACTTCCGGCACCAGAATACGCACGGCGCGCACATCGTGAACCTGGGAAAAATCGATTCGCTTGCGCTTCATTTTGCGCCAGATGGAGTAGATATGCTTGGCTCGCCCACTCACGTCGTAGCGGTGAATATGCTGAGCTTCCATCAAGCCTTTGAGCGTTTCGACCACGTCGTGAATGTAGCGGTCGCGATCCAAGCGCTTCTCGGCCAACAGTTTGGCGATGGCTTTGTAATCTTCTTCGTGCAAGTAACGGAAAGAGAGGTCTTCCAGCTCCCATTTGATTTGGCCGATGCCGAGGCGGTGCGCCAGCGGCGCGTAGATATCGGCTACTTCTCTGGCCACCTGCAGGCATTTCTCACGAGGAGCGTCTTTGACTTGGCGCAGCGCGCAGGTGCGCTCGGCGATTTTGATCAGCGCGACACGCACGTCGCCGACCATGTTCACCAGCATTTTGCGCAGGTTCTCCTGCTGGTTGTGCTGGCTCATGCCATGGTTAGGTGCCAATGGGTAGCTGATGGCGGCCATTTGCAGCACACCATCAATGAGCTTGGCGACTTCATCTCCAAAGCGCTTGCTGACGCCTTCCAAGCTCAACAGCCCTTCCCGCACGGCGCGGTAGAGCACGGCGGCCTCCAGCGTCGACTGGTCGAGCTTGAGATCGGCGAGAATATCCGCCATCTCGAGGCCCATGCGGAAGCTAGACCCCGGCGACAGCCACACCCGATGGGTGCGGGGCGCTTCTCGCTCTAACTGCTCGGCCAACTCGCAGGCCTGCATCAAGCGCTCGGGGTCGCGTAGGCGCACATCGTCCTGAAGGCGCGTTAACCATTGTTGTATGTCCACCTTCCCGCTTTCTGTCAGCGGCTGGTCTTCACGCACTTTCACCATGACTATGACTCATCCTTTCTGGGTGGTGGCCTCCACTCCGCCGCCACCAAAACTTGCTGCAAAGGGCAAACTAGCCCGCGTATTCAAACAGCATCAACGTTTCCATGTGGGCAGTGTGCAGAAACATATCTGCCACTGCGACGTGCTTGACGCGATATCCCGCATGCACAAGGTGTGCCGCATCCCGGGCCAGCGTGGCTGGATCGCAAGACACGTAAGCGATCTTCGCCACTTTTTGGCGCCCAAGCGCTTGGCAGACAGCCTCGGCGCCACTGCGCGGCGGGTCGAGCACTATCGCCTCGGCAGAGTGCTCGCGAAGCAGTGCTTTCACTGTCGCCGCGTCATTGAGATCCGCCTGCTGTGCGCCCACGCTCAGCCGATTCCGCGTTGCGTTGGCTGCGAGGCGCTCGACCATGGTGGCGCTGCCTTCCACGGCATGCACGCGGGCACCGGCAGCGGCTAGCGGCACGCTGAAGTTCCCCATTCCGGCAAACAGATCGAGCAGCTGCATTCCTGGTGCCGGTGATAACCATGCTACCACCTGCGCCACCATCTTTTGATTGACCTCGGCATTTACCTGCAAAAAATCACCGGGAGCAAACTGCAGCACCAGTTCGTCAGCGGCCTGCGCCGCGCTCACGCCCAACGCGCTCAACGAAAAGCGCTCTTCCAGTGCAGGCGCTGCACCATACCAGTGCAATAAGGGGGACTCCCGCCCCAACCAGGTGCCTAAACGCACTCCTTGTTGGTCTGCAAAGGCTTGCCAGCGCAGCCCATCCTGAGGCTGTTCTTTGAGCTGGCGAACCAGCACCACCGTAGCCTGGGCAGTGGCGAGCAGTTCAATATGGCCGACGGAACGCGGTGCTTCCAGCTCGGTCAGCAGTTGTTTCAAAGGGGCTATCAGCGACTGGAGCGACGGCACCAACACGTGGCATTGGTCGATGTCCACCAAGCGATGGCTGTTCGCCGCGCGAAACCCAAGCCGCACGGTCCCCTGGCCATCGACCTTGACACCCAAGCGGGCCCGGCGGCGATAGTGTTCGGACTGTCCGCTGATGGTCTCTACTGTCTCTAGCCTCAGGCCTTGACGCGCCATTAGCTCGCTGACGACTTCACGTTTGTGGGCACGCTGCGCATCGAGCGCCAAATGTTGTAAATCGCAGCCGCCACAGTGGCCGAAATGCGCACACGGCGGCTCTACGCGCTGAGGTGAGCGAGTCACTAACGTTTTGACATGCGCCTCATCAAAGCGCTTGCGAGTGACGTGTACGGCCACGTCGACCTGCTCTCCTGGCAGCGCGCGATCGACAAAGACGGTTTTACCCGCCGGATGATGTGCCACACCGCGCCCATCGTGAGCGAGACGCTCGATCACCAGCGGCGCGTCGGCATCCGTGGCGACAGACGGCTTGGCAGGCGCGCCGTTGCCGCTGGGTTGGCGCGCCAACCCAGAATGGCCCGAGGCCGGCCGTGGCGGCCGCCGCTTACCCAACATAGCCATTTATACCTCCGGGGCAAACAAGCCCGTGGAGAGATAGCGATCACCACGGTCACATACAATGAACACGATGACCGCATTTTCGGTTTGCTCTGCGATGCGCAGCGCACCTGCCAAGCTGCCTCCCGACGAAACACCCGCCAAAATGCCCTCCTCACGGGCCAATCGGCGCATGTGCGTTTCGGCTTCTTGCTGGCTGATATCGAGCGTGACATCCACCCGCGGCGCTTCGAAAATGGCCGGCAGATACTCCTGTGGCCAGCGACGAATTCCGGGAATACTGGCACCGTCGGCGGGCTGTAACCCGACGATTTGAATCGCGCTGTTTTGCTCTTTCAAGTAGCGCGATACGCCCATGATCGTCCCGGTCGTCCCCATAGAACTCACGAAGTGGGTCACCTCTCCGCCCGTTTGCCGCCACACTTCCGGCCCGGTGGTACGGTAGTGCGCCAGCGGGTTATCCGGGTTGGCAAACTGGTTCAGCGGCTTGCCTTCTCCTCGGGCAATCATCGCGTCGGCGATATCGCGCGCCTCTTCCATTCCACCCTCTTTGCTAGCGGAAATCAGCGTGGCGCCGTAGGCCGCCATGGCTTGCTTGCGCTCAGCAGAGGCGTTTTCTGGCATGATCAACGTCATCTTGTACCCTTTGATGGCCGCCGCCATGGCCAGGGCAATTCCGGTATTTCCCGAGGTTGCTTCGATGAGCGTATCCCCCGGGGCGATCTCACCGCGGGCTTCGGCTTCGCTCAGCATCGACAGTGCCGGGCGGTCTTTGACCGAACCGGCCGGGTTGTTACCTTCCAGTTTGGCCAGCAGCGTATTGTTCTTGCCAGCGCTGATTCGCTTTAGGCGAACCAAGGGCGTATTGCCGACCACATCTTCGAGCGTGGGATAATTCATCGAACATTCCTTATCGTAACCGTTATGCTGCATTATATCGGTGCTGCCTGTGAGTGGACAGGCAACCTTCCAGATTCGACGAGCTTCTTTCATGTCATTAAACACGCGCCTGCTGTTCGCTCTGCTTGGTTTTCCCTTACTCGTGTATGCCGTCATGGCGGTGCTATTGGTGCTTCAGAGTGAGCACACTGGCCGCAACGTGCTCGAAGACAGACTGACCAGCGCTGGCGAACTGCTGGCCCCCAGTCTGGGGAGCGCCATGACCGATGGCGACTTGCCGCGTTTGGAGACACTGGCCCGCCAGCTTTTGGAACATCGTGGCCTGCGGGCGGTGACGCTGTTCGACGAACAGGGCAACCGGCTGCTGGTACTGGGCCGTTCGATGCCGCCTCCGCCGCGCCTGCACGCCCCCGAGGCGACCACTCTCGCCAAAGAGGAGGATGTCTGGCGTCTTCAGGTGCCGCTCATCAGTGAAACAGTGGGCGGCACCAGCCGCGTCACCAACGGCTGGCTGGAAGCAGAGATGGACATCCGCGCGCTGACCCTGGAGCGCTACCGATTGATCGCCAGCTTGAGCCTCGGTGGCATGCTTCTCGGGTTGGTGCTGTTCCTGGTGGCCTTTGCGATCAGCCGATACGCCAGCCGCCCTATCGAAGAGGCCAATCAGGCCCTCTACCGCTTGTCTCGGGGCGATTACAGCTTGGTCATGTCCAACGCCAAGCCTACCGAGTTCAAGCAGTTGGCCAATCATATCAACCGGCTGGCCGAGCATTTCCAGCAAGCCCAGCGGGATATGCAGAGCCAAATCGAGCAGGCCACCAGCGAGCTGCAGGAGTCGATGGAGACCATCGAAGAGCAAAACATCAAGCTGGATCTGGCCCACCGCAGCGCGCTTCGCGCCAACGCCGTCAAATCCGAGTTCTTGGCCAACATGAGCCATGAAATACGCACACCGCTCAATGGCATCGTCGGCTTTTGCCGCCTGTTAGGGCGCTCCTCGCTGGATAGCCGCCAAAAAGAGTGGTTAGAGCACGTGCGGCGCGCCTGCGACAACCTGCTGATGCTGGTCAACGATGTCTTGGATTTCTCCAAGCTGGAAGCCGACCGGCTTACGCTGGAAGAAGTGGACGTCGATATCGTCGCCTTGGTGGATGAGATCATTGGCTTACATGCCCCCGAAGCGCAGCGCAAGCAGCTCCATTTGGTGGCCATGGTATACGACGACGTGCCCACGCCGTTATGTGGCGATCCGCTGCGCATTCATCAGGTGCTGAACAATCTGTTGGGCAATGCGATCAAGTTCACCACCGAAGGTGACGTGATCGTGCGTGTTATGCTGGAAAACCAGGAGGGGCAGCACGTCGTCCTGCACATCAGCGTCAGCGATACGGGCATCGGGCTAAGCGAAGAGCATCAGCAACAGCTCTTTAGCGCTTTTTCCCAGGCAGAGCCCAGCCATTCGCGGCAGTTTGGTGGCAGTGGCCTGGGACTCACCATTTGTCGTCAGCTCATTCAACGTATGGGTGGCGAGATCACCGTCGACAGCGAACTCGGCAAAGGCTCGACGTTCTCCTTCACTCTGCCGCTGTTAGCTCACCTTGCCGATGAACGCCCCCCCGAGCTGACGCTCGACGGTCCGATCATCCGTCTTCACGAACCGCACCTGCCTACCCGCAACGTGCTCGAACACCTGCTGGAGCGCTGGGGGGCGCGGCCGGTCTCGTTCATCGATGCGGGCAATGAATCACTGCTGATTTTGTGCCTGGCAACAGAGGACTTTAGCGAAGAGCGACGAGGATATTGGCAGTCGGTCATCGAACAGACGCCCTGCCCGGTGCTGGTTCTGGCCAATACCACCAGTTTCGATCTGCCCAGCTGGCCACTGCCTCACGGCGGCGAAATGCTGTGCAAGCCGTTTACCCGAGCACAGCTTGCCACGACCCTGCGACACCTGCTGCAGCCCCAGACGCTCAGCGCTCCTACCCATAGCTCCGTGGCGAAAGCGTTGCCTGCGCCGCGCTTGACGATTCTGATCGTCGACGACAACGCGCCCAACCGCGAACTGCTCAAAGCCATGTTAGAGAGCGAAACGATACGTATCGTGCTGGCCGATAGCGGCCATGAAGCGCTGGAGTTCGCCAAGCGCGCCACCGCTGACATGGTGCTCATGGATATTCGTATGCCCGGTATGGATGGCATTCAAACGACTCAGGCACTGCGGCGTATCGACAATAGCTGGGCACGCTGTCCCATCATTGCCGTCACGGCTCACGTTTTGAGTAACGAACGCCAGCAGTGGTTGTCCGAGGGACTGGACGACGTCATGGTCAAACCCATCGACGATGTCCAGCTTCAGCAGTTACTCCACCGCTTTTTAGGGGTGGTGCCTCCATCCTCTTCCCAAGAGGAAACGGCCTCCGCTCGCCCCTTGCACGCCCCTAGCGAGCCTCCCAGCTCGCTACCTGCCGTCGATTTGACGCTGGGGGCTCGCCTGGCAGGTGGCAAGGAAACGCTGGCCAAACAGCAACTGGTGCGGCTCATCGACAGCCTACCCGAAAGCGAACAGCACATTCGCAGCGCTTTCGCAGAAGGCGACTTGACGACGTTACTGGATTGGGTGCACGGCTTGAACGGTGCCAGCCGCTACTGTGGCGCCCCCGAGCTTGCGCTGCTGGTGGAAACTTTGGAAACACGTCTGCGCACCAGTGGACTGCGTCATGTGGAGACACTGCTAGACGAGTTATATACCGCCATGGCGCGGCTCAGCGAGGAGCGCGCCACGTTGGTGGCAGAGTGATGCGACGCTAGCGCTCCAGCACTACAAAGGCGACGGCGTAATCGGCTTCGTCGCTGAGGGTAATATGAGCCGCCGTGGCACCGCTGGCGTCAAATAGACGCTGCGCTTCGCCACTGAGCTTGAGACTAGGCTTACCCAGCGCATCGTTGAGTACCTGTATCTCGCTCCACTGCATGCCCTGACGAAGCCCCAACCCTAACGCTTTCACGAAAGCCTCTTTGGCCGCAAAACGTTTCGCCAGATAAGCCGTCGCCTGGCCTTTCGACTGCCAAGCACGCTGCTCGTCTGGCCCTAAGATACGCTGTGCAAAGCGGGGGCCGTGACGGGTCACGGCCTGACGAAAACGCTCAACCCGGGCGATGTCCGAGCCAATCCCGACGATCATGTTAGTGACCGCAGCAAGAGTGACCATCACCGTGATCGTGGTCATGGTCGTGCTCGTGAGCATCCAGGGCGGCCATCAAACCCGCTTCCTGCCCCGCAATGATCAAACGCTTCATATCCTGAACGGCGTCCTTCAATCCGACGAATAGCGCGCGAGCGATGATGGCGTGGCCAATGTTGAGCTCGTTGACGCCGGGTAGCGCGGCAATGGCTTCCACGTTGTGATAATGCAGACCGTGTCCGGCATTGATCACCAGGCCTAACGACACGGCATGCACCGCCGCCGCACTCAGGCGGTCATACTCAGCGTTGGCCTCGGCGCTCCCAGGTTTTGCTTCGGCATAAGCCCCGGTATGCAACTCGATGGTGGGTGCTCCGGCACGTTTGGCGGCGTCGATTTGCGCCTCGTCCGGGTCGATGAACAGCGACACATCGCAGCCCGCAGCCGCAAGACGCTGGCAGGCACTGGCGATCTGTTCGAAGCCCCCGACCACATCCAACCCGCCTTCGGTGGTCAACTCTTCGCGCTTTTCGGGCACTAAACACACGTGCGCTGGGCGCACCTCTTCCGCCAGCGCCAGCATCTCCTCGGTAACGGCCATTTCCAGGTTCATGCGCGTGTTGAGCACTTCCGCCAGCAGTCGAACGTCGCGGGGCTGAATATGGCGACGGTCTTCGCGCAGATGGACGGTAATGCCATCAGCGCCCGCCTCTTCAGCCAGCAGGGCTGCCTGGACCGGGTCGGGGTAGCGCGTGCCGCGGGCTTGGCGCAGCGTGGCAATATGGTCGATGTTAACGCCGAGTAAAATCCGTGGGGGGTGCATGAAGAACTCCAATCTGTGAATGGCAGTAGATGACGATTGCGGTCAGTGGTAACGGTAGCTTACGGGCGCTGGCGACGGCGGGCCAAATCCAGCATCAGTTCACGAGAACGTAGCGCGGTAGGCCCCAAATGAGGGGCCAATGCGGCCCGCATGACCGCTTTGAGCGCACTCGCTAAGCCTGTCGCCTGCCAATCACCCTGCTCGATGTAGCGTAAGGTGCGCCCTTCGATACCTTGCTCTGCGGCCATGAACGCGCGGCTATTCGCATCAAAACGGTAGCGCTGATGTGGGTCCAGCGCCCCGCCGTCGGGGGTGCAAAACCGAGGCGTAGCGTCGAGCACGTCCAAAAGCGCCCATTCATAGCGCCTCAGCGCCAGTCCCCGCTCAGCAGGCACCGGTAGTGCGTCGAGCAGCGCGCTATAGAAGGCGAAGACATCGGTGGCGTTCAGTTCGAGGGGCAGTAAACGGGTAGCAATTTCGTTGGCGTATAGGCCGCAAAGCAGACCTTCGCCCGCCAGCAGCGCGGTGTGCCCACGGGACTCCATCAACGTGAGGCGCTTCAGTTCTCGATCTCCCCGCCAGGACACGAACAGCGGGGTAAACGGCTGCAGCCGCTGGCGAGATTTCGATCCGGGGCGCTGGCCACCGTGGGCCACCGCCCGGATGCGGCCATGATTGAGCGTCAATAAATCGACCAGCGCGCTGGTTTCACGGTATGCCCGACGGTGCAGCAGAAACGCAGGCTCGGCGGTCATGGTCGCACTCAATCGAGATCGTAACCCAGGCTCTTCAGCGCTCGCTCGTCATCCGACCAGCCACGCTTCACCTTCACCCACAGGTTGAGCATGACTTTGGTGCCCAGCGCACGTTCCATATCTAGACGCGCTTCACGGCCAATGCTCTTGATCCGATCGCCGTTCTCACCGATCAGGATCACCTTCTGCCCCTGGCGCTCCACCAAAATCAGCGCGCTGATATGGGTGACGCGCTCGGTTTCGCGAAACTCTTCGATCTCGACCGTCATCTGATAAGGCAGCTCGTCGCCTAACTGGCGCATGACTTTTTCACGTACCAGCTCAGCCGCCATGAAGCGCAGGCTCTTATCGGTGATTTGGTCTTCCGGGAAGAAGTGAATGCTCTCCGGCAGGTGCTTGGCGACCTCTTCTTCCAGCGTCTCGACTTGGGTGCCGTGCTTGGCGGAGATGGGCACCACGGCGGCAAATTCGCGGCGCGCTCCCACATCTGCAAGCCAGGGCAGCAGGTCGCCTTTATCCTGAAGGCGGTCGACCTTGTTGACGGCCAAGATGACCGGCGCCTTCACATGCTCCAAGCGTTTCAGGACGGCTTGATCTTCGTCCGTCCAGCGGGTGCGGTCGATGATGAACACGACGCAGTCGACATCGCGAAGCGCTTGCGTCGCCGCTTGGTTCATGAAGCGGTTGATGGCTTTGTTGCGATCCTTGGACATGATGTGCATGCCCGGCGTATCGACGTAGATGAACTGCGTTTCATCGACGGTTTTGATCCCCATCACCTGGTGGCGCGTGGTTTGCGGCCGCCGTGACGTGATCGAGATTTTCTGCCCCAGAATCCGGTTCATGAGGGTTGATTTGCCTACGTTGGGTCGGCCAACGATGGCCACGAATCCGCAGGTTTGGCTCATGATTTGTCTCCAGGGGGTTGTTCGAGGTAGGACAATGCTTCTTCCGCGGCCTGCTGTTCAGCGTGGCGGCGGCTGGGGCCTTTACCAGTGGTATGCTCGCTTAGCAGCTCGATGTAGCACTCCACGGTAAAGGTCTGGGCATGCGCCTCTCCCTTCACAGAGACCACTTCATAGCGCGGCAGCGCCGCTTGGCGCGACTGCAAAAATTCTTGTAAGCGGGTTTTGGGATCTTTCTGGGTATCTTGCAGCGAGATGTTTTCCAGACGCTCGGCGTACCACGCCAGCACACGCTCGCGGACGGCATCCATACCGGCATCCAGATAAATCGCGCCGATCACGGCTTCTACGGCGTCCGCCAGAATCGACTCGCGGCGATGTCCGCCGCTTTTCATTTCCCCGGACCCAAGCCGTAGGCACTCGCCAAAGGCCATTTCGCGGGCCAGCTCGGCCAGGGTCTGGCCTTTGACCAACCGAGCGCGCAGGCGGGAAAGTTGCCCTTCCCGCGCCTGGGGAAACCGCTGAAACAGCGCTTCGGCGATGACGAAATTGACGATGGAGTCACCTAGAAATTCCAGGCGCTCATTGTTGCGACCACCGTAGCTGCGATGGGTCATGGCCAGTTCCAAAAGCGTTGGGTCGCCAAAGGTATGGCCGATTCGTCGGCAAAAAGCGGTTAAGGAATTACTCACAGTACTCCTACGTCATTGACGTTAACTAAGATAACCACACTAACGGTTTGTACATTATGCTGGTTCATTCGATACGCCGTACGCTGGTGAAACTGGGAAGACCACCATCCCAGTGCATCCAGACCGCAAAGGCGCGCCCTACGATGTTCTCTTCGGGCACGAAGCCCCAGTAGCGACTGTCGTTGGAGTGGTCGCGGTTATCCCCCATCATGAAGTAATGGCCTTCGGGCACGACCACCTCGCGCATTTGCGGGCCTGGGTCACGGGGATTGTTGTAGATGAAATGGCTGACTTCCCCCAACTGCTCCTCAAGCAGCAGCTGCTGAGGCGACAGCGCGGGCCCTTCTTCGATCAGCGCTTTGGCAATGGGCTCACCATTGACGTAAAGCTGCTTGCCCTCGTAGCGAATACGGTCGCCGGGCAGACCCACGACGCGTTTGATGAAATTCACCGATGGCTCTTCGGGAAAGCGGAACACCATGACATCGCCTCGCTCTGGATCGTCCACTTCCAAGAAGCGATGATGAACGACCGGCAGACGCAGTCCGTAAGCGAATTTATTCACGAGAATAAAATCGCCCACTTCTAACGTGGGCTTCATGGAGCCGGAAGGAATCTGAAACGGCTCGATGATGAAGCTGCGTACCACCAGCACGACCAGCAAGACAGGAAAGAACGAACGGGAGTAGTCAACGGGCCACGGCTCTTTTAAGAGCTTCTCCCGCGTCGGCGCATCCAAGCCTTCCATGGTGGCTTTTTCCGCCTTGGCCACACGCTCACGGCGCTTTGGCCGAAGCACCAGCACATCCAACAGGTAAATGGCCCCGGAGAGCGCAACGGCGAGTACCAGTAGTAGTGAAAAATCCATGTGGGGTTCGTATCCCTAGTCGTTAACCTTGAGCACAGCAAGGAAGGCATCCTGGGGAATTTCGACACGCCCCACCTGTTTCATCCGTTTCTTACCGGCCTTCTGTTTCTCTAGCAGCTTTTTCTTACGGCTAACGTCGCCGCCGTAACACTTCGCCGTGACGTTTTTACGCAGCGCCTTCACCGTGGAGCGGGCCACGACTTGGCCACCAATCGCCGCCTGGATCGCGACGTCGAACATTTGCCGTGGGATCAGCTCTTTCATCTTTTCCACCAGCAAGCGACCGCGCGAGTGGGCATGGTCACGGTGAATGATGACCGCCAACGCATCGACTTTGTCGCCGTTGATCAAGACATCCAGACGTACCAGCTTCGCGGCTTCGAAACGTTCGAAGTTGTACTCCAGCGAGGCGTAGCCACGAGAGATGGATTTTAAACGGTCAAAGAAGTCCATGACCACTTCGGACATGGGCAGCTCGTAAGTAAGCTGGATCTGATTGCCCAGGAACTGCATGTCGAGCTGGGTACCGCGGCGCTGCTCGCACTCGGCGATGACGTTGCCGACGAATTCCTGCGGCACCAGAATGCTGGCCCGCACGATGGGCTCACGCATCTGCTCCACATCGGCCATGTCGGGCAGTTTGGAGGGGTTGGAGACATACTGAATGTCGCCATTCTTCATGGCCAGCTCGTACACAACCGTCGGCGCAGTGGTGAGCAGGTCCAGATCGTACTCACGCTCCAGACGCTCCTGGATGATCTCCATGTGCAGCGTACCGAGGAAACCCACGCGGAAGCCGAAGCCCAGCGCATCGGAGTTTTCCGGCTCATACTCCAGCGACGCGTCGTTGAGAGCCAGTTTTTCCAGGGCATCGCGGAAGTCTTCGTAATCGTCTGCGCTGACCGGGAACATACCGGCATAAACCTGAGGCTTCACTTTCTGGAAACCGGGGAGACGCGGTACGTCTGGCGTCTTGGTATGGGTAATGGTATCCCCCACCGGCGCGCCGTGAATCTCTTTGATCCCGGCGACGATAAAGCCAACCTCACCGGCGCGAAGAATATTGGTCTCTTTGCGCAGCGGTGTGAAGATACCGACTTCGGTGGCGTTCCAGTCGCGACCCGTCGACTTGATACGGATCTTGTCGCCTTTGCGCAGCGTGCCGTCGAACAGGCGCACCAGCGACACGACGCCCAGGTAGTTATCGAACCAGGAGTCGATGATCAGCGCTTGCAGCGGTGCTTCAGGGTCCCCCTTGGGCGGCGGAATGTCACGCACCAGCCGTTCGAGCAGCTCGTTGATGCCGATACCGCTTTTTGCCGACACTTGGCAGGCATCCGTAGCATCCAGGCCGATGATCTCCTCTACCTCCTGAGCAACCCGGTCCGGGTCGGCCTGGGGCAGGTCGATCTTGTTCAGAACGGGCAGCACTTCTAGGCCCTGTTCGATGGCGGTGTAACAGTTGGCCACCGACTGCGCTTCCACCCCTTGTGCCGCATCGACGACAAGCAGCGCCCCTTCACAGGCGTAGAGTGAGCGCGACACTTCGTAGGAGAAGTCGACGTGCCCTGGCGTGTCGATGAAGTTGAGCTGGTAGACCTGGCCATCGGCAGCGGTGTAGTCCAGCGTCACCGACTGCGCTTTGATGGTAATGCCCCGCTCACGCTCGATATCCATGGAGTCGAGCACTTGCTCCTTCAGCTCACGTTCTGTCAAACCGCCACAGGTCTGAATCAAACGGTCAGAGAGCGTCGATTTACCGTGGTCGATGTGGGCAATGATGGAGAAATTGCGAATATGCTTGAGCTTTCCGCTGGAAACGTCATGAGACATCGAGTGTGTTCTGCCTTATTGGTACGCAAGCGTAGGTGTTGCGGCGCTGGGCCGAAGGGCGAAAAACGGAAACCGCACCACTGCATTGCCAAAGTTCATCAAAAGATAAGCGCTATTGTAGCGATATGCGCGGGATAGGAACAGCAGTCCGGCGAGAACCGCCGGACTGGAGGGAGTGGCGTACAGATTATTCGAGGCGAAGCGCGACGAATAGAGAGCGACCATCGCGATACAAACGCACTGGAATCGCCCGATCGTTAGGCAGCGCTTCGACGATACGCATTAGCTCGTCCGCCGATGCGACACTGCGATGGTCGATACTCACCAGGATATCGCCAGCGCGAAGCCCTGCCTGCGCCGCAACGCTGTCCGGCTCGACCTGACGCACCTCAACGCCGCCATTGATCCCCAAACGCTCACGGGTGGCTTGGTCGATTTCTGCAACGGCCACGCCCAAGCGCACTTGATTGTCGCTGCCCGATGCCGAAGCGGACGCTTGCATATCTGGCCATCTACCCAGCTCGACGGTTTCCGATACCTGCTCGCCATCACGCATCAGCGTGAGCTCGACATCGTCTCCCGGTGCCACGCGACCAATCAGACGGGGCAGCGTGCTGGAGCGATCCACTTCTTCGCCGTTGACTTCGAGGATCACGTCACCTGCTTGCAAACCACCTTGAGCCGCCGGTCCTTCTGGGTCTAAATCGGCAATCAGTGCTCCAATCGCTTCACTCATACCGAACGACTCGGCCAAGTCCTGCGAGACGGGTTGGATCATCACGCCCAGCCAACCGCGATTCACGCGACCGTCTTCACGAAGTTGATCAGCCACATCCATGGCGACGTTGATGGGAATGGCGAACGAGAGCCCCATGAAGCCGCCACTACGGGTAAAGATTTGCGAATTGATACCGATGACTTCGCCTTCCAGATTAAACAGCGGGCCACCGGAGTTGCCGGGGTTAATGGCGACATCGGTTTGAATGAACGGCACGTAAGCATCACGCGGCAAGGTGCGGTTGATCGCGCTGACGATCCCTGCCGTCACCGAGTGATCGAACCCAAACGGAGAGCCAATGGCCGCGACCCACGCCCCCACTTTCAACTCGTCGGAATCGCCCAAATTCAGCACCGGCAAGTTATTGGCGTCGATTTTCAGCAGCGCCACATCGGTTTGCGCATCGCTACCAATCAGTTCGGCGGGCAATTCACGACGGTCGTTGAGGCGCACTAGAATTTCATCGGCATCCTGCACCACGTGCGCATTGGTCATCACATAGCCATCGGCACTGATGATGAACCCCGAGCCGAGCGATTGGCGCTCTTGACTACGACCACCGCCGCCGCCACTGCCGGGAGGCGTGGGAAAGCTATCGCCAAAGAAGTGACGGAATATTTCGGGGATTTCCTGATTGCCAAACCCCTGTAGGGCCGGGCTTCGCTGGACCGTTCGACTCGTGGAAATATTGACGACGCCCGGGGCGGCGTCTTCTACCAGCTCAGTGAAATCGGGCAGCGTTTGCGCATGGGCATGTTGGCCGATCAAGAACATCGCGACCAAGCATATCCATAGTGTCGAGGGGAGAACCAAGCGCTTCATGCAACAGCTCCTAGTCAAGCAGATACGAAACGAAGGGAGTGCAACTCTTAGCGAGCTACGGAACAACTAACTGACCAAGCGCGGCCGGAAGCGTTCCATCCGCCCGCGCATTAGGTATTTAAGGGTCAATACGCTGCACATCAAGGTACCAAAGAACAGCATCACACCTAGCCATTCACGCCCTCCAAGCAGCGAGGCCAACCCTGCCGCCAGCATCGCCAGGAACAGCGGCACGGCATAGATCAACAGCGTTAGGTGGCTGACTTGATGCTTGGGCAGCGCAATCGTGACGGTGCTACCTAAGGGATACGCTGCGTGGTGTGAAAGGGGCGAGGGGGAAGGAAGTACGGTGATGCGCTGCTGTTGGCGGCGGGCTAGTAGCCCCATGCCGCAACCACGTCCCTCGGCGCACTGCTGACAAGCGTTACCCAGGGAGACATCGACGATCACCCCGGTCTCGGTATGCCCTACCACACTGCCCGTTCTGAATAGCGACTCGCCTCCAGTGTCAGAGTGTGCCATGGCTAGGGCGCTATACGGACGGATTGCACGATACGCTGCAGCATATCTGGCGGTAGTTCACCAACACCGACCAGCTGCCAGCGCTGCTCACCCTCGGACACCAACGAAATCGCTGCCGTGGAGACGCCCAATCGGTGCACGCCCTCTTCGAGCATGGGTTGCTCGACAGGGCTGACGAAGAGACTCACCGCTGCCAAACCATCGCTATAGACCCGTTGATTCGTGACCGCTTGCCCTGGCTCCTGTGGTTGGGCAATGAAGCCCTCGGGCAGCCAATCGACTTGCCATGAGTGAGACGGACGCTCGGTGCTCACATCACCAGCGACATTGCCCTCATAAAGCGAAGGCGACTGAAGCTGGGTAATTTGAAAGGTTTCTAGTACACGCTCTTGGTGGTCACTCATGACATGCTTGAGCAGTAGTCCTGTCGATTTATCGACCCACCATGCGTGCAGATAACGCTGCTGATCGCGAGGAGAAAAACGCAGCTCTACCGCGTCACGTCCAGCGACACGCGCATTGTCTTGGAGGGAAATATCATAATGAGAGGCGACGTGTTCCGCCCAGGCTTGCGAGGCGCTGAGCTCGCCACCCTCTTCGGGGGTAAAACTCGCCATATAGCCTGCAATGGAGCGGCGCTCGATACTGACGGAAGGCCCATCCAAATGCTGTACGACCTGCTGACGCACGCCCTCTCGAATGCGATGGGATAGCGCCAGCGTTCTGACACCCAGCGCATCAATGGTGACCGCACGTGCCTGAAAATCATAGCAGTGCCCTGCCACCATGCTACGCGCTAACCATGCCTGGGCAGAGTCGGGCACCGAATCGTCGGCAACGGCCGAACAGGCAATGGCGGGCTGCGCATCCGCGTTGACCGAGGAGGGAGCCAGGCTTACAACGACCAGCCCCCACGCCAACGCCAGCGGGACTCCCCAAAAGCTTTTTCTAGCAGTCGCCATACCGATCAAACAGCCTCTTACGTCACGATGAGGTTCAAAACGCGTTAGCGAACTACCGCTGACCCAATGGCTCGGTCACCGATGAACGCATCAGTGGCATCCAGCTGTCGCCACTGCCGTTGGCTGCTCCCTGAGCATGCTGCTCTAGGTACGATTGCAACATGCGCAGTTGATCTACATCGATCGCTGTGGCTTGCTGGGCCATCGTGCCTTGCGGTGCCACCGGCGTTGAGAAGCCCGATTCGCTGATATTCATCAAGCCGCCATTGCCCGACTGGCCGTTGATACGAAAAGGCGTCGGCTCGAACATGGGCATTTCAGACGACATCATTGATGCAGGCTGCGAGGCGCCCAAATTGACCGGCTGCACTTGAGCCCCCACGCTGGACTGCGAGGCGACCGTGTTGCTACCTGGCTGAGCAGTGCCGGTCGAGCCGTTACCGCTAAAGAACTGAACGCCGGTAATGACCATCAGTGAAACGGCAGCCGCGACACCAGCACCACGGGCAAAGGAGATGCCACCGGCGCGGGCAGGGGCAGCGACCGTTTCACTCTCCATCACCGGGGCAGGCTCTTCGTTGAGGCGCGCCAGGATGCCTGCCGATAGATCGACACTGACATCGACGCTGCGCTCGCGCTGCATCATGCTGCGTGCCAAATGGTAGCGACGCCATGTCTCTGCCGCATCGGCATCGTCAGGTAGTGATTTCAACACTCGGCGCAATTCAAGCTCATCACTTTCGTTGTCCATCAATGCTGAAAGTGATTCCCGTGTGTTTTGACTCATACTTCACACCCTCACACTGTGTTAGAAGAAGCTCAGCGACCACACGGCTCATGCGTGTTTCAGCCGCAAAACCTCGCAGGCCAAGACCCTGTTACTCAACCATCGCCAGCGCATGGCAATGCGATGGTTTAACGTGATCATGCTAGACAGCCTCTATGACGCTTCACTTGCCAGACAGTTCACTAAAAACGCAAAAACGTAAATATTTGTGACGCCTGCGCCCGATTCATTGGACGCGGCTCATTCGTCTCGACTGTTGCGAGCCGTGGTGACCAGCGGGCGAATATGCTCATCGACGGCCTCCCGCGCGCGAAAAATGCGCGAGCGAACGGTCCCTACCGGGCACTGCATGACTTGCGCAATATCTTCATAGGCCAACCCGTCCAACTCGCGTAGCGTAATGGCCGTCCGCAAATCGTCAGGTAGCTTTTCGATCGCTTCGAAGACAGCCGCCTCCAGCTGGTCGCGGGCAATGGACGCCTCGGGTGACTCGGCATCCGCCAAGCGACCGCTTTGATCGACGATTTCCGCATCAACGATATCCAAGTCACTGCCAGGCGGCCGACGACCGCGAGACACCAAGTGGTTCTTGGCCGTATTAATAGCGATGCGGTACATCCAGGTATAGAACGCGCTCTCCGCTCGAAACTTACCCAGTGCCCGATAGGCTTTAATGAAGGCTTCCTGCGCAACGTCCTGCACTTCCGCATGGTCGTGCACGTAACGCCCAATCAAACCGATGATTTTGTGCTGGTACTTCTTCACCAGCAGATCAAAAGCACGTGTGTCACCTTTCTGAGCACGCTCAACCAGCTGTTGGTCCGTTTCACGAGTGCCCATTCACACGCTCCTTCTGCTCGTACGCATCGCGCCGAGCATTGTTTCTTTGTCGCCCTAGTGTTCGGGCCTTCACAGCGAGCAGCATAGCGTCCCTTGGGCATCTGTTAATTTTCATGGAGGACATCGGCAGGCGACCTTGGCCTACCCCTCGGTGGTGGTGCGCAAATGAGCTTGCGCCAATGTCATCTAGTGTTACGCGTTCTTAGCAGCGCATCAAGCGCTTACCCCCTTTCTTAAAAACCCTGAGGCTGACATTTTTCCTTAATGCAAAGTTCCGTAACAATTGATTTTTACCACCGTGACGCGCCATAGTAGTGGCCACTTTTCGCCCATCGCGCACGCACAGGTAGCAAGATGTCAGATCAACAGGTTAGTAACCTTAACGTCCTGGCCCAGGATGTTCTTACCACGCCCGACGCACTGAAGAGTGCTATCCCCCTCACGGAAAGCGCCGAGCGCTCGGTAATCGAGGGTCGCCAAACCATCCAAAACATTCTGGATGGCAAAGATCCGCGTTTGCTGGTGGTCGTTGGCCCCTGCTCCATTCACGACGTCGAAGCAGCGCTGGATTATGCGCGCCGCCTGCGTACGCTAGCGGACCAGGTCAGCGACAGTTTGTATATCGTGATGCGCGTCTATTTCGAAAAGCCGCGGACGACCGTGGGCTGGAAAGGGTTGATCAACGACCCGCACCTGAACGACTCTTTCGAAATTGACGAAGGGCTGCACATTGCCCGTAAACTGCTGGTCGACTTGGCGGAAATGGGGCTACCGCTGGCCACCGAGGCGCTTGACCCAATCTCGCCTCAGTACCTGCAAGACTGCATTAGCTGGTCGGCCATTGGCGCTCGCACCACCGAGTCCCAAACGCACCGCGAAATGGCCTCCGGCCTCTCCTGCCCCGTCGGTTTCAAAAACGGCACCGACGGTAGCCTGGACGTAGCGATCAACGCGCTGCAGTCCGTGGCGAACCCGCATAACTTCTTGGGCATCAACCAGGCCGGTCAGGTCGCCATCATCCGCACCCGAGGCAATGCCTACGGTCATGTGGTACTGCGCGGCGGTAACGGCAAGCCTAACTACGACAGCGTGAGTGTCGCACTGGCAGAGAAAGAGCTGAAAAAAGCCAACCTCTCGGCCAACATCATGATCGACTGCTCACACGCCAACTCGAATAAAGACGCCGCCCTGCAGCCGCTGGTACTGGAAAACGTCACCAACCAGATTTTGGAAGGCAATACCTCCATCATCGGCTTGATGGTGGAATCCAACATTGGTTGGGGCAATCAAAAAGTACCGGCCGATTTGAGCCAGCTGCAGTACGGCGTATCGATCACCGACGCCTGCATTGATTGGGATACTACCGTCGAGACGTTCACTCGCATGAACGAAAAGCTCGCGTCCGTTTTGGCCAAGCGCGCCGCTCAATAACGCGCACCTGCCATCAAAACGTCCCGCCGGGCTGCCGCTCGCCGGGACGTGTTCGATTCCCATCCCCTAACGCGACCTATCGACTACGCCTGTATATCCCGCTTGAAAGGCGGCAGTGCATCCAACAATGCCTGACCATAGCGCCGCGTGATCACACGGCGATCCAGCAAGGTAATTACCCCGCGATCACTCTCTTTTCGGATCAAACGGCCACATGCTTGCACGAGCTTGATCGACGCATCCGGCACGCTGATACGCATGAAGGGATTGCCGCCCTGACTCTCGATCCATTCTGCCAGCGTCGCCCCCACCGGATCATCGGGCACGGCAAACGGTAGCCGGGTAATCACGACATGGGTGAGGTAATCCCCCGGCAAATCGATCCCTTCGGCGAAACTTGCCAAGCCAAAAATCACGCTCCCCTTGCCACCATCCACCGCTGCTCTGTGTCGCTCGATGAGCTCTCGTTTGGGCAGTGCGTCTTGGGCCAAGATGCGCTCTTTTGCCGCGGCAGGCAGCGCTTTTTCGACCGCGCGCAGCTGGGCACGAGAGGAAAACAGCACCAGCGCCGCCTCCTCCTCGCCGAGCTGTGACACAAAGCTCACGATCGCACGCTCATGCGCTTCCCGGTCGCTAGGGTCCGTCGCCTCGGCGGGCACTCGTAAGACGGCGTTGGCATAGTCAAACGGGCTGGGCAGTGCCTGATAGCGGTATCGGTTTGCCAATCCGGCGCGCTCTTGCAACCGCTCGAAGCGGCCCAGCGCCGTTAACGTGGCGGAGGTCACCACGGCCCCGTGGCAGCGGCCCCACAAATGCTTGGCAAGCGTGTGCGCGGCCGACACGGGGCTGGCCGAAAACTCGATCTCTGGCTCCCCCGCCACACGGCTGAGGGTTATCCAGCGCGCGCTCGGTGGGGCATTGGGAGCATCCTGCTCGCTGAACGCTTGCCATAAGGCGTGGGCATCCAGTGCGCGGCCGTGAAGGAGTGCCATCAGCGGCAGCCAGGCCTCAGCCTGATCACGGTCCAAACCGGTTTGCTTATCCGGGTCGAGGCTTTCACGCAAGATATCGCTGATACTCTCCAAACTTCTTGAGAGAGTGGCAAACATGACAAGCAGCTGTTGCGCCTGTTCCCGCAACGCCTCAGGCACTTGGCCTTTCTCAAAACGCTGCTGGTGGCTAGCCTCTTCATCGGCAAGGCCGTTTTCCCGTCCAGCAAGCTGATGCCCCATGCTAAACACGTCGCCCAGCGCGGGCTCCAATCCATGCAGCAGTTCGGGCAACCCGGCCAGCAGTCGGGCAATGGTGGGTTGAACCGCCAGCCCCTGGTGCAAATCCGTCAAACTACTTTTCAGAGTTTTCAACCAGCGCAGACAGCCGTGCACGGCAAAGCGGTGGGCAAAGTGCGATAGCGCTTTATCCGGCAGGTGGTGGCCTTCGTCGAAGATAAAGATGCAGTCAGCGGGGTCCGGCAAAATGGCACCGCCACCAAGCGCCAAGTCCGCCAACACGAGATCGTGATTGGCGACGATGACGTCAGCATTCTCCAGCTCTCGACGCGAGCGGAAAAAGGCGCAGGCACCGAAGTGGCCGCAGCGGCGACCGGTGCACTGGCGGTGGTCGACCGTCAGCTGTCGCCAGTGCGCGTCCTCGATCGACACCGGCCAGGTATCGCGGTCGCCTTCCCAATCGCCCTTCCCGTAGGCGTCGGCCATATCGGTCGCCAGGACGTTGAAGTCGCTGCTATCGGCTTGCAACGACTGCTCGAACAGCGACAGCGTTGGGTTGGGCTCACTGCCCTCCAACGCTTGATCCAGCCTAGCCACGCAAACGTAACGTCCGCGTCCTTTGGCTAGCGCGTAGCGAAAGGCCACGCCGCTATGGCTCGCCAGTGAAGGTAAATCTTGGTTGAGCACCTGCTCTTGAAGGGCCACGGTGGCCGTCGACACGATGAGCCGTTTGCCCTGTGCCTTGGCGATGGGCAGCCCCGCAATGAGATACGCCAGTGTTTTGCCCGTGCCGGTACCGGCCTCCAGCACGCACACATGACTATCGCTAACGCGCTTTCCTTCGCTGTCGCACTCGATGTCCCCCAGCGTTCGGGCGATTTCGGCGATCATCAAGCGCTGCCCGTAACGGGGTGTGAGCTCGAGCTTCTCCACCACGTTACGGTAAGCCTGCTGAATATCGTTTTTTAGCGCGTCATTCAGCATTCGAATTACAGCATACCTTCCGGCGGGTGTTCGCAGGGCAGCTTACCGTTGATATAGCGCTCGATCTCTGGCAAGGAGAACGCGTCCTCTTCGCCCACGAAGCTGATCGACACGCCTTTGGCCCCTGCACGGCCGGTACGACCGATGCGGTGAACATAATCTTCCGGATCTTCGGGCAGCGTGTAGTTGATGACGTGACTCACATCTTCGATATGAATGCCACGGCCGGCCACGTCGGTGGCTACCAGCACCTGCACCTCTCCTTCGCGGAAGCTTTCCAACGTCTTGATGCGCTGATTCTGCGGCACATCACCAGACAGCATGGCCGCACTGACCCCGGCTTTTTTCAGCAGGTCGTCGAGTTTGCGCACGAGATCCCGGCGGTTACCGAACACCATGACACGCTCGAAGCTCTCCTGCTCCAGAAGCTTCACCAGCAGCCGCTGTTTGTCGTCGTCGGAAACGAGGTAAACACGCTGATCGATATCTGCCTGATTCTCGACGGTCACCTCGATCTCGACATGCGCCGGATTGAGCGTCCACTGACTCGCCAGATTGAGAATATCGTCCGTGAAGGTGGCCGAGAATAGGAACGTTTGACGCTCCTCTTTCTTTGGCGTGTAACGAATGATGCGCTTCACATCGGGAATGAACCCCATGGAGAGCATTCGATCCGCTTCGTCGAGCACCAGCACTTCGGTTTCGGAGAGGTCGATATCGCGTTTCTGGTGGAAGTCCAGCAGACGCCCTGGCGTCGCGACCAGGATATCGATCTTCTTACCCAGGCTTTCGCGCTGTTTTTGGTAATCCATACCGCCCACGACGCTGGCGACGTTGAGCTGAGTGAAACGCGCAAGTGCCTTGGCGTCTTTCTCGATTTGCAGCGCCAGCTCACGGGTCGGCGCAATAATCAGCGCACGGGGAGCCCCCGGCTTTTGACCATCC
Source organism: Halomonas sp. LC1 (assembly GCF_030247125.1). NCBI lineage: Bacteria > Pseudomonadati > Pseudomonadota > Gammaproteobacteria > Oceanospirillales > Halomonadaceae > Halomonas > Halomonas sp. LC1. Next base: position 12,255 of record NZ_JASSPG010000003.1, on the reverse strand, counting down.
GGCGTCGGCTCTTCAAGGAAGTAAGCCATGACAGAGATCAAAAAGGCGGCGGTTTTACCGGTGCCCGTCTGCGCTTTACCGACGATGTCGCCACCTAACAGGGTGTGGCGCAGCGCTTCCGCTTGAATGGGCGTGCAGTACTCGAACCCCTGAGCATGTATCGCGCGCATCAAAGGCAGCGGCAGATCAAAGTCATGGAAGCGCCACTTGCCGGCGACGGCGGGCACCTGAAACTGACGAAGATCCCAGTTCGACTGACGACGACGCGGTTTCCGACGGCGACGTTTAGGCTTGCGGTTCTGGGCCGATGCTGTGGTCTGTTCCGACTCGCTCATAGGCTGTGTATCTGTCCATTGCTGTGGATGTTAGGCATCACGAAGTGCGCATTGTACCAGGGGTTGGCGATAAGAGCGCGCCCTGCTGTCGAAGGAGCACGCTAGCCTGTTAGAATGAGGCATACATTAACCCAAGGAGCGCGACATGACGCGTAAGAAAAAGACTCGTTCATTGGCGGATAAAGTGACGATCCGCACCGGTCGCCGCAAAGATTATAAAAAGTGGCGCCATGAGAACCCTGATCAAGTGACCTCGTCGCGCCGCTTCGTTGCCAAAAAGCAGCAGCAGCGTAAGCTTCAGGCCGTGCGCAAATTGGCGCGCCAGCAAAGCGGCCAAACGATTGCCATCCATCCTGACAAAGGGGGCGATCACTCACCAGGAGAGCCGTCTTGATGCGTTTGGTTTCGTTCAATATCAATGGGATTCGGGCACGACTGCACCAGCTTCAAGCGCTGATCGATACCCAACAGCCCGATGTCATCGGCCTTCAAGAAACCAAAGTACAGGACAGCGAATTCCCCGTGGCCGACGTAGAAGCCATGGGCTATCACGTTTTTTACTATGGCCAAAAAGGCCATTACGGCGTTGCACTGCTGTGCCGCCAACAGCCGCAAGCGGTGTTTTACGGCTTTCCCGATGACGACGACGATGCCCAGCGGCGCATGATTGGCGTCAAGTTGCTCGCGGAAGACGGCGAGCCGGTCACGGTATGGAACGGCTACTTCCCTCAAGGCGAAAGCGTCGATCACCCTACCAAGTTTCCGCACAAAGCGCGCTTTTATCAACAGCTCGCCAACCTGCTCAATACTCAGCACGCTCCCGAAGAGCGACTGGCGGTCATGGGTGATTTCAATATCTCACCTGAAGATCAGGACATCGGCATAGGCGAGGCCAACCGGAAGCGCTGGCTGCGGGAGGGCAAAACCAGCTTCCAGCCCATCGAGCGCGAATGGCTGGAAGGCATCAAAGCGTGGGGGCTGAGCGACAGCTACCGTCTGTGCCACCCGCAAAATGACGAGTGGTTTAGCTGGTTCGACTATCGCTCAAAAGGCTTTGACCGAGAGCCGAAGCGCGGTCTTCGCATCGACTACATCCTAGTTTCAAAGCCCTTGGCCGACTGCGTGACCGATGCGGGTATCGACTATCCGCTGCGGGCCATGGAGCGCCCATCGGACCACGCCCCCACCTGGAGCGACTTTTCAGTCACACTCCGTCCATGACGCTGCAAGCGCCGGAGGCTCACCACCGGCGCCCGCTTTAAGATACGACGATGGCTGTTCAAACCTAGCAAGGTCTTGAGAGCAAGGCAGTCGAGCCACTTAGAGCGACGGCTTAGGCAGACATCATTCGAAGTACGCGAGCCACTGCTCTGCTTGAGCATCCCCTAAATTGGCCGCTTGGGTCAGCGCAGCTTCGGCTTGGCGATCCTCTCCCCACCCATAGGCTAGCTGGCCGTACTGCCGCCAATCGCTTGCTGAATCAGTCAACGTTGCCAACTCTCGCCACGCCTCGAGCGCCTTGTCGACATCCTTGGCCTGTTGCCAAGCCGTGGCGCGCAAGCGAAGCGTGGCTTCATCGCGGGGAAGCGTGCCCGCCCGTAGAGCCGCCTCTAAATGCTCGGCAGCGCGTGCAGGCGTCCCTCCGGCCATATGCAGCTCGATCAGGGTGCGGCGTTCCTCTGGCGTAGAAAACTTACCCAACTGCCAGGCTGCTTCCCAAACGGCGGCGGCCACACCTATCTGGCCTGCCTGCTGGGCAAGTCCGGCGGCCTGGCGCCATGCATCGGGGTCGCTGTCGGCATTCAACCCGTCCAACAGCCAGCTCAACGCCTGTGCGTTATCCCCTGTGTTTCGGAGCACGACATTGGTGAGCGTTTGCTGGTCAGCTGTCAACTCCCCTTGTTCAAGCAGCGGCGCCAGCCACTCCATGGCCTGCTCCCAGCGCTCCTCTTCTGCCAACAGACGCACGAGCTGCCAAGCCGTGTCCGCGTAGCGATCACTGCCCGACGACTCGGATAGCCACTGTTCATACAGGGTAATGGCCCGATCTCGTTCGCCTGCAGCGCGGCGTAGCGACGCTTCGTCCCGCAGCCAGCGACGCAGCTGGCTATCGGGAACGCTAGGCCGTTGGCGGGCGCTGGCCAGCTCATCGGCAGCAGCAAGAGGATCGCCCTGGCGCACCAGCGCACTGGCGGCTAGCTGATGATAAAGCGCGCTCGCCCATTGATCCGCGCGATTACCGCCCGAAAGCCGCTCTGACTGAGCCCGCGCATGGGTGATGATACGGCTTAGCACATCAGGGTCAGCAGAACCGCTTGGCTGGCTGGCCAACTGGCTCTGAAGCCGATTCAGGTCTTGAATCATGTCACCCGGCAGCGGCTCATTGGCCGTCGCGGTGATACTCAGCACGCTCAGTAGTATGACGCCCATCCATTGCGGCATCGTACGTTGACGGTGAGCGACAACGATAGGGCTGCTTGACGGATTTTTTCTTCGCGACATGTCACCGCTACCTTAACTGGAACTCAATACGCTGGGTGGCGCGACGTAACTGCTGACTGGGCTCGAACTGCCAGCGCGCAATCGCTTCTCGTGCGGCGTCTTCGAACACCCGGCGAGGCTGGGCATTGGTCACTCGAATGGAGCTTCCATCGACACTTCCATTACGCTGGATGACGAATTCCACCTCCACGAATCCCTCCATACCGCGGCGCTGTGCACGAGGCGGATAAGACGGATTGACGCGACTCGTCGGAGCTACTTGCCCCACACTCACCGGCTCGTTCGAGGGCGCAGGCTCTGCCGCCGGGGCCGCTTCCCGCTGCGCAGTGGCAGGCTCAGGAGACGGGGCCGCCGTTTCCGTAGGTTCGGGGGCGGGTTCCGGCGCAGGCTCAGGTGCTGGCTGGGGCTGCGGTGTAGGCTCAGGGCGCACCTCGGTCAGCTCCGGCAGCTCGCTTTCCAACTCGACGGGCTCTACCGGCGCGTCGGGTAGCTCCACGTCTGGCAGCGTAATCGCGCTAGTGGCGACCGGCGCAGGGGCTGGCGTCGGCATGGGCGGTGGCGGGGGAGCGGCTTGTGCAGGCGCCGGGGGGGATGTCTCCTGTTTGGGCGCCACCTCCGGCGCTTCCACCATCGTCATTGACATCGACATGATGGGCTCGTCCACCTGCTGCTCTGGAGGAGCTACCAGTAGCGCTAGCATCCAGAAGAGCCCGATGGCCAGGGCAATACCGCCTAGCATCGATAACACATGCCGCATCATGGCCCACTCCGACTCGCTGCCACGGCGACCTGCTCGACACCCGCCTGCTGAAGACGGTCCATGACCTCGATCAACACGCCGGTCGTGGACTCTCGGTCGGCCTGAATGACCACCGAGCCCTCACCGCTCAGCATTCCAGCCACCTGCTGCCCAACGCGGTGAACGTCCACGGGCTGGCCATCCACCCAAACCGCCCCTTCCGGCGTGACGGCAACCAACACTTGGGCATCGGGGCGCGGGGTGGCGGCCGACGCCTCAGGGCGATCGATCTCCACTCCGCTCTCTTTGATAAAGCTGGTCGTGACGATAAAGAAGATCAGCATGATGAACACCACGTCCAACATCGGCGTCAGGTTCACCTCGTTGCTATCGTCAGCAGCCTCTATGGAACGGCGTCTACGCATCACTCTCCTCCAAGGCACGCGCTAAGCGGTCATGCAGACGCTGGTCTTCGCGGCGAATAACGTGCTCTAAACGGCTAATAAACAGCATACCCACCACCGCAATGGCCATGCCCGTCAGCGTGGGCAGCGTTGCCCGGGCAACGCCATCGGCCATGGCTCGAGCTTGATGGGTATCGCTCATCGAAAGGCTATCGAAAACGGCAATCATGCCCGTGACCGTCCCCAACAACCCGAGTAGTGGGCAAAGCGCCACGAGTAGCTTGATCCACGGCAGCGGCTGGCGCAGCTTGGCAACCAGCGCAGCACTCCACACATGGCGTAGCGTGCGCGCGCTCCAACTGCGGTGGTCGCTGCGCGCCGCCCAGCGGCGCACCAGCTCATGGCGTGATCGCCGCCAGCTAAAGCGGTAATACCACCACCGCTCGATCGCCATGGCGAACACCACCACGGCCACCAGCGCTAGCACTACGAGTACGGCACCACCTGCATCGAGCAGCCGCTCAACGGGCGCCAGCCAAAGGGGTAACGTAGGCATACTAGGTCACCGTGCGAGCATGGGCCGTCGATTGCGCTTCCAAGTGATCTGCCAGCGTGGCGCTTGACTCACCTTCGATCACCTGAGTAATGAAACGACTACGGCTAGACAGCGCCGTTTGGGCAAACAGCAGCGGTACCGCCGTCACCAAACCCAGTACCGTCGTGACCAGCGCCTGACTGATCCCCCCCGCCATTAACTGCGGGTCGCCCGTGCCAAATACCGTGATGGCTTGGAACGTTACGATCATGCCCGTCACGGTGCCCAATAGGCCCAGCAGCGGTGCAATGGCGGCTAGCAGCTTGACGATGGGCTGACCACGCTCGATTTTAGGCAGCTCGGCGAGTACCGCTTCATCCAACCGCGCTTCCAGCGCCTCCGGGGTTTGATGTTTGTCCATCTCCTTGAAGCGCTGTAGAACACGCCCCAGAGGATTATCGGCACTGGGCTGATCCAGGGCTTGTCGCTGACGACGTACGCGTGCGCTAACCAACAACAGATACAGGTACTGCGCCAAAGCGACCAGCAGGCCGATGCCACCTAGCAGGACGACCACGTAACCGACATAGCCACCCTGCTGAAAACGCTCCCACAGCGAAGGCTGTTGAGCCAGTGCCTCCAGCACGCTGCCTTGGGTGGGGTCGATGGCAAACGCACGGCTCTCTCCCTGATGATACGCCGCCAGAAGCTCGCTGACCGCTGACGGGGTACGCGGCATTTCGGCGAGGGCGCCCTCCTCATCTTGCCCTTGCCGCAGCAGCGCAGACTCGGTGAAAGCGGCAAAATCACCCAGTCGAACGACGCTGCGCGGCGCTATGTCGCCGCTGGCATCCGCGACAGGCAATTCCAAGCGCTCGGCACGGCCCGTGTCCATGGTGAGAGCCGCCAAACGATCGACGACAGCCTCAATGTGCGGACGCTCCAACACGTCGACATCGTTTAAACGCGGTGGCAACGCATCGGCTTCGAGCGTTAGCCAGCTATCCCCTCCCAGCTCGTTGCGAAGTTCTTCACTGTGACGCGTTAGATCTGCCAATAGCGCCGTCAATGCCTCGCCCTGCTCCTCTTGGCGCTGAGCAAGTGCCTGCGCCTGCTCGTTCTGCTCGTCCTGCTGCGCTTCGAGCGCAGCCTGCTGCTCTTCGGCAGCCGAGTGGGCATCACGCGCCTCTTGCAAAGCGGCCTCTAACGCGCCTTGATCGTCCAAGAAAGATTGAAGACGCGCTTGATCACGCGCTTGGGCAGCCTCGCGAGCCTCTCTTAACGAGCCGACATCGTCGCTTTGGGCCATGCCAACGTTGCTGCTCAACGCGCTGACCAGCAGCGTGAGGCAGAACCAGACCTTGGGGCGAGAAAACAGACTCATGGCTGCGCTCCTTGGTCGTTAGCCGTGATCGAGAGTGGGAGCTGTAGAAGTTCTGGGGTGCGCTGGTCGGCCGCAATCCGCAGTCCGTTACGCACCTGGCGGCGAGCAGCCTCGTCGAGCGCGAGCCACGTCCCCTCTTCTTTATCCCAGACCCCTCCTTCGCGGCCATCGGGCGTCACGTAGTAAAAGCCAATACGGCCAATCCTCAGGTACTCCACTTCCCTGGGGGAAGCACCCGCTATTTCCAAACGACCACGCCAGCTATCGACCTCGCGCCCATAGGCGAGCTCCGCCCGCCAGGCTTCGATTAGGCTTGCAATACGTTCGGCGCTACCCGCTTCGGGACTACCCGCTGACGCCACTCGGGCGAGGCGCTCATCGGTCAAAAAAGGCAGGTCTGACTCGATCCAACGGGTAAGCTGTTCGGTCATGTCCTGTTCGATCATGGGCAGCGCTGCGCGGGTATCGCTCAACGTATCCAGCGCTTGATTCAAGCGTTGCTGGCGTTCGGCCTCACTGGCCAAGCGGCTACTGAGCGTGGCGTTAGCAGCTTCCATCTGACGGGTTTCCCGCTCCAGGCGACGCAGCTCTTCAATGGCGGACCGTGTGGCTTCATCCGCACTATCGATTTGCTGTTGCAACTCAGACTGGGCTTGCTGGGCCTCGACACTTTGGGCCGCTTGATCCATCGTCTCATCACTTGCCATGAGCGTACCGCTGACTAGCACGCCCGCTAGGCAACATCCACGCAAGGCAAAGAAAGGCCTGTTCAGCACGTTATGTCTCCGTCACTGCTCAGCGCGCCATCAACCTCGGCGCGCTAAAACTCATTAGGTATAAGAACGATTTGCGTTTAACGCGTGCAGCGCATAGCGTACCACTAATAAAATTAATGACAATATTTATCATTAACATTCACTGACAGTAACTCGAACGGCAGGCATAAAAAACGGGAGCCTTCGGCTCCCGTAGCGGGCATCACAACACGACCCTCAAAACGCCCAGTCGTCGTCTTCGGTGGCGACGGCTTTACCAATGACATAGGAGGAGCCCGACCCGGAGAAGAAGTCGTGGTTCTCATCCGCGCTGGGAGAGAGCGCGGCCATGATCGTTGGGTCGACGTCCGTCACGCTGCTGGGGAACAGCGGCTCAAAGCCCAGGTTCATCAGGGCTTTGTTGGCGTTGTAGTGAAGGAATTTCTTCACGTCTTCCGAGAGCCCCACTTCATCATACAGCGACTCGGTGTAGCGAACTTCGTTGTCGTACAGCTCCAGCAGCAGCTCGTAGGCGTAATCTTTGACTTCCTGCTGACGCTCGGGCGTCTCTTCTGCCAGTGCCTGCTGGAACTTGTAGCCCACATAGTAGCCGTGTACCGCTTCATCACGAATGATCAAACGAATCAGGTCAGCGGTGTTGGTCAGTTTGGCGTGACTGGACCAGTACATGGGCAGGTAGAAGCCCGAGTAGAACAGGAACGACTCCAAGAAGACGCTCGCTACCTTACGCATTAGCGGATCGTCAGAGCGATAGCGATTCAAAATCAGCTCTGACTTCATCTGCAGCGTCGGATTCTCTTCGCTCCAGCGGAAGGCATCGTCTACATCCCGCGTGGCACACAGCGTCGAGAAAATCGAGCTGTAAGAGCGCGCATGCACCGATTCCATGAAAGCGATATTGGTGTATACCGCTTCTTCATGGGGAGTGCGAGCGTCATCCATCAGCACGGGGGCGCCCACGCTGCTTTGAATGGTGTCCAACAGCGTCAAACCGGTAAACACGCGAATGGTGAGCTGTTTTTCCTGCTGTGTCAGCGTGTTCCACGACTGGATGTCGTTGGAGAGCGGTACTTTTTCTGGCAACCAGAAGTTGCTGGTCAGGCGGTTCCACACCTCGAGGTCTTTATCGTCCTGAAGGCGGTTCCAGTTGATCGCATTCACTCGCGACAAACGTTGCATTATGGTCATCAGCGTTCTCTCACAAACATCATCTTAAAAGCGTTACCCGATCACAGCGTGCAGGAGACGCAGCCTTCTACCTCGGTGCCTTCCAGGGCACTTTGGCGTAGGCGGATGTAATAAAGCGTTTTGATACCTTTACGCCAAGCGTAAATTTGCGCTTTGTTGATATCCCGCGTGGTGGCCGTATCCGGGAAGAACAGCGTCAACGAGAGGCCTTGGTCCACGTGCTTGGACGCTTCTGCATAGGTATCGATGATTTTTTCAGGGCCGATCTCGTAGGCATCCTGGAAGTAATCGAAGTTCGCCTCGTTCAAGAACGGGGCCGGATAATAAACGCGACCCAGCTTGCCCTCTTTGCGAATTTCGATTTTCGCTGCCACCGGGTGAATGCTCGACGTGGAGTGGTTGATGTACGAGATAGACCCCGTTGGCGGTACCGCTTGCAGGTTACGGTTGTACAGGCCATGCGCCATCACAGAGGCTTTCAGCGTTTGCCAATCGTCTTGCGTGGGCAGTGCAATGCCGCTGCGCTCGAAAAGGTGACGGACTTTCTCGGTACGCGGCAGCCACGCCTGGTCGGTGTACTTATCGAAGAACGTACCCGATGCATAGGTGGAGTCTGCGAACCCGGCAAAGGTCTCACCGTGTTCGATGGCCAACTGGTTCGACGCACGAATGGCATGGAACGCAACGCAGTAGAAGTACAGGTTCGTGAAGTCCAACCCTTCTTCTGAGCCGTAATAAATATGCTCGCGAGCCAGGAAGCCGTGCAGGTTCATCTGGCCAAGACCGATGGCGCGCGATTTGGCATTACCCTCGGCGATGGAGGGAACGCTGCGCAGATTACTCATTTCAGACACGGCGGTCAGGCCGCGAATGGCGATCTCGACGCTGGTGCCGATATCACCGGAATCCATCACCTTGGCGATGTTCATCGAGCCGAGGTTACACGAGATATCTTGCCCTACCTGACGATAGCCCAAGTCGTCGTCGTACTCGGTCGGCGTATTGACCTGCAGAATCTCGGAGCACAGGTTACTCATGTTGATACGGCCCGCAATCGGGTTGGCGCGGTTGACCGTATCTTCGAACATGATGTACGGGTAGCCAGACTCGAACTGCAGCTCGGCCAGGGTTTGGAAGAAGGCGCGAGCATTGATCTTGTGCTTGCGAATGCGCGCGTCGGCCACCATTTCATGGTACTTCTCGGTCACGCTGATGTCGCCAAACGGCACGCCGTAGACGCGCTCGACATCGTAGGGCGAGAAGAGGTACATATCGTCGTTGCGCTTGGCCAGCTCGAACGTGATATCGGGAATGGTCACGCCCAGCGACAGCGTTTTGATGCGGATTTTCTCGTCCGCGTTTTCACGCTTGGTGTCCAAAAAGCGCAGAATGTCCGGGTGGTGGGCGTTGAGATAGACCGCTCCGGCACCTTGACGCGCACCTAGCTGGTTGGCGTAGGAGAACGCGTCTTCCAGCAGTTTCATGATCGGAATGATGCCCGACGACTGGTTCTCGATACGCTTGATCGGCGCGCCGGATTCGCGAATGTTGCTGAGCAGGAAGGCCACGCCGCCGCCACGCTTGGAGAGCTGCAGCGCGGAGTTGATGGAACGCCCGATGGACTCCATGTTGTCTTCGATACGCAGCAAGAAGCAAGAGACCAGCTCGCCCCGCTGGCGCTTACCACAGTTCAGGAAGGTGGGCGTCGCAGGCTGGAAGCGGCCGCTGATGATCTCGTCGACCAGCGACTTGGCCAGCGCTTCATCGCCACGCGCTAGCGTGAGCGCCACCATGCAGACCCGGTCTTCATACCGCTCGAGATAACGTTTGCCGTCGAAGGTTTTGAGCGTGTAGCTGGTGTAGTACTTGAACGCACCCAAGAAGCTCGGGAAGCGGAATTTGTACGCATACGCCTGCTCGAACAGCGCTTTGACAAACGTAAAGCTGTACTGCGCCAGCACGTCGGCTTCGTAGTACTGCTCTTCCACTAGGTAGTCCAACTTCTCTTCCAAGGAGTGGAAGAACACGGTGTTCTGATTGACGTGCTGCAAGAAGTACTGGCGCGCCGCTTCGCGGTCTTTATCCAACTGCAGTTCGCCGTTGGCACCGTACAGGTTCAACATCGCATTCAGCGCATGGTAATCCAGCGTGCGCGCCTCGGTGGCTCCCGCAGCAGGGCGTTGATCTGCCGAGTTTTTTGCAGCTACGTTCTTAGAGACTGAGCTTGACGTTTCCAAAACTCTTCTACTCCTTTGCGGACCTTGGCGACATCGTCATCGGTACCAAACAATTCAAAACGATAAAGCAGCGGCACTTGGCACTTTTGGGCAATGATTCGCCCCGCCAAACCGTATGCGTCACCAAAATTAGTATTACCAGCAGCAATGACACCTCGTAAGAGGTGTCGGTTGTGCTCGTCATTTAAAAACCGAATAACCTGCTTTGGCACAGCCCCATTGGCCGAGCCACCTCCGTAGGTGGGGGTAACCAATATGTAGGGCTTCTCAATGCGTAGCGTCGGGGCTTCACGATGTAACGGCAGCCGCTGTGCACTTAAACCAAGCTTTTCAATAAAACGATGGGTGTTGCCTGACTTGGTGGAAAAATAGACCAGCGTACCTGCCTGCTCGGCTTCCACGTCAGCAGCGTGCATGGGTGACGATTACGCCAACGCTTGGATGCGGTCCGGACGGAAGCCCGACCAGTGCTCTTCACCGACGACCACGACAGGAAGCTGGCGGTAACCCAGCGCTTCGACTTCTGCTTGAGCACCCGTTTCGGCGGTAATGTCGATGACGGTGTAATCAAGGCCTTGCTTATCCAGCGCGCGATAGGTGGCAGTACACTGTACACAGGCAGGCTTGCTATAAATTTGGATTTCCATGGCTATTTTCCCTTTTCATAGCGGCAATTTTCAGGTAGTGCGCAGCGCTTGCTCTACCCCTCTAAAAGTCACCACGCATACTATATATAGACCAAGAGAAAATCAATTCAAGCATATATGGTATTTTTTCATCCACAGGTTATTGACAGTTCATGCCCAGCGCTATACCCAGACACAAAAAAAACCGCTCCCTGATAGGGAGCGGCTTTCCAGCGGTGTCAGTAACTGACACCGCCCTCACAGGGCGTGAGTATTAGGCGATGGCGGCTTGGTAACGACGCTCGACATCTTCCCAGTTCACCACGTTGAAGAAAGCATCCACGTAGTCTGGACGCTTGTTCTGGAACTTCAGGTAGTACGCATGCTCCCAAACGTCCAGACCGAGTACGGGCGTGTTGCCGTGCATCAACGGGCTATCTTGGTTGAGGGTATTTTCGACGACCAGCTTTTTCTCAGGCGTGACGGACAACCATGCCCAGCCGCTGCCGAAACGGCCCAGCGCGGCTTTTTTGAAGGCGTCTTTGAACGCATCAAGGCCGCCCAGCTCTGCGTCGATGGCTTTAGCCACGTCGCCATGCGGCTGACCGCCACCGTTGGGTGACATCATTTGCCAAAACATGGAGTGGTTAGCGTGGCCGCCACCATTGTTGATAACGGCTTGGCGCTTCTCTTCGGGTACGCGATCCAGGTTCGCCACCAGCTCTTCCACCGGCACGTCTTCTAGACCGGTGCCTTCCAGCGCACCGTTCAGGTTGGTGACGTAGGTGTTGTGGTGGCGAGAGTGGTGAATTTCCATCGTCATCGCGTCGATGTTCGGCTCGAGAGCATCGTAAGCGTACGGCAGTTCAGGAAGGGTATGTGCCATGCTATCTTCTCCTTGAGTGGCTTCTGTTGCGTTCACTACATTAGGTGTGGTCTTACTCCACCCTTTTCAACCACCGCCCCGGCAATTTTTTACCATCGGCGGCAAATCTTTGTCCCAGTACCTTAGTCAACTATTGTCAGTTTATCGAACCCGCCCGCAATAAAAAAGCCGACTTCTGGCGAAGTCGGCTTTCGACAGGCAGCAAGTTCAATGACTTACAGCTTGCTTTCCAGCTCAGGCAGGATCTCGAACAGATCTCCCACCAGGCCATAGTCGGCCACCTGAAAGATCGGCGCTTCGTCGTCTTTGTTGATCGCGACGATCACCTTGGAGTCTTTCATGCCCGCCAAGTGCTGGATCGCACCTGAAATACCCACCGCAATATAAAGCTCAGGCGCGACGATCTTACCAGTCTGACCGACCTGCATGTCGTTGGGTACAAAGCCCGCGTCTACCGCCGCGCGGGAAGCGCCAATGGCCGCTCCCAGCTTGTCGGCAATGCCGTCCAGCAGCTTGAAGTTCTCGCCGTTACCCATGCCACGGCCACCGGAGATGACGACCTTGGCACCGCCGAGTTCCGGGCGGTCACTCTGGGCCAGCTCTTCTTTGACAAAGCTGGATTGACTGTTGTCAGCGGCGAACA
>NZ_JASSPG010000027.1:0-258 GCF_030247125.1 Halomonas sp. LC1 | reverse complement strand
AACAGGCTCAGTTGTTGATCCTTGATCCGGTTCTCCATGTCACCCCGGGCACAGTACTGCTCGTAGTAAAGCTTGAAGCCGTCATCGTAACGGGAACTGATGATAAACCGGGGATTAGAGCCCAGCTCGCCTTCTTCCAGACGGGCCACCACCCAGCGTGGGTATTTCCAGGAGTGTGCTTGATACGGAAAGCGAAACGTCTCTGCCACTTTCCCTCCCACCTGCCATTGGGTCTTGCGTACCAGCATCATGGGCACA
>NZ_JASSPG010000026.1:0-274 GCF_030247125.1 Halomonas sp. LC1 | reverse complement strand
TGACTTGCCTGCCAGCGGATCCTCTTCACCGAGCGCTGTCTGGAGGGCCTGATCATAGCGCAGGGCCTCATGGTCGTTGAAATCTTCATAGCCAGCGGCGACACCGAACACCCGCTGACGAACCAGAGTGTCGAGCTTATGACGAACCTGTTCCGGTGCACGGGGATCATGAAGCACGGTGGCCAAGCGGCGTGTCAGGCGATGGTGTTTATCGACTTCACGAAGCAGGAGTAATCCGGCGTCCGACGTGATGTGGCCCCCGGAGAAGTCGGCT
>NZ_JASSPG010000025.1:0-279 GCF_030247125.1 Halomonas sp. LC1 | reverse complement strand
GAATCCGTAAAGTACGCATCCGCTGCCGGGGACGCCAAGCGTTACCAGCGGTGAATGAGGCAAAAACCTCTAGTTTGTCAGGAAGTTAGCGCCATCTCGTTATTGATTGGATCGCTCGCTTCACTCGCTGAAAACAGCGGTTGACAAACACCACGGAATGCGTAGAATACGCCTTCCTCGCTGAGGCAACACGGTTCAGGTCATCGAGCCGGCACAGCGAAACAGCTCTTTAACAATTTGATCAGGTAATTCATGTGGGCGCTTGCCGATGAGGGTGAA
>NZ_JASSPG010000024.1:0-288 GCF_030247125.1 Halomonas sp. LC1 | reverse complement strand
TTTTAACCGTTATTACGATCACCACTGTTACTTCCCGCTGTATGTCTTCTGTGGGCGCCACTTACTGGTGAGCTATCTGCGCACCAGTGACCGCAGCGACAGCCGCCATAGCTGGGCCATCCTCGCCTTACTGGTACGCTTTATCCGCCAATACTGGCCCGATACCCGCATCGTGTTACGAGGTGATAGCCACTTTTGTCGTCCCCGGATGCTGAACTGGTGCGATCGGCATCACGTCGACTACATCGTGGGAATCGCCAAGAACAGCCGGCTGCTCAAGGAAGTGGG
>NZ_JASSPG010000023.1:0-309 GCF_030247125.1 Halomonas sp. LC1 | reverse complement strand
GATAGGTGATGATTCACCCTCATCGGCAAGCGCCCACATGAATTACCTGATCAAATTGTTAAAGAGCTGTTTCGCTGTGCCGGCTCGATAACCTGAACCGTGTTGCCTTAGCGAGGAAGGCGTATTCTACGCATTCCGTGGTGTTTGTCAACCGCTGTTTTCAGCGAGTGAAGCGAGCGATCCAATCAATAACGAGATGGCGCTAACCTCCTGACAAACCAGAGGTTTTTAGCCTCATTTACCGCTGGTAACGCTTGGCGTCCCCGGCAGCGGATGCGTACTTTACGGATTCGAAGCCGGGTTGGCAAG
>NZ_JASSPG010000022.1:0-344 GCF_030247125.1 Halomonas sp. LC1 | reverse complement strand
TCAACGAAGGCGGCACCGCCACCTTCAACGTCAGCCTCGACAAAGCGGTGGATAACGCCACCACGCTGACGTTCGACCTGGGCGAGGTCGACCCCGCCGACGTGGGCACCCCCACGGCCACCATTGGCGGCACCGCCGTCACCGTGACCGCCAACGAGAACGGCAGCTACAGCTTCACCGTACCGGCGGGCACCCTGGGCGGCATCGTGATCAGTGTCCCGACCCTCGACGACGCGGTGTTTGAAGGCGAAGAAGCGTTCACCCTGACCGCCACGCTCAGCGGCGAAACCGCCGCGGGCACCGCGCTGCCAGAAGGCATCACCGACAGCGGTGCTGCCACCATC
>NZ_JASSPG010000021.1:0-373 GCF_030247125.1 Halomonas sp. LC1 | reverse complement strand
TTCAGTGAACAGTGATAAGGCAACGCTGATGCGTCTGACTTATCAATGGTCACAAAACAACAAACGGTGTCGAGAATGGTGGAGCCAAGCGGGATCGAACCGCTGACCTCCTGCGTGCAAGGCAGGCGCTCTCCCAGCTGAGCTATGGCCCCATCTGACCACACTGACCTCTCGGTAATTTTATGTCTCACAAGGCATGCCATGGCACCGCATAGTCTGACTATACAAAGCACATGATCATGATGTGTTCGATAAAATTTGGTGGGTCTGGGCAGACTTGAACTGCCGACCTCACCCTTATCAGGGGTGCGCTCTAACCAACTGAGCTACAGACCCAAGAGGGGATCGTGCGTAAACCGTTTGCTCTACTATC
>NZ_JASSPG010000020.1:0-432 GCF_030247125.1 Halomonas sp. LC1 | reverse complement strand
TAGCCTGGATTTCTCATAGCACCTCAGCCAGTACCGCACTCAGGCTCTAACACCGCTTAACACCTATTGGCTCGACTTACATCGGCTACTTTTTAACCACTTTTCGTCGTTCAGACACACCTCCCCCTTCCCCCCATTGCGTCGGGCCGGGGGAGCCCGAGCAGTCAGTTCGGCACCAACCGCCTGACGAGATCGGATAGCGCCGTTTTATAGGGGTAGCTGTCACTCATGAGTACGCGGATTCGACGCGTATTGCGGATGATGATCGCGCCTACTTTGATGAGCTTGAGCCTCAGGTTGCTCGGACTCATGCGCGCGAAGGGCGTGTGCTTCAGGTAAGTCCGTAACCGCTCGAACAGTGTATAAGCGAAGCCCGACAAGATCAGCCGCCACTGATTGGCCCACCAGTGCGTGCTGGAGGTACGGTCAGCG